>NZ_JBIAPW010000008.1:0-293032 GCF_042888505.1 Streptomyces sp. NPDC002870
CCTGGCCGGGCTGGCACCACCACGTCACCCTCGTGACCGCCGCCCATGCCTTCCTCACCGAACAGCGCCTGGCCCCAAAAGTGCCCGGACCGGTCTCACCCTCTACCAAGTCCTCGACGCCCTCCAGGACGTACTGAGGTGCTGGACCGGCGTCTGCAACACCTGCCACCAACCCCTGCCCAACAAAGCACCAAGATCCAGACAGACTTAACGGAGTCCTACTAGCCCTGTCCGCCGGCACGCGGCCACCAGGCGGAGCCTCCGCCTGGGAGCCGCCGAGTCGCCGTCCAGCGGGGGAGGCCTTCACGTCGTCCGGGTCACTCCCGGCGACGTGACCAGCCCTCGCCCCCGCTACCCACAAGGACGCAGACACGCACGGCAGTGACCCGCCAGGGCGTCGCCCCCGCCGGGGCGGGGGCGACTGAGTGGTCAGGCGCCGACGTAGGCCGCGAGGTGCTCGCCGGTGAGGGTGGAGCGGGCGGCGACGAGGTCGGCGGGTGTGCCCTCGAAGACGATCCGGCCGCCGTCGTGGCCGGCGCCGGGGCCGAGGTCGATGATCCAGTCGGCGTGCGCCATGACCGCCTGGTGGTGCTCGATGACGATGACCGACTTGCCGGAGTCGACGAGCCGGTCGAGCAGGCCGAGCAGCTGCTCGACGTCGGCGAGGTGGAGGCCGGTGGTCGGCTCGTCGAGTACGAAGACGGACCGGCCGCCGCCCTTGTCGGCCATGTGGGTGGCCAGCTTGAGCCGCTGCCGCTCGCCGCCGGACAGGGTGGTGAGCGGCTGGCCGAGGGTGATGTAGCCGAGCCCGACGTCGGCGAGCCGGTCGAGGATCTTGTGCGCGGCCGGCGTGTGCGCCTCGCCGGCCCCGAAGAACTCCTCGGCCTCGATCACCGACATCGCGAGCACCTCACTGATGTCGCGGCCGCCGAGGTGGTACTCCAGCACCGATGCATCGAACCGCTTTCCTTCGCAGTCTTCGCAGGTGCTGGCGACGCCTGCCATCATCGCCAGGTCGGTGTAGATGACGCCGGCGCCGTTGCAAGTGGGGCAGGCTCCCTCGGAGTTGGCGCTGAACAGCGCAGGCTTGACGCCGTTGGCCTTCGCGAATGCCTTGCGGATCGGGTCGAGCAGTCCGGTGTACGTCGCCGGGTTGCTCCGCCGCGAGCCACGGATCGGCGTCTGATCGACCGACACCACACCCTCACCGGCGGCCCCCGGCTGCCCGGGCAGCGACCCGTGCACGAGAGAGCTCTTGCCGGAGCCGGCGACGCCGGTGACGACCGCGAGCACCCCGAGCGGGATGTCGACGTCGACGCCGCGCAGGTTGTTCGCCGTCGCGCCGCGGATCTCCAGGGCGCCGGTGGCTTTGCGCACCGACTCCTTGAGGGAGGCCCTGTCGTCGAGATGGCGTCCGGTGACGGTCCCGCTTCCCCGCAGTCCCTCGAGGGTGCCCTCGAAGCAGACGGTGCCGCCCGCCGTACCGGCGCCGGGGCCGAGGTCGACGACGTGGTCGGCGATGGCGATCGCCTCCGGCTTGTGCTCCACGACGAGCACCGTGTTGCCCTTGTCCCGCAGCCGCAGCAGCAGGTCGTTCATCCGCTGGATGTCATGGGGGTGCAGCCCGATGGTGGGCTCGTCGAAGACGTAGGTGACGTCGGTGAGCGAGGAGCCGAGGTGGCGGATCATCTTGACGCGCTGCGCCTCGCCGCCCGACAGCGTGCCCGACGGCCGCTCGAGCGAGAGGTAGCCGAGCCCGATCTCCACGAATGACTCGAGGGTGTGCTGCAGCGCGGCGAGCAGCGGCGCCACCGACGGCTCTTTGAGGCCGCGGACCCATTCGGTCAGGTCACGGATCTCCATCGCGCAGGCGTCGGCGATGCTTATCCGCTTGATCCTCGACGACCGGGCCCCCTCGCTGAGCCGGGTGCCGTCGCACTCGGGACAGGTGGTGAACGTGACCGCCCGCTCCACGAACGCACGGATGTGCGGCTGCATCGCCTCCTTGTCCTTGGACAGGAACGACTTCTGGATCTTGGGGATCAGCCCCTCGTAGGTGAGGTTCACGCCCTCGACCTTCACCTTGGTCGGCTCCCGGTAGAGGAAGTCCTGCATCTCCTTCTTGGTGAACTGGCGGATCGGCTTGTCCGGGTCGAGGAAGCCCGACTCGGCGTAGGTCCGCACGGTCCACCAACTGTCCGACTTCCAGCCGGGGATGGTGAACGCACCCTCGGCGATCGACTTGGAGTCGTCGTAGAGCTGGCTGAGGTCGATGTCGGAGACCGTGCCCCGGCCCTCGCAGCGCGTGCACATGCCGCCGGTGCGGTTGAAGGTCGCCTTCACCGCCTTTTTGGCACCGCGCTCGACAGTGATCGCACCGCTCGCCCGGACCGAGGCGGTGTTGAAGGAGTACGCGCTGGGCGGGCCGATGTGCGGCTTCCCGAGCCGGCTGAAGAGGATGCGCAGCATCGCGTTGGCGTCGGTGGCGGTGCCGACCGTGGAGCGGGGGTCGGCACCCATCCGCTGCTGGTCGACGATGATCGCGGTCGTCAGCCCGTCGAGTACGTCGACCTCGGGCCGCGCCAGCGTCGGCATGAAGCCCTGCACGAAGGCGCTGTAGGTCTCGTTGATCATCCGCTGCGACTCCGCGGCGATCGTGTCGAACACCAGCGAGCTCTTGCCCGAGCCGGAGACGCCGGTGAACACCGTCAGCCGGCGCTTCGGGATCTCGATGCTGACGTCCTTGAGGTTGTTCACGCGCGCGCCGTGCACGCGGATCAGATCGTGGCTGTCGGCATCGTGCAGCGCAGGCGACTGCGTGTCCGTCCTCGTGGCCATGCTTATCGTGTCTCCATCTGTTGGGCGGGGCCGCCTTCGCGGTCTCCCTCGGCGTCGCCTGGCTCGATCTGACCAGCTGCGCGCTGTACGTCTGGTTCTACTTCGTCGGCGCGGTCGCGGCAACGGTCCGCTGTCTGCCTGATCGGCGGTGCCGGCCGGGGTGGCGCGACGCCTGTCCGGCTGACGCCGGCCGGGGGCGCGCACAAGAACCAAGGCATCCACGCCGCTTCGGCCCGTGGAGCCTCTGGGCCCCGGCCACGCGGCGCGCCCGGCCGACGCGTCAGACCAACCAGCGGCCCGCGCGCATCAGCTCGCCGTCGGGCGGGCGGCGCAGATGGCGCCCGATCGCCGCCGACGTCGGCCCCGGTCGCGGGACCAGGCGGTGCTTCACGCTGCCCGTGGGGTGCGTCTACTCGTCCTTGAGGTGCACCTCGAAGCCGGGTAACGCGGGCAGCGATCCGGTGCGGCGGGGTCGGGGCGTTCCCCCCGCCGTCCGCCCGGAGGAGCCGGATCGCCTGCGCCGCCCAGGAGTCGGAGCGCTCCACAACAATGGGCCGGGACCCCCAACCGCAGGCGGTCCTTACCGCTTGCGGGGCTGGTTGAAGCGGAGCATGTTGCCGGACGGGTCGCGGAAGGCGCAGTCGCGGACGCCGTACGGCTGGTCGATCGGCTCCTGCAGCACCTCCCCGCCGGCGACCCGGATGCGTTCGAAGGTGGCGTCGCAGTCGTCAGTGGAGAAGATCACGCCGCGCAGCATGCCCTTGGCCAGCAGTTCCGCCATCGCCTTCTTGTCGTCCGCCGAGGCGTTGGGGTCGGCGAGCGGCGGTTCGAGGACGATCTCCACGTCCGGCTGCGCCGGTGAGCCGACGGTCACCCAGCGCATCCCCTCGAACGCGACGTCGTTGCGTACCTCCAGGCCGAGGACGTCGCGGTAGAAGGCGAGCGCCTTGTCATGGTCGTCGACTGCGATGAAGCACTGTGAGAGCTTGATGTTCATGCCTCCGACGCTACGAGGCGGCGGCGGATTCCGCTTCTCCATTCCTGACCGGTCGCGTGAGGATCTTGGCGACGCACGCCGGGATCGCGGCGCCGGCCTCGTGGCGGCGGGCCCGGTAGGCGCTGGGGCTCTCGCCGACCAGCTCGGTGAAGCGCGAGCTGAACGACCCCAGCGAGGCGCATCCGACCGCGAAGCAGACCTCCGTCACGCTCATGTCGCCCCGCCGCAGCAGCGCCTTCGCCCGCTCGACACGGCGGGTCATCAGATAGCTGTAGGGCGTCTCCCCGAAGGCGGCGCGGAAGCTGCGGGAGAAGTGCCCGGTCGACATGAGGGCGACTTTCGCCAGCGCCGGAACATCCAACGGCCGCGCGTAGTCCCGGTCCATCACGTCCCGGGCGCGGCGCAGCCGTACAAGGTCCTCCAGGGTCATGTACACCAGCATCCCACGAGGGCGGTGGGTCGCCTGCGATCAGTGCCCCTCGGCCGTCGGGCGCACGCGAGGCGGTGCCGTTGCCCGCCGGACAGTTCGTGTCCGCCTCACACCGTGCGGGCGCTCACAGGTCATGGATCTGCCTTCTCTCCGAGTGGCGAGCCCTGTGAGTGACCGCGGGTGCGAAGATGTATGACGCCGCGTGGTCCCTACTCGGCGGGTGAGCTCGACGCCGTATCCGCCCGTGCGCGATGCGCAGAGTCCTTGACCGTGGATCGCGCCTCCACGATGCTGTTGTTGCGACACGTGAGATGCGTGCCGCGATAAGCAACACCACCCCATGTGCGTATCAGTCGAGGAGTGGCCATGACTCACCAGGTCCGTGCTGTCGTCGCGCGAGGCAAGGGCGCCCCCGTCAGCCTGGAAACGATCATCGTTCCTGACCCCGGCCCGGGTGAGGCGTTGGTGAACATCGAGGCCTGCGGGGTCTGCCACACCGATCTGCACTATCGCGAGGGCGGCATTAACGACGACTTCCCCTTCCTGCTCGGCCATGAGGCGGCGGGCCGGGTCGAGGCGGTCGGCGAGGGCGTCACCGAGGTCGCACCCGGCGACTTTGTCATCCTGAACTGGCGTGCGGTCTGCGGTCAGTGCCGGGCCTGTCTGCGGGGACGGCCCTGGTACTGCTTCAACACCCACAACGCCAAGCAGAAGATGACCCTCACGGACGGCACGGAGCTGTCCCCGGCCCTGGGCATCGGCGCTTTCGCCGAGAAGACGCTGGTGGCCGCCGGACAGTGCACGAAGGTCGACGAGCGGGCGTCGGCCGCGGTCGCAGGGCTCCTGGGCTGCGGCGTGATGGCGGGCATCGGCGCAGCCATCAACACCGGCGCCGTCGGGCGTGGCGATTCCGTCGCCGTCATCGGCTGCGGCGGCGTGGGCGACGCGGCGATCGCAGGGTCCCGGCTCGCGGGCGCGGCGAAGATCATCGCGGTGGACATCGACGATCGGAAGCTGGCCACGGCGAAGCGGATCGGCGCCACCCACACCGTCAACTCCAAGGAGACCGATCCTGTGGAGGCGATCCGTGAACTGACCGGGGGCTTCGGTGCGGACGTCGTCATCGAGGCCGTCGGACGCCCGGAGACGTACGAACAGGCCTTCTACGCCCGCGACCTGGCCGGGACCGTCGTCCTGGTAGGGGTGCCGACCCCGCAGATGAAGCTGGAGCTTCCGCTGCTGGACGTCTTCGGCCGCGGCGGAGCGCTCAAGTCGTCCTGGTACGGGGACTGCCTCCCGAGTCGCGACTTCCCGATGCTGATCGACCTTCATCTGCAGGGGCGCCTGGATCTGGAGGCCTTCGTGACCGAGACGATCGCGTTGGACGACGTGGAGAAGGCCTTCGAGCGGATGCATCACGGTGACGTGCTGCGCTCGGTGGTGGTGCTGTGATGTCCGCGAACATCGACCGACTGGTCACGTCAGGAACGTTCTCCCTGGACGGTGGTACCTGGGACGTGGACAACAACGTGTGGATCGTCGGTGACGACACGGAGGCGGTCGTCATCGACGCGGCGCACGACGCGGACGCCATCATGGCCGCGCTCGGAGGCCGGGAGCTACGCGCGATCGTCTGCACGCACGCCCACAACGACCACATCGACGCCGCCCCGGCGCTCGCCGACCGGACCGGCGCGCCGATTCTGCTGCACCCGGACGACCTGCCGTTGTGGAAGCAGACCCATCCCGAGCGGCTCCCGGACGGCGAACTGGCCCACGGCCAGATCGTCACGGTGGCGGGAGCCGATCTGACCGTGCTGCACACGCCCGGCCATGCGCCCGGCGCGGTGTGTCTGTACGCGCCGGCCCTGAACGCCCTTTTCAGCGGTGACACGCTCTTCGCGGGCGGGCCGGGGGCGACGGGTCGGTCGTACAGCAACTTCGGCACCATCATCGAGTCGATCCGGGACCGGCTGCTGGCACTGCCGGACGACACCGTCGTGCACACCGGCCACGGGGACACGACCACCATCGCCGCGGAGGCCCCGCATCTGCAGGAGTGGATCGACCGCGGCTTCTGACCGCCGGCTCCGACCGCATTCACTGCGCATCGAGCGTGGACATCGCGCATGGAGTCGCGGCCCCTCCATGGGTGATGCGGTGGTTCAGCGGTCCTGCGAGAGTTCCAGGAGCTCGGCGAAGGTGCCCCCGGCATGGATCAGGTCGTCGTACCGCCCCTGTTCGGTGATGCGGCCGTGCTCCATCACCACGATGTGGTCGGCGATCTTGGTGTTCTCCAGCCGATGGGTGACCACGACAGTGATGCGGTCGCGGGCGATGGCCTTGATCTGCTCGAAAATGCCGTGCTCGCCGCGCGGGTCCATCTGCGAGGTGGGCTCGTCGAGGATCAGAAGCGGCGGCTGGCGGTACAGCGCCCGCGAACAAGCCAGCCGCTGCCACTGTCCTCCGGACAGCTCCGCTCCACCGAAGATCTCGCGGGCGAGGAGGGTGTCCAGGCCGGCCGGTAGCTCCTCGACGGCTTCGCGCATCCCAACCGCGTCGACGGCATCCCACACGGGCCCGTCGTCGAAGGTGCGGGGCTGGCCGAGGGTGATGTTCTCTCGCACCCGCAAAGGCCATTGGGCGAAGATCTGCGGGACCAGACCGGTGCAATTCCAGACGGTGGCAGGGTTGACGTCGGCGAGATCCGCTCCGTTCCAGGTCACCTTGCCCTTGCCGGGCAGGTTGATGCCAGTGAGCAGCCGGGTCAGAGTCGACTTGCCGGAGCCGTTCGCTCCGACGATCGCGAGGATCTGGCCGCGCCGCAGCGTCAGGGAAACTCCTGCGACGGCCGGTGCGTCCTTGCCCGGGTACTGGTAGACGACTTCCTCGAGCCGGATCTCATCGACCGGTCCGCGGAGAGTGAGTTGTCCGCGCTTGGGCGCCCGCGCGGCGGCGTCGTCGAGGAACGCCTGCATGTCGCCCAGGTAGAGGCTCGTATGGAAGACGGCAGCTCCGTTGGTGACGACCTGCGACAGGGCGGCCAGCGTCGTCTGCACGGCAAGGACTGCGGTCGCGGCAATCGCAAGCCCGATCCGGCCGGTCACGGCGAGCCAGGCCAGTGCGGCCCAGGTGAGGACCAGGAACGCACCGCCGGCCAGTGAGGAAAGCAGCGCGATCCTCAGGGTGCGCGGGGCGGCGGCCACGGTTCGCCGGTCGCACCGTTCAGACAGAGACCGGTACCAGAACAGCAGGTAGTCGGTCATTCCGTTGGCGCGGACCTCATCCCCGTACTTGGGCGTGGTGGACCACCAACGCATCATCCCGCGCACGTTGCGGTCGGACACGTTGGCGTAGT
Source organism: Streptomyces sp. NPDC002870 (assembly GCF_042888505.1). Lineage (NCBI taxonomy): Bacteria > Bacillati > Actinomycetota > Actinomycetes > Kitasatosporales > Streptomycetaceae > Streptomyces > Streptomyces sp. NPDC002870. Next base: position 7,624 of record NZ_JBIAPW010000008.1, read on the forward strand.
GGATCTCGTAGTCCACGCGAGCGGTCAGCACGGCTCCGATCCCGGCAGGCAGGACGGCGAGGAGCAGCAGGGGCAGTATCGTCAGGTTCAGTACCGACAGGACGCCGCTGGCGGTGATCATGCGGATCAGTGCGGACATGAACCGCTGGGCATCGGTGACCATCACGTGGGTGCGCATCACCCCCATCTCCGCGCCCTCCTGCCGGTCTGCGAACCCGTCCTCCGAGTAGGCCGCAGCCTCGACCCGGCAGACCGCCTCGACCAGGGCAGTGTCCGTCTCGGTGGTCAGTCTTGGGGTGATACGCCGCTCGGCGTAGGTGGCCACCGCGCCCGCTCCTCGCGCGAGGGCGGCCGCGACGGCCACGAGGAGGAGCGGCGGCAGGGAGTCACGCAGCCGTTCGGCCACGACGCCGGTGCCGAGAATGGGCTCCATCGCCCGGGCCGTCGCTGCCAGGAGGACGGCCGCGGACAGGCCCGTCACCACCTGGCACGCGACCAGTAACTGCACCGCTCGGGGGTCGATCTGCCACGACAGCCGGGCGATCCGGCGCAGCACCGTCGGGATCTGCCCGCACATTCTCCGGAAGGAGACCTCGGCGAGCGGGTTGACCGAGTACTGCCCGCTGTAACTGATCTCCGCCGGAGGCGGCGGAGGCGGTGCGGTGAGCTGGTGTTCTCCTGTATCGGCCGTGGTCAACTGAGCCTCCTGGAAGGTCGCTTGGGCATCTCGTGGAGCTCAACGACAGGGCGGGATTTTCGAACGCATGTGTTTTAGACGCAGTGGAATCTGCATGGCAGAGCGAGAAGCGGAGCATGTGGGATGCACCGACCCTTGCTGCGCGCGGGGGCGGCTCGAAGCGATGGTGGCCGAAACGCCGAGACGCGCACCTTCGGCCGGCAGCGGCAAGTCCTGGCCCCAGGGGTGTCTGACGAGATCGACGGGCGGCGTCAGAGCCGCTGCGGGATTGGGCTGGAAGAGCTCAGACAAGCCGGCCCGTCTCGCGGATCCGGCGGACCCGGCCGTCCACGGTGTCGGTCTCGGTGTCGGTCTCGATGGGAGGGGGGGCCTCGCCCTCCAGGCCCAGGAGCCTTGTCACTGCCGTGACCGTGGCCGGTGGCGCCGAGGGACCCGAAGAGCTCCGCCCGCACGGAGACGGCGCGGGACAGCGACAGTCCTCGTCCAGTGCCGTGACGAGGAGCGGGCGGCCTTCATCGGCTCCACGGTGTGCGAGCTGGAGGGGCCGATACCCACTTTGAACAGGTCGAACGCGCCGATCGCCACGTCGTTCTTCCGGCTCTGTAGTTGTGTACTGCGCACAGCGTTGCGTAAAAAGAAACATGGAACACAGGGTCGGCCGGTCCGGGGAACGCCTTGACACGGGCTTTTGGGGACTTCAAACTGGCGTTGCGCTTACCGCAATCCGTTTCGCTATATGCACCCGAGCGACCCGAGGTGTCATGATGATTCCCGCGTGCCGTCTCGCGGATCTGCCGCGAGGCGAGGCCCACCGGCTCGACATCGATCCACCCGTCTCGGTGTTCCACACCGATGACGGCGAGGTCTTCGCCATCGACGACACTTGCACCCACCAGGACGCGTCGCTCGCCGACGGCTGGCTGGAGGGCCGCGAGGTCGAATGCCCACTGCATGCCTCGAAGTTCGACCTCAGGACGGGGGCCGTCGACTCACCGCCGGCCAAGCTCCCCGTCCGCACCCATGAGGTCCTGATCGAGGACGGCATGATCTACGTCCAGCCGTCCACGGCGGCTCCGAATCTTCCGCCCTGCATCGCGGCGCGGCTCGCCGGAGGTCTCGCGTGAGGACCGTGGCCGTGGTCGGCGCCTCGCTCGCCGGGCTGTCGGCCGCTCGCTCCCTGCGGAAGCAGGGCTACGACGGACGGCTGGTCGTGATCGGTGACGAGGCGCACCGGCCGTACGACAGGCCGCCGTTGTCCAAGGAGTTCCTCGCCGGCACGATCGGCGAAGCGGATCTCGCGCTGGAGGCGGACGGTGAGGACCTGCAGGCGGAGTGGCTGCTCGGCGTGCGGGCCGCGGGATTCGACCCCGGTGACCGTGCAGTGCGGCTCGCCGACGGCAGGTCCGTCCGGGCCGACGGGATCGTCATCGCCACGGGTGCGACCGCGCGCGTCCTGCCGGGCAGCGACGGCCTCGAAGGGGTGCACACGCTGCGCACCCTGGACGACGCCCGTGCCCTGCGGGCCGACCTGGCCCGCGGCGGGCGCCTGGTGGTGATCGGCGGCGGGTTCATCGGCGCCGAGGTCGCCTCGACCGCGTACGGCCTGGGGCTCGACGTGACGGTAGTCGAGGCCGCGCCGACGCCGCTGGCCGGACCGCTCGGCGAGGTCATGGGAGGCGTCGTCTCCACGCTCCATGCGGACCACGGCGTACGCCTGCTGTGCGGCGTGGGCGTCAAAGGACTCAGCGGGACGGCCTGCGTCGAGGCGGTCCTGCTCGAGGACGGCCGCAGCATCCCGGCCGACACGGTCGTCGTCGGCGTGGGCGCTCGCCCGTGCGTCGAGTGGCTGGACGGGTGTGGCGTCGTACTGGACGACGGCGTCAAGTGCGGCGCGGACGGCCGCACAAGTCTGTCCGGTGTGGTCGCGGTCGGCGACTGCGCCTCCTGGTACGACCCCGTCGCCGGGGTCCACCGTCGCGTCGAGCACTGGACCGGCGCGCGGGAACGGCCCGACGCGGCCGTGGCGGCGATGCTGTCAGGGGGTGCGGCGACGCCGGGGTTGCCCAGGCCGCCGTATTTCTGGTCGGACCAGTACGGCGTACGGATCCAGTTCGCCGGGCATTCCGCCGGGGCCGACAGCGTGACGGTCGAGGAAGGGCTCCCGGACGACCGCAGCTTCCTGGCGGTCTACCGGCGGTCGGGGCATCCGGTCGCGGTCCTCGGGATGAACCAGCCGCGCCTTTTCACCCGCTGGCGCAAACAGCTCGCTGCCGCCACGCTCTGACGCCACTCGTGCGGCGTCACGACGCTACGGCTCAGTACGCCACTCATTTGCATACCGCTCAACGCCGCTCGGACTTCCTCGTCCCCGGCGCGACGACCCATCGACGACGTCACCCCGCGAGGAGTGCACCATGAGCTCGACCAGCCTGCCGGACAGCCTGATCGCCACGCTCCCCGGCTCCTATTACACCGATCCCGGGATCTTCGCCCAGGAGCAGGAGCGCATCTTCGAGGCGATGTGGTTCTGCGTCGCGCGCTCCTCCGACCTCGCCGGGCCCGGCGCCTTCCGGACCGTCGACGTGGGCCGCGAGAGCATCCTCGTCACCCGGGCCCGGGACAACTCCGTCCGCGCCTTCTTCAATGTCTGCCGGCACCGCGGCGCCAAGCTCTGCACGGAGGAGACGGGCGAGGTCAAGCGCGCCTTCCAGTGCCCGTACCACGCGTGGACGTACGACCTGACGGGCAAGCTCGTCGCGGCGCCCAACCTCACGAAGATGCCCGACGTCGGCCGCGTCGAATACGGCCTGGCGAATGTGGCCTCCCGCGAATGGCTGGGCTATGTCTGGGTCTGTCTGGCGGAGACCCCGCCGTCCTTCGAGGAACAGGTCGTCGGTGAGGTCGTCGCACGGCTCGGCGACGTGGAGTCGATCGAGCGCTACGACATGGAAAGCCTCGAAGTCGGCAGACGGATCGTCTACGACGTGAAGGCGAACTGGAAACTCATCATCGAGAACTTCATGGAGTGCTACCACTGCGCCACGATCCACCCCGAACTCACCGAAGTCCTGCCGGAGTTCGCCGACGGCTATGCCGCGCAGTACTACGTCGGCCACGGCGTCGAATTCGGTGCGGCGATCAAGGGCTTCACCGTGGACGGCTCCGAAGGCCTGGACCGCATCCCGGGGGTCGCCGAGGACCAGGACCGCCGCTACTACGCGATCACAGTCCCGCCGCAGGTTTTCATCAATCTCGTCCCCGACCACGTGATCTTCCACCGGATGTATCCGGTCGCCGTCGACCGCACGATCGTCGAGTGCGACTGGCTCTACCTCAAGGACGTGGTGGACAGCGGCAGGGACGTCAGCCGGTCCGTGGAGCTCTTCGACCGGGTCAACCGGCAGGACTTCGACGCCTGTGAGCGCTGCCAGCCCGCGATGAGCTCCCGCCTGTACGCCAAGGGCGGGGTACTCGTACCGAGCGAGCACCACATCGGTACGTTCCACGACTGGATCCACGAGCGCCTCGGCACCCGGCAGCCGGAGTAGCACCGACGAGGGCACGCGCGCGCCGGCCGGAGGTCCGGCGACGACGATCCGGAGATCAGCAGGAGAAGACCTGGGCCGCCGGGTATCCCCGCGATGACCCACGCCCTTCCTGCGGATCCGGCTGGACGCGCCCGGGGTCAGCCCAGGTAGCCCATCCGGTGACTGATCTCGTCCGCCCCCTTGATCAGCAGCGGGGCGATTTCACGCATGCGCTCCTCGGTGAACCGGTACGAGGGCCCCGAGGCGCTGAGCGCCGCGATGACCACTCCGTCCCGGTCGCGGACCGGCGCGGCCATGGCGTGCAGCCCGAGCTCCAATTCCTCCATGGTCCAGGAGTAGCCGTGTTCTCTGACCTCGGCGAGGCTCTTCTCGAGCTTTGTCTTCGCGGTCAGGGTGCGCGGGGTCATCTTCTTCAGGCCTGTCTGCGACAGGAGCTCGGCACGCTCCTTGGCGGGCATGTAGGCGAGCAGGATCTTGCCGCTGGAGGTGGCGTGCAACGGGGTCAGCTGGCCGACCCAGTTGTGCGCCGCCACTGCCGCAGGTCCGCGCACCTGGAAGAGATTGATCGCGTAGTGCTCCTGCATGACGGCGACGTTGACGGTCTCGCCGAGCTCCTCCGCGAGGCGCTCGCAGACCGGGCGGCCCTGCTGCGTGATGTCGATGCGGCCGGTGACCGCGCCGGCCAGTCGTACGATGCCGAAGCCGAGGCGGTACTTGCCGCGCTCACCCGCCTGCTCCACCAGACCGCGCGCCTCCAGTGCGCCGAGCAGGCGGAATGCGGTGGATTTGTGGACGTCGATCTCGGCTGCCACGTCACTGACGCCCGCTTCGCCGTGTTGGGCAAGGATTTCCAGCACGCTGATGGCGCGGTCGACGGACTGGACCCCGCCGGGCTGCGAACCGGTCGTTTCGATATCTGGACTGTAGTTGCTCACAACGAAACTATACGCGCAGTAAACAACGACGGCACCGAGGATGCGAGTCCTGCTAAGTTGCGTGGCTCGCAACCTAGTGCGTATAGCGGTACTCGTACTAGCATGCTCCGCGTATCGAACGGCGCGATCGAGACGAGGCAGCCATGGCTCCCCTGCAGTACGACTTCGTCATCGTCGGCGGCGGATCGGCCGGCAGCGCACTGGCGAACCGGCTCTCCGCTGATCCGGGCAACAGCGTTCTGGTGCTGGAGGCCGGCCGGTCCGACTATCCGTGGGACGTCTTCATCCACATGCCCGCGGCGCTGACCTTCCCCATCGGCAGCCGCTTCTACGACTGGAAGTACGAATCCGAGCCGGAGCCCCATATGGGCGGTCGCCGCGTCTACCACGCCCGCGGCAAGGTGCTCGGCGGTTCCAGCAGCATCAACGGCATGATCTTCCAGCGCGGCAACCCCATGGACTATGAGCGCTGGGCGGCCGACCCGGGCATGGAGACCTGGGACTACGCACACTGTCTGCCGTACTTCCAGCGGATGGAGAACTGCCTGGCGGCCGACCCCGACGACGAGTTCCGCGGCCACGACGGCCCCCTCGTCCTCGAACGCGGCCCGGCCTCGAGCCCGCTCTTCCCTGCCTTCCTCCAGGCCGTCCAGGAAGCCGGCTATCCCCGCACCGACGACGTCAACGGCTACCGGCAGGAAGGCTTCGCCCCGTTCGACCGCAACGTCCACCGCGGGCGCCGCCTGTCGGCCTCCAAGGCGTATCTCAAGCCCGTGAAGAGGCGGCCGAATCTTGACGTCAAGACGCGTGCCCTTGTCACCCGCGTGATCTTCGAGGGCAAGCGTGCCGTCGGTGTCGAGTACCGGCGCGGCCGCGGCAAGCCCCAGCAGGTCCGCGCCCGCGAGGTCATCCTCTGCGGCGGTGCGATCAACTCCCCTCAGCTGCTGCAGCTTTCCGGCGTCGGCAACGCGGAGGAACTCGAGCCCCTGGGCATCGACGTCGTCCACCACCTGCCGGGGGTCGGTGAGAACCTGCAGGACCACCTGGAGGTCTACGTTCAGCACGCCTGCAAGCAACCGGTCTCCATGCAGCCGTACATGAAGTGGTACCGCTATCCCTTCATCGGTCTGCAGTGGCTCTTCCGCAAGGGCCCGGCCGCGACCAATCACTTCGAGGCCGGCGGCTTCGCCCGCAGCAACGAGGACGTGGACTACCCCAACCTGATGTTCCACTTCCTGCCCATCGCGGTCCGCTACGACGGCTCCTCGCCGTCGGGCGGGCACGGCTACCAAGTGCACGTCGGGCCCATGTACTCCGACGCCATCGGCTCGGTCAAGGTCAAGAGCCAGGATCCGAGCGAGCGCCCGGCCCTGCGCTTCAACTACCTGTCCACCGAGCAGGACCGCCGCGAGTGGGTCGAGGCGATCCGGGTGACCCGCAAGCTCCTCAACCAGCCCGCGCTCGCCCCGTACAACGACGGAGAGATCTCACCCGGACCGGCCGTTCAGAGCGACGAGGAGATCCTCGACTGGGTCGCGAAGGAGGGCGAGACCGCCCTGCACCCCTCCTGCACCTGCAAGATGGGCACCGATGAGATGGCCGTCGTCGATCCCGCCAGCATGCGCGTGCACGGACTTGAGGGACTGCGCGTCGTGGACGCCTCCGTGATGCCCTACGTCACCAACGGCAACATCTACGCGCCGGTGATGATGATCGCCGAGAAGGCCGCCGACCTCATCCTCGGCAAGGACCCGCTGCCACCCTCGAAGGCCGCGTACTACCGGCACGGCGACGCCCAGAAGCAGTCCGGGTAGGCCACGTTGGACAGCGAACGCTTCCGGGCGCTGCTGGACGGTGTCCGCTACGAGGTGCTTCCCGCGAAGGCGACGCTGGACAAGGTCCTCGCCCATGTCCCGCGCGAGGTGGTGGTCACCGTCACCGCGTCGCCGGTCAAGGGGCTTGAGCCGACCCTGGACCTTGCCGCCCGGCTGGCGGCGCACGGCTACCGCGTCGTGCCGCATGTGCCCGCGCGGCTGCTGCGGGACGGTGCCCATGTGGCGGAGGTCGTCCACCGGCTGCGCGAGGCAGACGTGGACGACGTCTTCGTACCGGCAGGGGACGCCGATCCGCCCGCCGGCCCGTACGAGGGCGCGCTGCCGCTGCTACGGCACCTCGCCGAGCTGGGCAGTCCCTTCGCCAGGGTCGGCATCACCGGCTACCCGGAGAGACATCCGCTCATCGACGACGACGTCACCATCCAGGCGATGTGGGACAAGCATGCCCACGCGACGTACATAGTCAGCAACTTGTGCTTCGACCCGCGCGTGCTGGAGGAGTGGGTGACGCGGGTGCGGCGGCGCGATGTCACGCTCCCGGTGCATGTGGGCGTGGCCGGGCCCGTCGAGCGTACGAAGTTGCTGGCGATGGCGGCGAAGATCGGTGTGGGGGAGTCGACGCGCTTCCTGGCCCGGCACGCCTCCTGGTTCGTGCGCTTCGCGGCGCCGGGCGGTTATGCGCCGGAGCGGCTGCTGCGGCGCAGTGCGCCCGTGCTGACCGCGCCCTCGGCAGCGGTGGCGGGCCTGCACGTGTTCACGTTCAACCAGATCGCCGAGACTGAGCGCTGGCGGCGGGCGATGCTGGACCGCGTCGAGTGTTAGCCCCCACCCCGCCCTCCCCCTACGACCTGCTGAAGTTCAGCCCGTCCGGCGATTGAGGACACTCCCCCTACGCCCTGCGGGCGTGGGGGGACCCCCAGAGGGCGTCCCGGGTCCGGCGCGGAGCCCCGGTTCAGCGGAAGACCACCGTACGGTTCCCGTGGACCATGACGCGGCTCTCGCTGTGCCACTTCACCGCATGCGCCAGCACCTGCGCCTCGACGTCCCGCCCTACCGTGACCAGTTCGTCCGGGTCGAGTGAGTGATCCACGCGAACCACGTCCTGCTCGATGATCTGCCCCTCGTCCAGGTCCGGCGTCACATAGTGCGCCGTTGCGCCGACGAGCTTCACGCCGCGGTCATACGCCTGCCCGTACGGGCGTGCGCCCTTGAAACTGGGGAGGAACGAATGGTGGATGTTGATGGCCCGGCCCTCGAGCTGCTTGCACAGGTCGTCGGAGAGGATCTGCATATAGCGGGCGAGCACCACCAGGTCGATGTCCAGCTCACGCACCAGCTCCAGCAGACGGGCCTCGGCGTCGGCCTTGGTGTCTCTGGTCACCGGGATGTGGTGGAAGGGGATGCCGTAGGTCGCGGCCAGCTCCTTGAACTCCTCGTGGTTGGAGACGATGGCCGGGATTTCGATGTTGAGCGCGCCGGTGCGCCGGCGGAAGAGCAGGTCGTTCAGGCAGTGGCCGAATTTCGACACCATGATGAGCGTGCGGGTCGGGGTCGAGGCGTCCCGCAGGGTCCATGAGATCCGGTAGGCCTCGGCGACGGGACCGAATCGGTCACGCAGAAGTTTCACGTCGGTGTCGGGGTCGGACACATCGAAGTGGACCCTCATGAAGAAGCGGTCCTGAAGCCGGTCGTCGAATTGCTGGCTCTCCAGGATGTTGCCGGAGTTCCTGACCAGGTAGCCGCTCACGGCGTGCACCAGTCCGGGCTGGTCCGGGCACGAAACGGTGAGGACGTATTCGCGGCCGGGTTGCGGTCGAGGGGACATTCGCGGCCTCCGATGGTGCGTATTGCACAACACGGTGAGTGATACGCAACATGGTCAGTCCCTCGTGGGCCGTGGTCAAGGGGAACGGGGCAACTGGCCGTCGGGGTGGGAATCCGCCCGTCTCGCCCTCTTGACGCGGGTCACACGTTCAGCCAGGGTGTTCCACCACAAGCAATGCGGTGCATGATGCGCAACGAACTTCGGTCGAAGGGCTCCGCTCGTGGCAGACCTGTATGTGGACGGAGAATGGCGCGATTCGGTGGCCGGAGGCCGCCGGGAGATCCTCTGCCCCGCAGACGGCACGCTTGCGGCGGTCGTGTCCGAAGGGACGCGGGCCGACAGTGAGGCCGCGATCGCCGCGGCCCGCCGGGCTTTCGACGAAGGCCCCTGGCCGCGCACCCCCGAGCGGGAGCGCGGCGCGCTGCTGCTGCGCACCGCCGATCTGATCGAGCGCGACGCCAAGGAGTTCGCCCGCGCCGAATCGCTGGACACCGGCAAGCGGCTGGTGGAGAGCGAGTACGACATCGCCGATGTGGTCTCCTGCTTCCGCTACTACGGCGGGATCGCGGGCACCAGCGCCGGCCGAGTGGTGGACACCGGGCGCGACGACGCCGTCAGCCATGTCACGTACGAGCCGGTCGGCGTGTGCGGGCTGATCACCCCGTGGAACTACCCGCTGCTCCAGGCGTCGTGGAAGGTCGCCCCCGCTCTTCTGGCCGGCAACGCGATCATTGTGAAGCCGAGCGAGCTCACTCCCTCCACAACGATCCTGCTGATGCGGGCACTTGAGGAGGCCGGTCTGCCGGCCGGCGTTGCCAACCTCGTGCTCGGCGCGGGTCCTGAGGTGGGTGCACCGCTCTCCGAAGACCCCGCCGTCGACATGATCTCCTTCACCGGGGGCCTGGACACCGGCCGGAGGATCATGGCCACGGCCGCCGCGACCGTGAAGAAGGTCGCCCTCGAACTGGGCGGCAAGAACCCCAATGTCGTCTTCGCCGACGCCGATTTCGAGACCGCGGTGGACTTCGCTCTCACGGCGGTCTTCCTGCATTCCGGGCAGGTCTGCTCGGCCGGCGCCCGTCTGATCGTCGAAGACTCCCTCCACGACGCCTTCGTCGACGAGGTCGTGCGCCGTGCCGGGCGAATCCGTCTGGGCGGCCCCTTCGACGCCGAGGCCGATACGGGACCGCTGGTCTCCGCACAGCACCGGGAGAAGGTCGAGGCCTATGTCGCGGCGGGCATCGCCGAGGGCGCCGTACTGCGCTGCGGCGGCGCCCGCCCCGAGGACCCCGCGCTCGGACACGGCTACTACTACCCGCCGACCGTGCTCGACGAGTGCCGCCAGGACATGCGGGTGGTGCATGAGGAGTCCTTCGGCCCCGTGCTGACCGTCGAGCGCTTCAGCGGCGAGGACGACGCCGTACGCATCGCCAATGACACCGAGTACGGACTCGCCGGAGCCGTATGGACGCAGGACGCCGGCAAGGCCCGGCGGGTCGCCGGGCGGCTGCGCCACGGCACCGTGTGGATCAACGACTACCACCCCTATGTACCGCAGGCGGAATGGGGTGGCTTCGGGCACTCGGGCGTGGGCCGGGAACTGGGGCCGACGGGCCTGGAGGAATACCGCGAGCCCAAGCACATCTGGCAGAACATCCAACCCCGGCCGCAGCACTGGTTCCGCGGCTAACGCCGAAGAGAGAGGTCGACCGTGACCCCAACGCAGACTGAACTGCCGCAGCGGCGCGGCACGACCCAGGACCAGGACAGAGCCCCGGTCGTCTCCGTGCGCGGGCTGTGGAAGGTGTTCGGGCCCAAGGCCGGCCAGGTGCCGGATTCCGAGGAGCTGTGCGGGCTCACGCGCCGCGAGCTCATGGACCGCACCGGATGCACCGCCGCCGTACGGGATGTGAACTTCGACGTGTCGCCCGGCGAGGTCTTCGTCGTCATGGGCCTGTCCGGCTCCGGCAAGTCCACGCTGGTGCGGTGTCTCACCCGGCTGATCGAACCCACCGCGGGCGAAGTCAACTTCGAGGGCGAGGACATCCGCGGCGCCGACGCCAGGCGGCTGCGTGAGCTGCGGCGCCGCAAGTTCTCCATGGTCTTCCAGCACTTCGGGCTGCTGCCGCACCGCAGGGTCGTCGACAACGTCTCGTACGGCCTGGAGATCCGCGGCATGGGCAAGGCCGAGCGCGCCAAGCGGGCCATGGAGGTAGTCGAACTGGTCGGCCTGGCCGGATACGAGAACTCCTACCCCGACCAGCTCTCCGGCGGCATGCAGCAGCGTGTCGGTCTGGCCCGTGCGCTCGCCGGCGATCCGGACGTCCTCTTCTTCGACGAGCCGTTCTCGGCGCTCGATCCGCTGATCCGCCGCGACATGCAGAACGAGGTCATCCGCCTGCACCACGAGGTCGGCAAGACCATGGTGTTCATCACCCACGACCTGTCAGAGGCGCTCAAGCTCGGCGACCGCATCCTCATCATGCGCGACGGCAAGATGGTCCAGTGCGGCACGGGTGACGAACTGGTCGGCGCCCCCGCCGACGACTATGTCCGCGAGTTCGTCAAGGACGTCTCCCGCGCCGAAGTGCTGACCCTGCGCTGGATCATGCGCGACCCCACACCAGGCGACGCCCTCGACGGCCCGGAGCTGGGCCCGGACGTCGTGGTGCGCGAGGCGACGCGGGCGGTGCTCGCCGCCGACAGGCCGGTCAAGGTCGTCGAGAACGGGCGGCTGCTGGGCATCGTCGGCGACGAGGAGATCCTCGCGGTCGTCGCCGGACAGGAAGGCGGCGCGTGATGGCTGTCGCCGCCGGGACCGCCGCCCCGCTCCAGGCCGCTCGCCGAGTCAGCCGCCGCGTCGTGGTGGCCGCGATCCTGATCGCCTGGCTGGTGCTGTTCGCAGCCCTGCGCGGGCAGCAGACCCTGACGCTCGCGGCGGCCGACCTGACGGACCTGCACCGCTGGTTCAACTCGGTCAACGACAGCATCGGGGCAAGCCGCAACAGCAACCCGCTCTTCCTCTACTTCTTCAACGAGATCCGGCTGGTCATCGACAATCTCGTCACCTTCATCCAGTCGCTGATCTCCCAGCCGCAGGGCGGGCGTCCGTTCCCCGTCATCGGCTGGCTGGGCGTCGTCGCCCTCGCCGGCTACGTCTCCTGGGCCTTCGGCAACATACGCGTCGCGGCCCTGGCCGTGGCCGGGTTCGTCTTCCTCGGGCTGCAGGGACTCTGGCAGGAGAGCATGGACACGCTGGCCCTGACCCTGTCGGCGGTCTTCGTCTCCCTGCTCATCGGGATCCCGCTAGGCATCTGGGCCGGGCTCTCCGACCGGGTGAACCGCGCCATCACGCCGTTCCTGGACTTCATGCAGACGATGCCGACCTTCGTCTACCTGGCCCCGCTCACCCTGTTCTTCCTCATCGGCCCGGCATCCGCCACGATCGCCACGCTCATCTACGCGGCGCCTCCCGCCATCCGCATCACCGCGCACGCCATCCGATCGGTGCCCGCCACCACGGTCGAGGCCGCCGAGTCGCTGGGATCCACCCGGCGGCAGACGCTCACCAAGGTGCTGCTGCCCATGTCCAAGCGGACCGTCGTGATGGGCGTGAACCAGACCATCATGGCTGCGCTGTCCATGGTCACCATCGCCGCCCTGATCGACGCGCCCGGCCTGGGCAAGACGGTCGTCAAGGCGCTGCAGACCCTCGACGTCGGCGTCGCTTTCAACGCCGGCCTCGCGATAGTCGTCATGGCCATCGTGCTGGACCGGGTGACGACCGCGGCGGGTGACAGCGTGGAGTCCGCGAGGAAGCGCGGCGCCGGCCGCTTCACGAAGTGGCGCCGTCCCCTGCTGATGGCCGGCGGCGCGGTGGCCGCGGTGTGCGTGTGGCTGTCCCACACCTATCTGTGGGCGGCGCAGTTCCCCGGCGACGCCGGGGTCGGCGGCGCGATCGCGCGCACGGCGGACTCGGTCACGCTGTGGACGCAGGACACCTTCGGCGGACTGACCAACGGAACCAGGGACCTGATCACCACAGCGCTGCTCAACCCCTTCGAGACGCTGCTCACCGAGTCCCCCTGGTGGCTGGTCGGCGTGGTCCTCGTCGCCGTCGGCGCGGTGCTCGGCGGGTGGCGCGCGGGTGTCACGGCGGCGGTCTGTGTGGCCCTGCTCGTCGCTACAGGGGTGTGGTCGGACGGCATGACGACGCTGGCCTCCACTGCGGTGGCGACTCTGATCGTGATGTCGCTCGGCGTCGTGGTCGGCGTCTGGATGGGCCGCAGTGCGCTGGTCGACCGGCTGATCAGACCCAGCCTCGACGCGGGCCAGACCATGCCCTCGTTCGTGTATCTGGTGCCCTTCCTGGCGCTGTTCGGCGCCACTCGTTTTACGGCGATCATCGCCGCGGTCGTCTTCGCGGCCCCCGTGACGATCAAGATCATCGCGGACGGTGTGCGAGCGGTGCCCCAGGTCACGGTGGAGGCCGCCACGGCAGCCGGCTCCAGCACCTGGCAGATCATCACCAAGGTGCAGCTCCCCATGTCACGCAGCGCCCTGACACTCGCGACCAACCAGGGCCTGATCTACGTCCTGTCCATGGTGGTCGTGGGCGGTCTCGTCGGTGCGGGCGCCCTGGGCTACGACGTCGTAGCCGGTTTCTCCCAGGGCCAGTTGTACGGCAAGGGCCTGGCAGCGGGCCTTGCCATCGTTCTGCTCGGGGTCATGTTCGACCGGATAACCCAGGCAGCGGCACGGCGCACAACGAGAGCGCCCGGCGCCCGCTAGGCCGGCCACAACTCAGCGGCCACAGGAAGAAGCACAGGAGGCAGTACATGATCGGGAACTTCACTACCCAGTCACGGCCCGCGAGACGGCGGGCCGCGGTGGCCGGGCTGGCGGCGCTGAGTCTGGCCGCGCTCACCGCCTGTGGTGGCGCCAAGGTCGGCGAGGCGGGACCGGACAAGGCGGGGGGCGCCGCCGGCAAGTGCGGCACGTTCAACCTGGCGATCAACCCCTGGGTCGGTTACGAGGCCAACGCGGCGGTCATCGCGTACGTCGCCGAGAACGACCTGAAGTGTCAGGTGACCAAGAAGGACCTCAAGGAAGAGGTCGCCTGGCAGGGCTTCGGGACCGGCGAGGTGGACGCCGTCGTCGAGAACTGGGGCCACGACGACCTGAAGAAGAAGTACATCACCGACCAGAAGACCGCCGTGATGGCCGGTGAGACCGGCAACAAGGGCGTCATCGGCTGGTTCGTGCCGCCGTGGCTCGCCGAGAAGCACCCGGACATCACCGACTGGAAGAACCTCAATAAATACGCCGCCAACTTCAAGACGTCGGAGTCGGGCGCCAAGGGCCAGTTCCTCGACGGCGACCCGTCGTTCGTCACCAACGACGCCGCGCTGGTGAAGAATCTGAAACTGGACTACAAGGTCGTCTACGGCGGCAGCGAGGCGGCGCTCATCCAGGCGTTCCGGCAGGCCGAGGCCAAGAAGACCTGGGTGATCGGGTACTTCTACGCGCCGCAGTGGTTCCTGTCGGAGGTCGACCTGGTGAAGGTGAATCTGCCGGCGTACAAGGACGGCTGCGACGCCGACGCGGAGAAGGTCGCCTGCGACTACCCCGAATACAAGCTGGACAAGATCGTCAGCAAGAAGTTCGCCGACTCGGGCAGCCCCGCCTATGACCTCGTGAAGAACTTCACCTGGACCAATGAGGACCAGAACCTGGTGGCGAAGTACATCGCCGAGGACAAGATGACGCCGGAGGCGGCGGCCAAGAAGTGGGTGGATGCCAACCGCGCCAAGGTCGACGCCTGGCTCAAGCAGAGCTGATCCACGAGTCGGCCAAAGGCTGATCCAAAGCTGATCGACAAGAAGGGCCGGGAAGCACAGCCGTGCCCGGCGGGCTGCCGTGACAGCCCGCCGGGCACGGCTCTTTTTCTGCCCCGGTTACGGCCGCGAAGGCCCCTTGACACCCTCCTCGGCGACCGGCATCGTGAGTTGCGCAACCTGAAGCATGTTGCGCTGACAGCAACTGAACTGCCTAAAGGCGGAGGTGCGGCGATGGCGGGACCCCGAGTGGTCATCATCGGAGCGGGCGTCGTGGGAGCGGCGCTCGCCGACGAACTGTCCTTCGCGGGCTGGACCGACATCACGGTCGTCGACCAGGGGCCCCTCCCCGCCACCGGCGGGTCGTCGTCCCATGCGCCGGGGCTGGTCTTCCAGACGAACTCCTCGAAGACCATGACCGAGCTCGCCCGCTACACCGTCGAGAAGCTCTGCAGCCTCGACGTCGACGGACAGCCGTGCTTTCTGCAGGTCGGCGGGCTCGAGGTGGCCACCACCCCCGAACGCCTCACCGAGCTGCACCGCCGCCACGGCTGGGTCACCGCCTGGGGCATCGAGTCCCGGCTGCTGAGCCCCGAGGAGTGCATCGAACTGCACCCGCTGGTGGACCGCGAGCGCGTCCTCGGCGGCCTCCTGGTCCCCACCGACGGCCTGGCCAAGGCGGTGCTCGCCGTCGAAGCCCAGATCCGGCGGGCCACCGAGCGCGGCGTACGCTTCCTCGCCCGCCACGAAGTCCTCGACGTCGTGCACAGCGAAGGCGAGGTCAGTGCAGTCGTCACCGACCAGGGAGAGATCCCCGCCGACATCGTCGTGTGCTGTGCCGGCATCTGGGGCCCGAAGATCGCCCGCATGGTCGGCATGAACCTCCCGCTCACCCCGCTCGCCCACCAGCTCGCCTGGACCGGCCCCGTCCCCGCGCTGGAAGGCCAGGCCGAGGAGGCCGTCCGGCCGATCCTGCGCCACCAGGACGCGGACCTGTACTACCGCGACCGCTTCGACCGCATCGGCATCGGCTACTACGGCCACCGGCCCATGCCCGTCGACCCTGAGGACATCGCCTCGGTGGACGAGGCCGAGCAGATGCCCTCGGTCCTGAAGTTCACAGAGGACGACTTCGCCGACGCCTGGGCCGAGACTCAGGCACTGCTGCCGGCCACCCGCGACGCCAAGATCGAAGAGGGCATCAACGGCCTCTTCTCCTTCACCACCGACGGCCTGCCGCTGCTGGGCGAATCACCTGACGTCAAGGGCTTCTGGGTCGCAGAGGCCGTGTGGGTCACGCACTCCGCCGGCGTCGCCCGCGCGGTGGCCGAATGGCTCGTGGACGGCCACTGCTCGTCCTTCGATCTGCACGAGTGCGACGTCAACCGCTTCGAGCCGCATCAGCTCTCCCCCCAGTACGTCCTGGCCCGCGACTGCCAGAACTTCGTCGAGGTCTACGACATCCTGCACCCCCTCCAGCCGGCCGGCGCGCCACGGCCCCTGCGCACCAGCCCCTTCTACGCCCGCCAGCAGGCACTCGGCGGCGTCTTCCTGGAGGCCACCGGCTGGGAGCGGCCCCAGTGGTACGAGGCCAACGCCCGGCTCGTCGAGGGCCGTTCCATTCCCACCCCGAACGACTGGGCGGCGCGCTACTGGTCGCCCATCGTCGGCGCAGAGGCGCAGACCACCCGCGAGGCCGTCGCGATGTACGACATGACCGCGCTCAAGCGCCTGGACGTCACCGGTCGCGGGGCCGCCGCCTTCCTCCAGCGGCTGTCCACCGGCAACGTCGACAAGTCGGTGGGCTCGGTGACGTACACCCTTCTCCTCGACGAAGACGGCGGTATCCGCAGCGACATCACCGTCGCTCGTCTGGGCCGCGACCACTTCCAGGTCGGCGCCAACGGCAACCTGGACCTCGACTGGTTCGGCCGGCATCTGCCGGCGGACGGGTCGGTCCAGGTGCGCGACATCACCGCCGGCACCTGCTGCATCGGCCTGTGGGGCCCGCTGGCCCGCGAGGTCCTCCAGCCGCTCGCCGACTCGGACTTCTCCAACGACGGACTGAAGTACTTCCGCGCCAAGCGCGCCCACATCGGCTCCGTCCCCGTCACCGCGATGCGCCTGTCGTACGTCGGCGAGCGCGGCTGGGAGCTGTACACCACCGCCGACATGGGCCAGAAACTGTGGGACACCCTGTGGCAGGCAGCCCAGCCCCTCGGCGGCATCGCCGCCGGCCGCGGCGCCTTCAACAGCCTCCGCCTGGAGAAGGGTTACCGCTCCTTCGGCACCGACATGACCTATGAACACGACCCATACGAGGCGGGCGTCGGCTTCGCCGTCAAGCTCGACAAGGGCGACTTCATCGGGAAGGCCGCGCTGGAGCGGCGCCAGGCGGATGTGCGGCGCCGCCTCACCTGTCTGACCATCGACGACCCGCATGCCGTGGTCATGGGCAAGGAGCCGGTGTACGACGGCGACCGCCCCGTCGGCTACGTCACCAGCGCCGCGTACGGCTACACGATCGGCAAGGGCATCGCCTACGCGTGGCTGCCCGCCGAACTCGCCACGACCGGCCGCACGGTGCACATCGGCTACTTCGACCAGCGAGTCGAAGCGGTCGTCGCCGACGAGCCGCTGTTCGACCCCTCCATGTCCCGCCTGCGCGGCTGAGCCCCGTATGAAGAGGAGCACCGTGAGCGCAAAGGTCCTCGACGGACGCCGCACCGCCGCCGCGATCCGCACCGAACTCGCAGAGCGCGTCGCCAAGCTGGCCGCGCGGGGCATCACGCCGGGCCTCGGCACCGTACTGGTCGGCGACGATCCCGGCAGCCGCGCCTACGTCGCGGGGAAGCACCGCGACTGCGAACAGGCCGCAATCGCCTCCATCCGGCGCGAACTGCCCGCAGACGCGACGCAGGAGCAGGTGGAGGCCGTCATCGACGAGCTCAATGCCGACCCCGCCTGCACCGGCTACATCGTCCAACTGCCGCTGCCGCGGGGCCTCGACGCCAATGCGGTACTCGAGCGCATGGACCCGGCCAAGGACGCCGACGGCCTGCACCCCGTCAGCCTCGGCCGCCTCGCGCTCGGCGTCGAGGCCCCGCTGCCCTGCACCCCGCGCGGCATCGTGGAACTGCTGCGCCGCCACGACGTCCCCCTCGCCGGAGCGCGGGTGTGCGTCATCGGGCGGGGCATCACCGTCGGGCGGCCTATGGGGCTGTTGCTCACCCGCAGGTCCGAGAACGCCACAGTGACCCTGTGCCACACCGGGACCAAGGGTCTGGCCTGGCACGTACGCGAGGCGGACATCGTCATCGCGGCCGCCGGATCACCCGGACTGATCACCCCCGAGATGCTCCGGCCCGGTGCGGTCGTCCTCGACGTCGGAATCACCCGCACCGACGAAGGGCTGATCGGAGACGTGCACCCCGATGCCGCCAGGGTCGCCGGATGGGTCGCGCCCATGCCCGGCGGCGTAGGACCCATGACGCGGGCGATGCTGCTCGCCAACGTCGTTGAGGCCGCCGAGAGGAACGCCGCATGAACACGCTGAACGCGCCGCTCGCCGAGCTGGACCCGGAGGTCCACGCCGCCGTCCTGGCGGAGCTGGACCGCCAGCAGTCCACCCTCGAAATGATCGCCTCGGAGAACTTCGCCCCCGCGGCGGTCATGGAGGCCCAGGGTTCGGTCCTGACCAACAAGTACGCCGAGGGGTACCCGGGCCGTCGCTACTACGGCGGCTGTGAACACGTCGACGTGACCGAGCGGCTGGCCATCGAGCGGGTCAAGTCCCTCTTCGGCGCCGGATTCGCCAATGTGCAGCCGCACTCGGGTGCCCAGGCGAACACCGCTGTCTTCTTTGCCCTGCTCAAGCCCGGTGACACCATCCTCGGCCTCGACCTCGCGCACGGCGGGCACCTCACCCACGGCATGCGCATCAACTACAGCGGCAAGATGCTCAATGTCGTGCCCTATCACGTGGACGAGACCGACAACCTGGTCGACATGGACGAGGTGGAGCAGCTCGCCAAGGAGCACCACCCCAAGATGATCATCGCGGGCTGGTCGGCGTATTCCCGCCGGCTGGACTTCGCGGCCTTCCGGCGGATCGCCGACGAGGTGGGCGCGTATCTGATGGTCGACATGGCCCACTTCGCGGGCCTCGTGGCCGCCCGGCTGCACCCCAATCCCGTACCGCACGCCCATGTCACCACCACGACCACCCACAAGACGCTCGGCGGCCCGCGCGGTGGCGTCATCCTCACCAATGACGCCGACATGGCCAAGAAGATCAACTCGGCGGTGTTCCCCGGAATGCAGGGCGGCCCGCTGGAGCATGTCATCGCCGCGAAGGCGGTGTCGTTCCGACTGGCCGCGTTGCCGGAGTTCGCCGAGCGGCAGGCCCGCACGCTCGCCGGGTCCCGCATCCTCGCTGAACGCCTGACGCGACCGGACGCGGCCGCGGCCGGAGTGAGCGTCCTGACCGGCGGCACCGATGTCCATCTGGTCCTGGTCGACCTCAGGGAGTCGGAACTGGACGGGAAGCAGGCGGAAGACCAGCTCCACGACATCGGCATCACGGTCAACCGCAACGCCGTCCCCTTCGACCCCCGGCCGCCCATGGTCACTTCAGGGCTGCGCATCGGCACCCCCGCTCTGGCCACGCGCGGCTTCACCGACGAGGATTTTCGCGAAGTGGCCGATGTGATCGCGCTCGCTCTCCAGCCCGCGCCGGACGTCGCCGCGCTCCGCGCCCGTACGCAGGCGCTGGCAGCCAAGCACCCGCTGTACCCGCACCTTTCAGGAGACGCACGATGAGCCCCCGCACCCCGGGCGCCGACCTCCCCGAGCACCCCGACTGGCTGTGGCGCACGCCCGAGCCGAAGCGGTCGTACGACGTGGTGATCGTGGGCGGCGGCGGACACGGTCTCGCGACCGCCCACTACCTGGCGAAGAACCACGGCATCACCAATGTGGCCGTGCTGGAGAAGGGCTGGCTCGCGGGCGGCAACATGGCCCGCAACACCACGATCATCCGTTCCAACTATCTGTGGGACGAGAGCGCCGGTATCTACGAGCATTCCCTCAAGCTGTGGGAGGGGCTGGCGGACGAACTCGACTACCCGATCCTCTTCTCCCAGCGCGGTGTGCTGAACCTCGCCCACAGCCTGCAGGACGTCCGCGACAGCGTGCGCCGTGTCGAGGCCAACCGGCTCAACGGCGTCGACGCCGAATGGCTGGACCCCAGGCAGGTCGAAGAGGTCTGTCCCATCGTCAACATCTCGCCCGACGTGCGGTATCCGGTGATGGGCGGCACCTACCAGCCGCGGGCCGGCATCGCCAAGCACGATCACGTCGCCTGGGGGCTGGCGCGTTCCGCCGACGCCGCGGGCATCGACATCATCCAGAACTGCGAAGTCACCGGCATCGACATCCAGGGCGGTCGGGTCGTCGGCGTGCAGACCACGCTCGGCCCCATCGCCGCCGGCAAGGTGGCGCTCTGCTCGGCAGGTCACACCTCGGTGCTGGCCGCCATGGCGGGGTTCGAGCTGCCGCTGCAGAGCCACCCGCTGCAGGCGCTGGTCTCCGAGCTCCTTGAGCCGGTGCACCCCACGGTCGTGATGTCCAACGCGGTGCATGTGTACGTCAGCCAGGCCCACAAGGGCGAGCTGGTGATGGGCGCGGGCATCGACGCGTACAACGCCTATACACAGCGCGGCGCCTTCCACATCATCGAGCACCAGATGTCGGCCGCCCTGGAGCTGTTTCCGGTCTTCGCCCGTGCCCATGTGCTGCGTACCTGGGGCGGCATCGTCGACGTCAGCCCCGACGCCTCGCCGATCGTCGGGCTCAGCCCTGTCGACAACCTCTACCTCAACTGCGGCTGGGGGACCGGCGGGTTCAAAGCCACCCCGGGCGTCGGCTGGGTCTACGCCCACACGATTGCCCACGACACCCCCCACCACCTCAACGCCCCCTTCTCGCTCGACCGATTCACCACCGGCGCGCTCGTCGACGAGCACGGCGCGGCCGCGGTGGCCCACTAGGGAGCCGATTCGATGCTGCTCATCCCATGCCCCTGGTGCGGGCCCCGTGACGAGGCGGAATTCCACTACGGCGGCCAGGCGCACGTGCCCTACCCCGAGGACCCCGCCGCCCTGACCGACGAGGAGTGGGCCCGCTACGTCTTCTTCCGCGACAACCCCAGGGGCCCGTTCGCGGAGCGCTGGAGCCATGCGGCCGGATGCCGCCGTTGGTTCAACGCGGTGCGTAACACGGCCACGAACGAGGTCCTGGCGGTGTACCGACCGGGCGAGCCGCGCCCCGGTTGTGGGCAAACCGTTCCGCAGGGCGGAACGGGTGGGCACAACCCACCCACCGGCCCGCACCCAGCGACGAAACCCGCGGGGCCCGGGGCGGGAGCCCCGGTTTCGGGGTGGGGCGGGGCGGGGGAGAAGCCCCCGCCCACCGGCGCGCACCCGGCGACGAAAGCTCAGGCACCCGAGGCCGAAGGCACCGGCACCCAACCCTTCCGGCTCCCCGCCACCGGCCGCGTAGCCCGCGACGAACCGCTCACCTTCACCTTCGACGGCACCACATACCAGGGCTTCCGCGGCGACACCCTCGCCTCCGCCCTCCTCGCCAACGGCATCATCCAGGCCGGCACCAGCATCAAGCTCGGCCGCCCGCGCGGCATCTTCTCCGCCGGAGTCGAGGAGCCCAACGCCGTCGTCCAGATCGAGGAGCCGTTCCCCGAGCCCATGCTGCCCGCGACGGCCGTGGAGCTGTACGACGGGCTCGTCGCGAGCAGCCTCCCCGGCCAGGGACGGCTCGCCACCGAGCCCGACCCCGCGCGCTACGACGCCGTCCATGCCCACTGCGACCTGCTCGTCGTCGGCGCGGGACCGGCCGGACTCGCGGCCGCGTCCGCCGCCGCCGGCAGCGGGGCGCGCGTCATCCTCGCCGACGACCAGCCCGAGCTGGGCGGAAGCCTCCTCGGGGCAGGACAAGAACTCCTGGACTGGGCAGGAGAGTCGGGTGAGCGGCTCGCTGCCGAGCCCGAGGTGCGCGTGCTGCGCCGCACCACTGTCTTCGGCTACTACGACGACAATCACGTCCTCGCCGTCGAGCGCCGTACCAACCACCTCGGCGGCGAAGCCCCCGAGCACGTCTCCCGCGAGCGCGTCTGGCGCATCCGCGCCCGCCGCGTCGTCCTGGCCACCGGAGCGCACGAGCGGTCGCTGGCCTTCGCCGACAACGACCGCCCCGGCATCATGCTGGCGGCGTCGGCCCGTACGTACGCCAATCGCTACGGCGTCCTGCCCGGCCGTCGCGCCGTTGTCTTCACCACCAACGACAGCGCCTACGCGGCTGCACTCGACCTGGCGGCGGCGGGCGTGGAGATCGCGGTGGTCGTCGACACCCGCACCGAACCGGGGGAGTGGGGGCGCCGCGCCCAGGACGCCGGGATCGAGGTGCTCACCGGGCATGCCGTCACGGGTACCGAGGGCGGTGCGCGCCTCACGGCGGTGACCGTCGCCCCGTACGGAGAGTCCGCGGGGTACTGCGAGTTCGCCGCCGACCTGCTGCTGGTCTCCGGTGGGTGGAACCCCGTCGCGCATCTGTTCAGCCAGGCGGGCGGAAAGCTGCGCTACGACGAGACGCTCGGCACGTTCGTCCCCGACACCTGCGGTCAGGCGGTCGAGGTCGCAGGCTCCAGCGCCGGTGTCTTCGATCTGCCCGGCGTCCTCGCTCAGGGCGCTGCGGCCGGCATGCGAGCGGTCGAGGCCGAGGGCTATGTGGCCGTCGCACCCGAGCTCCCGGCCGCGGCCGGCGAACCGCAGTCCCCGCCCATGCAGGTCTTCGTCGTCCCAGGCGTCGTCCCCGGCACCGAAGACGCGCCCCGCTTCGTCGACCTTCAGCGTGATGTCACCGTCGACGACCTCGCGCGCGCGACGAGCGCCGGTATGCGCTCGGTCGAGCACACCAAGCGCTACACCACCGCCGGAACCGCCAACGACCAGGGCAAGACGTCCGGCGTCCTCGCCAGCGGCACCGTCGCCCAGCTTCTGGGCGTGGACATCTCCGCCCTCGGAACGACGACGTTTCGCCCTCCCTACACCCCGGTCTCCTTTGCCACCCTCGCGGGCCGTGACCGCGGCGCGCTCCATGACCCTGTGCGCGTGACCGCCTTGCACGACTGGCATGTCGACCACGGCGCGCTCTTCGAGAACGTCGGTCAGTGGAAGCGGCCCTGGTACTACCCGCAGGACGGCGAGGACATGAAGTCCGCCGTGCTCCGTGAGTGCCGCGCCGCCCGCGAGGGCGTCGCCTTCATGGACGCCTCCACCCTCGGCAAGATCGATGTGCAAGGGCCTGACGCGGCCGTCTTCCTCGACCGGCTCTACACCAACATGATGGGCACTCTCAAAGTCGGCATGATCCGCTACGGCGTCATGTGCCGCCTCGACGGCATGATCTTCGACGACGGCACGGTCATCCGGCTCGCCGAGGACCGTTTCCTCGTCACCACGACGACGGGCAACGCGGCCGCCGTCCTGGACTGGATGGAGGAGTGGCTGCAGACCGAGTGGCCCGAACTGCGCGTCCACTGCGTCTCGGTGACCGAGCAGTGGGCCACCGTCGCCCTCGTCGGCCCCCGTTCCCGCGACGTACTGGCCGCCCTCGCCCCCGAACTGCCCGTCGCAAACGACGACTTCCCCTTCATGGCGTGGCGCGACGCGACCGTCGCCGAAATCCCGGCCCGCGTCTGCCGGATCAGCTTCTCCGGCGAACTGGCCTACGAGATCAACGTGTCGCCGTGGGAAGCCCGCGCGCTGTGGGAGGCGCTGTACGCGGCCGGAAGCGCGTTCGGCATCACCCCGTACGGCACCGAGACCATGCACGTCCTGCGCGCCGAGAAGGGCTATCCGATCATCGGCCAGGACACCGACGGCACCGTCACCCCGCAGGACCTCGGCATGAGCTGGGCGGTGTCCAAGAAGAAGCCCGATTTCGTCGGCAAGCGTTCCCACGCACGCGCCGACACCACGCGTGGCGACCGCAAGCACCTCGTCGGCCTGCTACCGGAAGACCCGGACTCCTTCCTCCCCGAGGGCACCCACCTGGTCGCCGACAGCGTGCTCCCCGAGCCCCCGGTGCCGATGCTCGGCCATGTCACCTCCAGCTACCACAGCGCTGCGCTCGGCCGGACCTTCGCACTCGCCCTGATCAAGGGCGGCCGGAACCGCATCGGCGAGCGGCTGTATGCACCTGTGGGCGACCGCCTGGTACCGGTGACCGTCGCAAGTCCCGTCCTCTACGACCCCGAGGGAGCCCGCCGCGATGGCTGACACCGCTACCCGCCACAGCCCCCTGGAGCACGCCGCCGGCCGCTTCGCCGCGGTCACACGCGCCTCGGGCGGCGACCTGCGCCTGGCCGAACTGCCTTTCCTCGCCCAGGTCAACGTCCGGCTCGACCCCAAGGGACCGGCCGCCGACGCCGTCGGGCTCGCCCTGGGTCTCCAACTGCCCCTCGAACCCAATACCGTCGTACGCGCCGGTGACCGCTACGCACTCTGGCTCGGCCCCGACGAATGGCTCGTCGTCGGCCCGCCCGGCACTCAGGCGGGTCTGGAACACCAGATCCGGGCTGCCGCCGGCGACGAGCCGGCAGCGGTCACGGACGTCTCCGCCCAGCGCACCACCCTGCTCGTCGCGGGCCCTCGCGCCCGCGACACGCTGGCCCACGGCTGCCCGCTGGACCTGCACCCGCGTGCCTTCGGGCCCGGGCGCTGCGCCCAGACCACCCTGGCCCGCGCACAGGTCGTGCTGGTTGCACGCGACGAGGTCCGGGCCGGGTTCTGGGTGCTGGTCCGTTCGTCCTTCGCCGGGTATATGGCGGACTGGCTGCTGGATGCGGTGTCGGAGTACGTCTGACGGACCTTGAACGGCCGTGACGGCGGGGCTGATGGCGCCGGTTGCCACTGCGGTCGCCGGTCTGCGGCTACGGACGCCCGCCCGACCGCGTCCGCGGCGCGGGAGAGGCTGCCCAGGAACCGGCGGACACCTCGTCGGAGTTGAGCACCTCATCGCCGTAAAGATCCTGCAGCCAGTTGGCCTGGTAGATGGTGTCGAGGTAGCGATCGCCCAGATCCGGAG
Source organism: Streptomyces sp. NPDC002870 (assembly GCF_042888505.1). Taxonomy (NCBI): domain Bacteria; kingdom Bacillati; phylum Actinomycetota; class Actinomycetes; order Kitasatosporales; family Streptomycetaceae; genus Streptomyces; species Streptomyces sp. NPDC002870. The sequence continues at coordinate 32,465 of NZ_JBIAPW010000008.1, forward strand.
CAATGGCCACCGCGGTGAGTTCACGAGCGTCATGCTCGGCCAGCCAGCCCATCGCGCCGCTGACCACCGTGCCGGTGGAGCCACCGAACAGGAATCCGTGCCTGGCCAGAGAATGGCAGGTACGTATGGTGTCCGCCTCCTCGACGCGTATCACCTCATCCACATAGGACTCGTCGAGCAGCGGCGGACGGATGCTCATGCCCAGGCCGGGAATCATCCGGCGGCCCGGTGCACCGCCGAAGGCCACAGAGCCCACGCTGTCCAGTGCGACGATCCGCACCGGCCGGTGCCACTTGCGGAAGTAGCGCGCGCAGCCCATCAGGGTCCCGGTGGTGCCGGCTCCGACGAACAGCACATCCAGTCCCGGGAACTGGTGGGCGATCTCCGGCGCCGTCTTGCGGTAGTGAGCCCTCCAGTTGCCCGGATTGGTGTACTGACTGAGCCACACGTAACGGTCATCGGAGGCGCAGAGCGCGCGGATGTAGTCGATCCGCGCGCCGAGGAAGCCGCCGTTGGCCTCCTGTCCGGCGACGATGTGTACCTGGCTGCCCAACGCCTCCATCATCAACCTCGTCGACAGGTTGCATCGGGAGTCCGTCACGCACAGGAACCGGTAGCCCTTGCTCGCCGCGATCATGCTCAGCGCCACGCCGAGGTTTCCGGAGGAGGACTCGACCAGTATCGAATCCGGCGTCAGGACTCCATCCCGCTCGGCGGTCTCCACCATCTCGGTCGCGGCTTTCAGCTTGATCGAGCCGGCGAAGTTGAAGCCCTCACACTTCAGGAAAAGGGAGTGCCCGAAGATCGACTCAAGGTCGACATAGAGCTCTTCTTCGTTGAAGGCGTAGGGAACGGATATGACGGGCACGATGGTCTCCTCATCTGCAGCAGAGCACTTATCGGAGCGTCCATCCGACCGTGGGCGGGCTTCTCGCTTGTGCGGGCGGGAGCCTGTGTCCAACCGAGCCAGACAGGGCCCTGCATCAGCTGCCGCGGTGTCGTGCGCCCTGACCTGCGGCGACTTGACCGGTGATGTCTCCTGGGACTAGTTCTGCATAGGCCTCCTGGGCTCTTGGCCGGCTCACCCGTACCGGCTCAGTTCGTGGAAGAAGTCGTCGATGACCTGCAACTCTCCAGAGCGGACCACCTCGTCGTAGACGTACTTGCCGACCGCGAGGTCGAGCACCCCGAGTCCGAAGGGCGAGAACACCACCGGCCGGTCCGCCGGCACCGTCACCCGCCCGGCCATCACGTCGTCCAACGTGCCGAGCAGGAAGTCCCGGTTGCCCGCGAGCCGCTCGGCCAGATGCGGCGAGGTGTTGGCCTTCAGGCAGTGCTCGATGTCATCGACGATGTTGGTCGAGGCGAGCAGGATCTGCGGCGAGAGGTCGCGCAGCGACACGTGCAGCACCAATGGATTGTGTGCGAACCACGACAGGTCGCTGACATGCGGCTGACCGGCGACGGTGGCGAAGACCACCAGATCGCTGAGGCGGATCAGCTGCTCGGCGCTGTCGTGCACGGTGATCCGGCCGGCGGTGCCCGACTGCTCCAGGTAACAGCGGAAGCCGGCCGCGCTGTCGATGGACAGGTCGTGCACGCCGATCTCGTCGAACGACCAGCCGGTGCCGGCCAGGAATGTGTGGATGTAGCGGGCGATGAGGCCCGTCCCGAAGAACCCGACGCGCGTCGGCCGCGGGCGGCCGCGGCTGAGGCATTCGGCCGCCGACGCCGCTGACGCGGCCGTCCTTGTGGCGCTGATGATCGAGCTTTCCAGACAGGCGAACGGGTAGCCGGTGTCATGGTCGTTGAGGATCAGCACGGCCGAGGCCCTCGGAATGCCGGCCGTCACGTTCTCCGGGAAGCTGGAGATCCACTTCAGGCCGTCCACTCGACCCTCCCCGCCGATCGAGGCGGGCAGCGCGACGATCCGGGAGGACGGGCGGTCGGGGAGATGCAGGAAGTAGGACGGCGGGTTCACCGACTGGCCGGCGCTGTGCAGCCGGTATGTGGCCTCGACCAACTCCACGATCTCCTTCTCGCGCCCCTGCAGCACACCCTGAACCTGGGCACCGGAGACCACCGCGAACGGTGGCACAGTGATCGGCTCGGACATTGCGGACTCCAAAGCGGTGGGGATGGTGGTCATCCTGCGGTCACTTCGACGGTCGGCGAGCAGTCGGCCAGGCGCACCGCGTCGGCCATCGCGACGAGCACTTCGCGCGGTCCCTCGAAGGGCTCCCTGCTGTGCGCGGTGCGGATGTTGTCGACGAGCATCAGGTCGCCGGCCTGCCACGGCTCGCGTGCGGTGTGATCCTCGTAGACCTTGTTGAGCAGCTGCACGACGTCCTCGCCGATCGGGTCGCCGTCGCCGAAGCGGGTGTTGAACGGCAGTCCGTCTGCGCCGTAGACGTCCACCAGGTACTCGCGCACCTCCGGCGCCAGCGTCCACTCGTTGAGGAACGCGATCTGGTTGAACCAGCAGCGCTGCCCGGTGACCGGGTGTCGCACCACGGCGCTGCGGCGCTGCCTGGTGCGCAGTCCACCGTCGGGCTGCCACTCGAACTCGATCGCGTTGGCGCGGCAGTAGCTCTCGACGGCGTCCCGGTCCTCGGTGCCGAACGCCTCGGCGAACGAAGCCCCGATCTCGTCGTTGTAGCTGCGGGTGAGCAGCCAGCCCTCCCGCTCGAATCGCTGGGTCAGCTCGGTGGGCAGCGCGTCGAGCACGGTCGGTGAGTCGGCCACCGCGGTCGCCCCGCCCTCGGTGGGCGCACTGAGGCACGCGAACAGCATCAGGCCGGGGAACTCGAGTGTGTAGCTCAGTTCGTGGTGCATGCACATCGGCTGGTTCGGCGGCCACTGCGATGAGGAGTACACGCCGTCGGCGTAGGTCTGCCGGGGCGCGAAGGCCTCCCTCTCAGTCATCAGACCGGTGGTCAGTTTCGAGAAGACGGCACCGGTCTCGGCCGCGTCACGCAGCCCGAGGCCGCGGGCGAGGACCGCGCCGTGCTCGGTGACGACGGCGCGCAGCGCGTCCCGGTGCTCGGCCGCCCAGCTCAGCGCGTCGCCGGTGGTGTCGACCTGCAGCATCGGAGGTTTGCCTGGTTGCAGCTCCAGGTCGAGCAGTGACGCCGGGGATGAGGACGACATCTCGATTCCTTTCCGTTGCGACTCACGAAGAGGCCAACAATTCGTCGGCGCGCAGCACTGCCTGTGCCGCCTCGGTAGGACGGGTGCGCAGGAAGTAGTGGCCGCCGTCGGCGAGCTCGTGGAGGTCGACGTGCTCGGCCAGGAGCCGCCAGTCGCCGTACCGGCGTGGGAACTCCGCGGTGTTCGGGTCGTCGGCGGCAACGACCACGGTGACGGGCGCGGAGAGCTTCACCGCCGGCGGGGCGTCCAGGGCGTCGGCGAAATAGCGGTGTGCGGACACGCAGTCGTGCCGGTAGGCGGCGCCGACATGCTCGGCGTGCCGCGCATCCAGTTCACTGAGCTCGGTGTAGCCGCTGTCTGCGCTCAGCCCCGCGGCGATCTCGGCGTTGCTCCGCCCGGTCAGCTCGGTGATGGTGGCGCGCCGGTCGGTGGCGTCACCGAGCAACTGCGCGCCAAGGAACACCCGCTGGACGTCCACGCCACGCTCCTGGAGCTTCCGGGCCGTCTCCACGGCCAACGCGGCGCCCGAGGAGTGGCCCCACAGCATGACCCTGGTCAGGCCACACCGGGCGACCTCGGCGATGACCTGTTCGACCACCTGTGGGATCGGCGCGAACGGCTCGCTCCCGGCGGCCAAGTCGTGACCGGGCAGCTCGACGGCGTAGACTGCCAGGCCTTCGGCCGTCAGTGCCCTGGCCATCGGCTGGAAGTTCACGGCGTTGCCGCCTGCGTAGGGGAAGCACACCAGAGCACCGGCCTGCGCACCGGGCGACTCGGACAGCGGCTGCAGCAGCCCGGAGCGCCGCTCGGACCTGCCGTCGAGGAGCCCGGCCAGATCGGCGAGGACCGGGTGACGGGTGACGTCCTTGAGGGACACCGCACGGTCCAGGGTGATCGCCAGCTTCACCGCCGACAGTGACGTGCCCCCCCGGTCGAAGAAGTGGTCCCGCCGTCCGATCTGGTTCTGCGGGATGCCGAGCACTGTCGCCCATGCGGCCGCCAGCCGCTGTTCGGTCGGCGTACTCGGTGCGCGGTAGTCGTCGTCGACGGTGTCGAGCTCTCCGGCGAGCGCCTTCAGTGTCTTCTTGTCGATTTTGCTGTTGGCGGTCAGCGGCAGACTTTCCCGCCAGTGGAAGGCCGACGGGACCATGTACTCGGGGAGCGATTCACCCAGCTTGTCCAGCAGGGCGTCGGTCTCGAGTGGCCCCGGGCCGGTGTAGAAGGCCACCAGGTGCTTGCTCTGGCCGGCCCGCTCGGCGACCACCACCGCGCCGTCGCGGACACCGGGCACCCGCAGCAGGGTGTTCTCGATTTCGCCGATCTCGATCCGGAACCCGCGGATCTTGACCTGGGAGTCGCGGCGGCCGAGGAACTCCAGCTTCCCCTCGGGCAGCCAGCGGCCGTGGTCGCCGCTCCGGTAGAGCCGCCGGCCCTCGTGGTGCGGATCGGCCATGAAGGCCAGGCGGGTGCGCTCGGGGTCGTTGACGTATCCGCGACCGACACAGACCCCGGAGAAGACGATCTCGCCGGGGGCGCCGAGCGGCACCGGTGACAGGTGCTCGTCGACGACGTAGACGTGCACGTTGTTCACGGGCGGGCCGAGCGGGACCCGATCGGAGTCCGGAACCCGGTCCATGACCTCGTGGTTGGTGTCGTCCGAGGTCTCGGTCAGCCCGTACGCGTTGACCAGCCTGATCTTGGGCTCGGCCGCGAACCAGCGCTCGGTGAGCTCCTTCTTCAGGGCCTCTCCGGTGACCGACACACACCGCAGGTCCGGCAGCTCGCGCGGGTGCCGCTCCAGCTCGGACAGTACGACTTCGAGATACGACGGCACGACCTGGAGCACCGCGACCCGGCCGTCGATGATCCTGTCCACGAACCGCTGCACGTCGAGGATCACTTCCTGCTCGACCAGCACGGTCCGGCCGCCGACCAGCAGCCCGGCGACCAGCTGCCACAGCGAGATGTCGAAGCACTGGGGCGCGGTCTGGGCGACCACCTGACCCTCGCCGATCTCCAAGTCGTCGATCTTGGCGTAGAGATGGTTGAGCATGCCCGCGTGCTCGCACATCGCTCCCTTGGGCTCACCCGTGGAGCCGGAGGTGAAGTAGACGTACGCCAGCTGATCGGGCGCGACAACGACGCCCAGATCACCGTCGGGATGCCCCTCCTCGTAGGCCGCGTCGACGTAGAGCTTCTGGATTCCCGACCCGGACCCGGCGTCGGCCGCCGACAGTGAGTTGAGGGCCTGGTCCAGCGTGGCGGTGCTGCCGGATTCGGTGAGCACGAGGGCGCACTCGGCACGGGCAAGCGTGGCCGCGATGCGCTCGGCCGGGAAGTGCGGTTCGACGGGCAGGTAGACGCCACCGGCCTTGAGGACGGCGATGACGGCGGCCATCCAGTCCAGGTTGCGCTCGGTCACCACCGCGACGACACCTTCGCGGTGCAGCCCTCGCGCCAACAGGGCTCGTCCCAGCCGGTTGGCACGGACGTTGAGCTCCTGGTAGGTCCACTGCCGATCGCCGTGCACGGCTGCGACGGCGTCCGGGTGCGCCCTCACCCGCTGCTCGAACAGCTCGTGGAACCGGCGGTCCGGCAGGTCCCGGCGCGGTCCGGCGAGCCCTTCGAGCTGGAACTGGAGTTCTCCGGCGGAGAGCAGGCTCTGCCGCCTGTGCTCGGCATCCGGATCGGCCGCGATCAGCGCGAGCGTGGTGAGGTGATAGCCGGCGATCCTGGCGGCACTGTCCGCGTCGAGCACGTCGGTCCGGTACCGCAGCCGGAGCAGGAGGTGGCCTGCGTGTTGCGAGAATCCCACCCACAGCGCGGTGCCTTCGGCGAGATCGCCGCCGACACCGGTCGGATCGAACACGGTCTCGGGCGACGGTTCGGTCAGGCCCAGCTCTGTCTTGAGATCATCGACCGGAAAGTCCTTGTGCGAAAGCAGTTCTGACTCGGCTTGATGGGTGTTCAGCAGCAGCGCCCGCCACGAGTCGGGCTCGGTCGTCAGTCGGCAGGGCAGTGGCCGGCCGTCCTCCACGGCGACGTAGCCGGTCGCCACCTCGTGCTCGCCGGACAGCGTGGCGAGGACCTTGGCGTGCGCGGCCAGCAGCACCGAGCTGAGCGGCACCGCCAAGTCCTTGGCCAGTCGGCACAGACCTTCCACGACGTCGTCCGGGATCGTCGCCTTGTGCGAGGCGGCTCCCGTCACCGGATTGAGCGTCCACCGTGGGATCGCGGTGCGTCCACCGGCGACGAGCACACCCCGCCAGAACTTCCGGCCGGCCTCCATGTGCATTCCCATTCTCCCTCCCCTCCCCTCACCGTCGCCGCGCTGCGGGCTGATAGTGGGCATCTCGCATCTCCGCGGCGGGATTTCCTCCCCACCGAGCGTGCTGCGGGACTTCCTCGCCCTTCATGAGAAAGGAGTCGGCGGCGAGCACCGAGCCGTCGCCCATCGTCACGCCGTAGTGGACGTGGGCGCCGACCTCGAGAGTGCAGCCTGTGCCGAGCGTGCTGTGGTCGGACTTGAAGGTGCCGTCCTCCTGCGAGTGGCACTGGATCTTGCTCCCCGCGTTCAGGGTGCAGTCGTCCCCGATGGTGGTGAGCGTCCGCTCCGTCAGATAGCAGCCGTCGTCGAAGACCCGTTTGCCGATCCGAACACCCAGCAGCCGCCAGATCACGTTCTTGAAGGGGGTGCCGTTGAAGACGTTGAGGTACTCGTCGGGCACCTTCCAAAGGCGCTCGTGCCACCAGAAGTACGGGTCGTAGATGGAGCACAACTGAGGGCGCAGCGGGCGGAATGCCGCGATCCCACGCTCCACCAGTGCGAGGAAGAGAGCGGTGAACCCGAGCGTCAGCGCCAGGGACCCGGCGATCACCAGTTGCCCGAGAACGCCGTACAGATCGACGGCCGCCAGGCCGACCACCGTGAGCACGAAGACGTACAGCCACCGCACGAACAGAAAGAAGATCATCGAGCGGATGTTGTAGCGGTTCTTCGCGGCGAGGTGGCGGTGCACCTCGTCCGCGGCCCGGAGATGGTCGAACCGGGAGTCGCGCTCCACCGACCTGGGAATCTCGAAGCACGGTGAGCCGAGCAGCCCCACGCCCTCGCGGACCTCTCCGTCGAGAGGAACCATCACCTTCGTCGCCAGGAGGCAGTTCTCACCTGTCCTGGCCCCCGAGGGGTACGCGATGTTGTTCCCGAGGAAGTTGTGTGCCCCGATCGACGCCCGGGACACACGGAAGGACGTGCTCGAGAAGTCGGCATTCACGATCGAGAGCCCGTCGGCGACCATGGTTCCGCTGCCGACAGAGCTCAGATACGGGGTCTCGTGCTGCACTTCCGTACCGAAGTTCGACCCGGTCTGTTCGACTCGGGACAGGTCGTAACCAAGGCCGCGCAAGTAGTAGACGATGTAGGAGCTGTCACCGAACAGCCATTTGAAGAACTTGATGTTGGTCATACGCGCGATCGCGCGGTGCACCGAGTAGTGGAAGCCGTACAGCGGATAGACCTTGTCCGGCTTGACCACCAGGTTCAGCAGGCGCGGGACGGTGAACAATACGGCGAGGCCCACGACGAGAAAGCCGACGAACAGCACGGTGGAGACGGCCAGCGCGTCGACGTAGAGCTGCGACGACGTGAACTCCTCCGTGCCCGGGGCCAGCAGTCTGCCCACCGACGGAATCGCGGTCAGCAGCATGTACGTACCGCCGATGGTCAGCGGTACGTACAGGAGGAACAGCTGGAGCAGGGTGACGAGGCCGTAGCCCGCCCGGCGCAGCGCACCGCAGTCGGCCGGAGCGACCCTCACATAGTCGAGTTCGGTGCGCTGTGCGGGGGACCCGTGCCACCGCTCGCCGGCCGGCACCGCCTGGTCGCTGTGCAGCGCGGACGTGTGGCCGAGCTGCGCTCCGTCGCCCATCGACGTGTCGATGTCGAGCACGGTCTTCTCGCCGATGAAAACGTCCCGGCCGAGAGTGACCCGGCCGGTCTGGATACGCCCGGTGTGCGCCCGATAGCAGAGGAAGAACGATTCCTTGCGGATCACCGTGCCGGCGCCGACCGTGAGCAGGTCGGTGCAGACCGGAATGGTGCGGGAGAGGATCGTGACACCCTTGCCGATCCGCGCGCCGAGGGCCCGCAGGTACAGCACGTACAGCGGATTTCCGACGAAGACGATCATCGGGTTGGCGTGGACCAGCACCTTGACGGTCCAGAAGCGCAGATAGGTCAGCCCCCAGACCGGGAACTCGCGGGGTTGCCAGCGGCCGATGAGGATCCATTTGGCCACGATCGGGAACGTGCACAGGCCGACGAAGCCGGCGCCGCCGAAGACGGCCGACCGCAGGTAGATCTCGGTCAGACCTGAGCCGGCGGAGACCCACTCGTAGCCTCGGGCGGTGACAAGTCCGGCGACGAAGCAATATCCGAGGAAAATCAGGAACTGCAGCGTTCCGCAGAGGACGTACTGCAGCGTGCCGGCCGGTTTCAACGGCTCGGTCGGCGCCGGGACCGACGACTCGACCGGGGTGGGCTCGATGTCCGCGAGCGCCGTCGCCAGGCTTCGGATCGTCGGGTGCCGGTAGATGTCCTTCATCGACGCTGATGGCAGGTCCGTCCGCTTCCTGACTCGCGCACAGAAATGAGCCATCACCAACGAGTTAGCGCCGAGGTCGTCGAAGAAGTGGCTGTCGACCGACACCCTCTCGACGCACACAACGTCAGCCAGCACCTCGGCGAACTGCCTCTCGGTCTCGGTCTCGACCGTCGGGCCGGTGTACCTGCGTTTGACGATTGCAGATTCATCCGGCCCGGGCGTCAAAACCTCGACAGATTTATCTTCCATGCGAGCCCCTTGAAGAAATTTCTACTCGAGGAAATTTCGATCACGATGGGCCACTGCGGCCGGCACCCGGTGCCTCGCGCTCCCTTCGATGGCGGGAGCGAGCAATCCGGAGGCCACGAGCTCGTGAGCTCTTATCCGGTCACAAAACCGTCACCTGTAGTCTCCGCCGTCCATCGTCGGGATGCCACTCGAACTCGATCGGGCACCCAATACCCGAGAGCTGGTGAGCGATAATGGATTTTCAGGTTACCGGCGTCAACTGCGCCGATTACGGGCCAAGCATCTCTGTGTACAGAGAGTTGAGGGTCGGTCAGGCTTGGACGTTCCGTTGTCGACATTCCGCACAGGAATGAAACGGTCGACTTTCCGCACAGAAATGAAACGGTCGGCGGGTCACACCGCCCGAGGCCGGTCCGTTGGGCCGATCGGGGCCGGGAGCACGGTGGAGCCGGTCAGATAGACGTCGGTGGCCGCCGCTGCGGCCCGTCCCTCCGCGATGGCCCACACCACCAGTGACTGGCCGCGTCCCGAGTCGCCCGCGACGAACACGCCCTCCGCCTTGGCGCGCTCAGTCTGCTTCGCCTCCGCCGACGCGGCCGCGAAGGCGGCGTTCCGCGCGAAGTTTCCCCGCCCGTCCAGCGTGAGCCCGAGCTGCTCCATCAGGCCGTTGCCCCGCTCGGGACCGGTGAAGCCGAGGGCGAGCAACACCAGCTCGGCCGGGATCATCCGCTCGGTGCCCGGTCGCGGCGTTCTGGCCCCGGGCGCCACTTCCGTCAGGTGCACCGCGCGCACGTGGCCCGCCCGATTCCCCTCGAAGCGGAAGGTGGCGGAGGAGAAGAGCCTCGGATCCGTGCCCTCCCGCCCCCGGGCCTCTTCATGGGCATGGGAGATCCGGTAGACCTTCGGATGGGTGGTGGGCCAGGGCTCGGCCTCCGGCCGGGCGTCGCCCGGCTCGGGGTTGATGTCCAGCTGCACCACGGAGGCCGCGCCCTGGCGCAGCACGGTGCCCAGACAGTCCGATCCGGTGTCCCCGCCGCCGACGATCACCACATGCTTGCCCTCGGCGGTGACGGGGGGTGATGCATAGTCGCCCTCCGTGACCCGGTTGGCGAGGGTCAGGTAGTCCATTGCCTGATGGATGCCGCAGAGCTCGCGTCCGGGCACAGGGAGCTCCCGCCGCTCCGTGGCTCCGACAGCGACGACCACCGCGTCGTAACGCCTCCTGAGCTCGGTGGCGTCCAGATCGCTGCCGACCTTCACACCGGTGCGAAACTTTGTGCCCTCCGCCCTCATCTGCTCGATACGGCGGTTCAGGTGTCGCTTCTCCATCTTGAACTCGGGGATGCCGTAGCGCAGCAGCCCGCCGATACGGTCGGCGCGCTCGTAGACGGCGACGGTGTGGCCGATGCGGGTGAGCTGTTGCGCCACCGCCAGCCCAGCGGGCCCCGAGCCGATGACGGCGACGGTCTTCCCGCTGAGCCGCTGCGGCGGCTGCGGCGGCGCGTACCCCTGCTCCCAGGCCTGGTCGGCGATGGCCTGCTCGACGTTCTTGATCGTCACCGGATCGGCGTTGATGGCGAGCACGCAGGCGTCCTCGCACGGCGCCGGGCACAGTCGCCCGGTAAACTCGGGGAAGTTGTTGGTCGCGTGCAGCCGCTCGGCCGCGGCTCGCCAGTCCCCCCGCCTCGCGTACGCGTTCCACTCCGGGATGAGGTTTCCCAGCGGGCAGGCGTCGTGGCAGAACGGTATGCCGCAGTCCATGCACCGCCCCGCCTGCTCGGAGACGAGCGGAAGCAGCGCCTGTCCTGTGTGGACCTCGTTCCAGTCGCTCAGCCGTTCCTCGACGGGGCGAGCCGGGCTGGGTCGACGGGGGGTCTTGAGGAAGCCATGGGGGTCGGTCATACGCCGCCTCCATCACCCATCCGCGGTGCATTACGGCGTTCTGGTCAGCGTACGCCCTCTTTGTCATGGTTTCTACGAATTCCGTCTGGTGGAAACGTAGCGCAGGGGTCGGACAACGGCTCAGGTGCGGAAGACCCCCGCGAGGTGGGCCGACAGCTCGGGCGCGGTCGCGGGGGTGAGGCGAGCGCCAAGGTAGCCGTCGGGGCGTACCAGGAGGGCCGTGGGGCCCTCGGCGTGGTAGGCGCGCCGGAACTCTCCTCTGCTGTCGCGGAAGACCGGCAGTTGCGCCCCGTCGGCACCTGCGCCGGCGCCGGCGGCGAGGACGATACAGGCATCGACCTGACCATGAGTCATGTCCCTGGCTGTGGCGGCCAGTTCGTTGAACCCGGACATCGGTCCATCCGTGTCCGCGTAGAGCAGCAGCAGGTGGCCGCGGTCGCGGAGCACGTCGTACAGGCGCATGGGGTAGGAGGCGATCGCGCCGGTGAGGCCGCCGCAGTCGGGCGCCCGGTCGCCGGCGTCGGGGCCCTCCTGCCCCAGCGTGCCCGGTCCCACGATGGGGCTGTCGCGGTAGGCGACGAGCAACTGGGCTTCGCGCAGCATGATTGTCTCGGGGGCGGCCGGGTCGGCCTCGATGCCCGCGGCGGCGTGCCGGACGGTGCGTCCCACGACTTCCAGGCCGACGGGGCGGCGTTCGGCGTCGTAGCTGCCGAGTAGTCGGGGGTGCGCGATGTCCGCAACGGCGAGGGCCAGCTTCCAGGCCAGGTTGTAGGCGTCCTGGATGCCGGTGTTCATGCCCTGGGCACCCGTCGGCGGGTGGATGTGCGCGGCGTCGCCGGCGACGAAGGCCTGGCCGTTCGCATAGTGATTCACAATGCGGTGACTGATGCGGAAGACGGAGGACCAGCGCATGGCTGAGGCGGTGGTCGGCTCCGGGGAGAGCCGGTCGAGGACCGCCTGGATGTGTTCGAGTCCTGGTGCGCGGCCGCCTTCCAGCCCGTGGCTGACCTCGTCCCGGTCGCCCGGCTGTCCCTTGGTGGAGAGCTCGGGCGGCACCAGCATGGACACGCGGTAGCGGGAGCGTCCGGGCAGCGGGATGCAGACCAGCAGGTCGTCGGTGGCTCCGTCGACCTGATGCATGGCGCGTACGCCGTAGCCCTGCGGCAGGCTCCAGTCGACCTCCACGTCCGCGAGCATGTACTCGTCGGGGAACGCGCCGCCTTCGAAGGTGAGCCCGAGCGTCTTGCGGACGATGCTGTGCGCTCCGTCGCAGCCGATGAGGTAGCGGGACAGGAGTTCCTGCTCCTCGCCGGAGGAGGTGGTGAGCCGGCTCCGGACCCCGTCGCCGTCCTGTGTGAACGACACCAGCTCGGTGCCGCGCTCGATCCGGGTGCCGAAGCGGGCGAGGTGTTCCTCGATGATGCGCTCGGTCTCGTACTGGGGCAGGGCAGCGAAGCCGTAGGGGACCTCGGGCGGGAGTCTGAGGTCGATGCGTGCCTGTTCGGCGCCGTTGACGTAGATGAACTGCCCGCGCATCGGCACAGCGGCCTCCAGGGCGGCGCGCACCATGCCCATCCGGTCCCAGACCTCCAGTGTTCTGGGCTGGATTCCCACGGCCTTCGCGTACGGCAGCCGGGCCGGGAGCTTGTCGATGATGCGGCAGTCGACGCCGCGACGCCGGAGTTCCGCGGCCGCGGTCAGCCCGACGGGGCCGGCGCCCACGACCAGTACATCGGTGCTTACCACTGGCATCTCCCGCCGAGAGGCCCCCTGTGCGAACCGACCCGAGCCCCCTGCCCCTGGCGTGTGCGCCAGGTTGTGCCGTGTGCTGTGACTCGTTCTCCATGGTCACCCGGCGGGGCGCCTCCGGCGACTTCGGTGCCCCGCTGTGGGGTACTGGTTCTCCTGGAAGACGGGAGAAGTGATGCGTACCGAACTGTGGGTGGTGGCGGCAGTCGCCGCGGCCCTGATCGTGACCACCGTAGTGCTGGCCGGCATGCTCCTGCTCAGACTCGTGAGGGCACGCAGGCGCCTGAAGGACGCCGGAATTCCCGTCGAGAACAAGGCGAACTTCTGGGGCGCCCTGATCTACCTGGCGAGCCCGGTCGACCTGCTGCCCGACCCGGTCCTCCTGGACGACATCGGCTTCCTGCTGCTCGCGCTGCGTTCGCTCCAGTCAGCGGCGGACAGCGCGGGCGTCACCCGCAGGCGCTGACCGACGCCGTGAAGCGGGCGGCGGCCTACGACAGCAACTTCGGCTCGGGCTCTGGCCGGCGAGGTTCGCCCGACCAGAGCCCTAGCCGCGTCCCGGCGCCGTGCGGTCAGAGGCCCGGCGCCGGGACGCGATGGTGCTCAACTGCTCAACGCGTACTGACCGGCGTCAGCCGCCCAGCCCGTCGGCGGCCTTCTTGATGTCCGCCGCGAAGGCGCTCACCTCGGTGTAGACACCGGGCTTGCCCGGGCGCGCGCAGCCCTCGCCCCAGCTGACGATGCCGACCTGGATCCAGGCACCCGCGTCGTCCTTGCGGAACATGGGGCCGCCGGAGTCGCCCTGGCAGGTGTCGACGCCGCCGGTGTTCAGGATCCCGGCGCAGAGCTCTTCGCCGGGGGTCAGCTGGTCGCCGTACGCCGTCTTGCAGGTGGCGTCGTCGATGGCCGGGACCTTGGCCTTGAGCAGGTAGCGCTGCTGGTCGCCGCCTTCCTTGTCCGCGCCCCAGCCGGCGATGTCGAAATCACCGGTGTTGAACTTGTCGTCGCCGGCGATCGGCAGCGTCGGCAGATCGAGCGGCTTGTCGAGCTTGATCAGCGCCCAGTCCTTGCCCTTGCCGTTGTAGCCGGGCGCCTGGAGGACCTCGGTGGACTTCGCGCTTACCGCGTTGGAGTCCTCCAGGTCGACGACGCCCGCCGTCGCGGTGATGCCGGTGTTCGGGCCGCTGCCGTCGACGCAGTGGGCGGCGGTCAGAACGATGTCCTTGGCGTACAGCGCGCCGCCACAGCCCATGGACAGGCGGACCATGAACGGGAATTCACCCTGATCGGCCTTGGTCCCGCCGACGACCTTCGTGCCTATCTCACCGCGTGGGGTCGGTGTGGAGGCGGCGTTGGCTGCGCCGGGCTGGAGGCTGACGGCGGCGAGGGCGACGGCACCGATCGCGGTGGTCGTCCTCAGGTGCTTCAGGTAGTTCTTCAATGGACTTCCTCTCGTGGGGGGTTCGCTCAATGACGAGCTCATGCCACCCCAGGAACCGGAAGTCGCCGCCGAATGAAGTGCGTTGGAAAACGGCAGCACGCCGCAAGGCGTCCGAACCCAGTGGGGGATGAGTTCGCAAAGCGCCCTGCGATTATGCGGAACGAGCGACCGCAGTGACAAGGGTGCTCAATCCGCCAACTCCTGCCGGACTGAGGCCCGTTGGGTCCATACCGGCTCATCACAACCGCTAATGCCGCCGGCTGTTACATGAGTGATACGAAATCTCCGGAGAGCTGTGTGGTTGGTGCAATCCGCGCTGAAGTCAGCGGTGAGAGCGCGGTAATCCCGCCGGTTAACGAATGCGGGAACGAGAAATGCGTGCCACGACAGTCAAGGCGGGCCGTCGCTACTCCAGGCCGGAGACCTCGAAGACCGGTGGGACGCACTGCGGCGGGGCAGCGGGCAGCCCGGGGGACCGGCGCAGGCACTCCGGCCGACAGTACGCCGGGGCCCGCAGCTTCTCAGGAGTGCAGGGTCGCTTCGCCCGTGACGTGGATGCCGGTGCGCTGACCGGGGCGTACGGGCACGGGTCCGGCGACCCGGATCTCCACCGGACTCGTCAGCCCGTCGACGTCGACGGTGACCATGGCGTCGTGGCCGTAGAAGCTCACCTCGGTCACGGTGCCCTGGACTGCCGTTGAGGTTTCGGTGAGTTGCAGTTGCTCGGGCCGCAGAAGAACGGTCCCGGTGCGGCTGTCCCCGGCATGTGGGGCGAGGGGCAGCCGGCCCAGCGCGGTGGTGGCTGTGCCGTTCGTGGCGGTTCCCGGCAGCAGTACGGCGTCGCCGACGAACCGGGCCACCCAGGGGTCGGCGGGGTGCTGGTAGACCTCCTGGGGCGTGTCGCACTGCGCGACCTTCCCGTTTCGTACGACGGCGACGAGGTCGGCCGTGGAGAGGGCTTCCTGTTGGTCGTGGGTGACCAGAACGGCGGTGGCGCCGGTGGCGTGCAGGGCGGCGCGGACATCCGCCCGGACTCCTGCGCGCAGGGTGCTGTCGAGGGCGTTGAACGGCTCGTCGAGCAGGACCAGCGCGGGTTTTGGCGCCAGGGCCCGGGCCAGGGCGACGCGTTGCTGCTGACCGCCGGAGAGTTCGTGGGGCATCCGGTTGCCGTATCCGCCCAGGCCGACGAGTTCGAGCATC
This sequence comes from Streptomyces sp. NPDC002870, assembly GCF_042888505.1. Classification (NCBI taxonomy): domain Bacteria; kingdom Bacillati; phylum Actinomycetota; class Actinomycetes; order Kitasatosporales; family Streptomycetaceae; genus Streptomyces; species Streptomyces sp. NPDC002870. The sequence goes on from NZ_JBIAPW010000008.1 coordinate 47,759, forward strand.
TCCTCCGACCGGCTGCGGCGCTTGCCGCGATCGGTGCCGGTCAGGCCGAAGGCGACGTTGCGGGCGACGCTCAAGTGCGGGAAGAGCGCGCCCTCCTGCGGCACGATGCCGACGCTGCGGCTCTCGGGTGGCACGTTCAGTCCGGGGGCGGTCAGGGTGCGTCCGGCGACCGTGACGGTGCCCGAGTCGGCGCGCAGGAAGCCGGCGATGATGCGGAGCAGGGTGGTCTTGCCGCAGCCGGACGGGCCGAGCACGGCAGCGAGCGCGCCGCCGGGGACGGTGAGGTCCAGCCCGTCGAGGACGGCCGCGTCCGGGCCGTAGGCCTTGGACACTCCGATGATCTGCAGAGCGGTCATGTGCGGTGCCTCCCGAGGAGGTAGGAGGGGACGGCGGCGAGCAGGATCAGGGTGGCGGCGTACGGCGCGGCGGCGGCGAACGATCCTGTTCCGGTCTCCGTCCACAGGCGGGTGGCGAGGGTGTCCATGCCGGTGGGGCGCAGCAGCAGGGTGGCGGGCAGTTCCTTCATGCAGACCACGAAGGTCAGGGCCGCCCCTGCGGCGACGCCGGGAGCGGCCAGCGGCACGGTGATCTCCCGCAGCACGCGCAGTGGGCTGCGGCCGAGTGAGCGTGCGACGTCCTCCAGGACAGGTGGGGCCTGGAGCACGGCGGCGCGGGTGGCGGCCACCGCCACCGGCAGGAAGAGCACGGCGTACGCACAGACCAGCAACGGGAGTTCCTGGTAGAGCGGTTCGGCATAGCGGACGGCGAAGAAGACCAGGGACAGCGCGACGGTGATGCCTGGCAGGGCGTGGCCCGCGTAGGCGGACTGTTCCAGCAGATGGGCGGTCCTGCCCCGGTGGCGGGCGGCGATCACCCCGATGGGCAGCGCGAGCAGCGTCGTGAGCGCGGCGCCCGCGGCGGCGATGCCGAGCGTCGTGGCTGCGATGTCGAGCAGTCCGGCGGGGTCCCAGGTCGCGGAGTTGCCGACGGCCAGCCAGTATCCGAGCGTGGCCAGCGGAGTGACCACGGCGACGGCCGTGACCGCCGCGCACCAGGCCAGCGCGGGCATCCGCCACCGGCCCAGCGGTGCGGGGGCGGCGCGGCGTGCCGTGCCGCTGCCGGTCCTGGCGTGCCCGGCACGTCCGCGCGTACGTGCCTCGAGGGCGACCAGTGCCACGGTCATCACCACCAGCACGACGCTCAGTGCGGCGGCCGGAGTGCGGTCGAAACTGGCCCGGTAGGACGTGTAGATGCCGCGGGTGAAGGTGTCGTAGCGCATCAGGGAGACCGCGCCGAAGTCGGACAGCACGTAGAGCGCGACCAGCACCGCGCCGCCCGCCGCCGCCGGGCGGATCTGGGGCAGCGTGACACGCAGGAAGGTCCGCAGCGGCCCGAGACCGAGCGAGCGGGACACCTCTTCCTGTGCAGGATCGGTGCCGCGCAGGGCCGCGGTGACCGGCAGATAGACGTACGGGAAGCTGACCAGCGTCAGCGCCAGCGCGGCTCCCGTGAAGCCCGCCAGTTCCGGGAAGGCGGAGAGCCAGGCGAAGGCCGCGACATAGCTGGGCACGGCCAGCGGCAGGGTGACCAGCACCGACCAGACGCGGGCACCGGGCAGCGAGGTCCGCACGGTCAGCCAGGCCAGCGAGACACCCAGCAGCAGACAGGCCGCCACAACGACGGCGGCGAGTGTGAGACTGCGGCCGAGCAGCTGGGCCGTGCGCTCAGTGGCGACGACGTCCCAGGCGAGGCCGGGGCCGCGTTCCAGCGCGCGCACCGCGAGATAGCCGAGCGGCAGCAGCGCGAACACCGCGGCGACGGCGGCCGGAACCAGCAGGACGGCCGACGGCCGGCGCCCGCCACTCAGCCGCCCGGCCGGCGCGGCAGTGCCGGCCGGGCGAGCGGCGGGATCCGTCCGCACGACGGGATCCTTGGTGTGCATGACGGCTCAGACCATCCCGGCGTCCTGCAGCATCTTCAGGGTCTCCTGAAGCGATTCGAGCTTGCCGAGGTCGATCTTGGGGGCGTCCAGGGAGTCCAGCCGCGGCAGGTCCTTGACCTTGCTGGTGACACCGGCGGCCAGCGGGTACTCCTTGGTCTCGTCGGCGAAGTACGTCTGCGCCTTCTTCGAGAGCAGGAAGTCGACGGCCTTCTGGGCCACGGGGGCCTGGTCGCTGCCCTTGAGGATGCCGACTCCGGCCGCGTTCACGAGCGCGCCCGGGTCGCCGCCCGGCAGGAAGTGGATCTTTGCTCCCACTTTGTCCTTGCCCTTCTCGGCGACCTGCTCGTACCAGTAGTAGTGGTTGACCAGGCCGAGGGAGACCTTGCCCTCACCGACGGCCTCCAGCACCTTGAGGTTGTTCTCGTACACCTTCGGGTCGTTGGCCTTCAGGCCCTTGAGCCAGGTACGGGTGGCTTCGTCGCCCTCCAGGACGCGCATGCCGGTGACGAAGGCCTGGAAGGAGGCGTTGGTCGGGACGTACCCGATCTTGCCCTTCCACTCCGGCTTGGTCAGCTCGTGGACGCTGTCCGGCACCTTGGAGACCTTGCCGGGGTTGTACGCGAGGACGCGCACGCGCCCGGATGTGCCGACCCAGTCGCCCGCGCCGCCGCGGAACGCCGCGTCGACCTGGTCCAGCGACGCTTGCGGGAGCTTTTGCAGACGGCCCTTCGTGGAGAGGGCCCCAAGGGCTCCGGCGTCCTGGGAGAAGAACAGCCCGGCCTTCGTCTTGTCGCCCTCCTCCAGGATCTGGGCGGCCAGCTCGGCGCTGTCGCCGTAGCGGACGGCGACCTTGGTGCCGACAGCCTTCTCCAGCTCGTCCAGCAGCGGTTTGACCAGCTTCTCGTTCCGGCCGGAGTAGATGACGAGCCCGGCGTCGTCTTCGTCGCTGCCGCAGCCTGCGAGTGCGGGCAGCAGCAGAGCCGCCGCGACGAGCGCGGTCAGACGTCGGACCAAGGGGCGTCGCATGAGAGAAGCCTTCCTGCGTGGCTCACTTCCGTCGCCGCGCGTCGCGTCGTCAGGGAGCGAGCGGCGTGACGGTGCCGCGGAGGAACCTTTGAACGCCCTATAAATAAGGTAAAGCTAACCTAAACGTCAAGAGTGATGTACACAACAGCCCCGTCTTGGCGACAGGGCGGCGGAGCCGACCCTACCGGCGGCCGTTCCGTGGATCTTCAGTGGATCGGCTGTGACTTCGCTGTGACTATCAAAGAAAGTAAGGCTTTCCTAAGATGCGTCCGTGATTGCCCCTTCCGGCCTGCTCCCAGGCACCAAGACCGTTCCGTTCGCCCGCAGTCTTGCGGCCCACGGCGACCGCACGGCGCTCATCACCGCCGACGGCCCGGTGTCCTACCGTGAGCTCGCCGCACGGGTGGCCGAGACCGCACGCCGCCTCGGCCCGGAACGGCGCCTGCTACTCCTCGTCGGCGCGAACACGGTCGACGCTCTCGTCGTCCACCTGGCGGCGCTGGCCGCGGGGCACCCCGTCCTGCTGGTGCCGGGCGACCACCCCGAAGCCGTGCAGTCGCTGACCGACGCGTACAACCCGGATGTCGTGGCACGCCCCGACGGCGATGCATGGGTGCTCGACGAGCGGCGTGCGGTCTCCGCGCACACCCTGCACCCGGACCTCGCGCTGCTGCTCAGCACCTCAGGCTCCACGGGATCACCCAAACTCGTCCGCCTGTCGCACGAGAACCTGCAGGCCAACGCCGAATCCATCGCGGAATACCTGGGCATCCGCGACAGTGATCGCGCGGCCACGACCCTGCCCATGCACTACTGCTACGGCCTGTCCGTCATCCACAGCCATCTGCTGCGCGGCGCCGGCCTGATCCTCACCGATCTCTCGGTCGCCGACGCCTGCTTCTGGGAGCTGTTCAAGGCCGGCCGGGGTTCGACGTTCGCCGGGGTCCCCTACACCTTCGACCTGCTCGACCGGGTCGGCTTCGCCACGATGGAGCTGCCGCATCTGCGTTACGTCACCCAGGCGGGCGGACGGCTGGCGCCCGACCGGGTAGCGCACTACGCGGCCCTGGGCCGCACCGCCGGCTGGGACCTGTTCGTCATGTACGGGCAGACCGAGGCGACGGCCCGCATGGCGTACCTGCCACCGGACCTCGCCCACACCCGTCCCGAGGCGGCCGGTATCGCGATCCCCGGCGGCTCCTTCCGGTTGCAGCCGCTGCCGGACTGGCCCGGCCAGGACACCGGCGAGCTGGTGTACGCGGGCCCCAACGTCATGCTCGGCTACGCAGAAAGTCCTGACGACCTCGGGCTCGGCCGGTCCGTCGACGAGCTGCACACCGGTGACATCGCCCGGCGCACCCCCGACGGGCTGTACGAACTGCTCGGGCGGCGAAGCCGGTTCGCGAAGATCCTCGGCCTGCGGATCGATCCGCAACAGGTCGAGGCGACGCTCGAGAAACACGGCATCACCTCCTGCTGCACCGGTGACGACGACGAGTTGGCGGTGGCCGTCGCGGGCGATCCGGACACTGTCGACGCGGCGCGCGTGCGGCGGATGGTGACCGGCGAATGCGGCCTGCCGGCCCGCGCCGTGCGGGTCCGTGTCCTGCCCGAACTGCCCCGGCTCGCCACGGGAAAGCCCGACTACCGGGCCATACGCGAACTGACCCGGCCCGAGGCCGCCGCAGACGCGGCGATATCCGTGCCGGGCCGGCGGACGACGCCCACCGGCCCCGTGGACCTGTGCCGGCTGTACGCGGAGATTCTCGACCGCGACCAGGTCACAGAGGACAGCAGCTTCGTCAGCCTGGGGGGCGACTCGCTGAGTTACGTCGAGATGTCACTGAGGCTGGAGGATGTGCTCGGCCGTCTGCCCGACAACTGGCACACGCTCCCGATCCGTGAACTCAGGCAGCCGTCGGGGCAGCCGGCCGAGGACCGGCCGAAGACCCGCCGCCGCACCCTGGAGACCGGGGTCGCCCTGCGCGCCGTCGCCATCGTGCTGATCGTCGGCTCGCACATCCACCTCTTCATGGTCAAGGGCGGCGCCCATGTGCTGCTCGGAGTCGCCGGGTACAATTTCGCCCGATTCCACCTCACTTCGGCCGACCGCCGCGAGCGCCTGCGGAACCTCGGGCGGAGCATCACACGGATCGCCGCGCCGAGCGTGGCCTGGCTGGCACTGATGCTGCTGGTCACCGACGACTACCGGCTCACCGACGTCCTGCTGCTCACCAGCCTCCTCGGACCGCACACCGGGTTCTGGTTCATCGAGGCCCTCGTCTACATCATGGCGGCCGTCGCCGCCGTGCTCGCCGTACCACTCGTGGACCGCACCGAGAGACGCTTCCCCTTCGCCGTTCCCACGGCCCTGATGACGCTCGGCCTGATCGGGCGCTACGACCTCCTCGGCCTCGACGCCCGCGGCCACATTCCGCTGGCCGTCACGGTCTTCTGGCTCTTCGCCATGGGATGGGCCGCCGCAAAGGCGGCAACTGTGCGGCAGCGGCTGCTGGTGACGGCCGCAGCCGTGGCGACGGTTCCTGGCTTCTTCGGGCAGCCCGCCCGCGAGGCGGTCATCATCGCCGGCCTCGCGCTCCTGGTGTGGGTGCGGAATCTGCCGAGTCTGGGATCGGTCAACCGCGTGGCGGGCGTACTGGCCGGCAGCTCGCTCTGCATCTACGTGACTCACTGGCAGGTCTTCCCGCGCCTGGACGACCAGTTCGCGGTGGTGTCGATGATCGTCTCACTCGGCGCCGGCATCGCATACGCCGCCGTGGTGACCCGGGTGATGCGGTGGCGGCCGTTCTCACGAAACCGGTGAGGGCGCCGCTTCCGTTCGGCGCATCGGTCGGACCGACCTGTGCGGCAGGAACATCGACAGCGCGCGGCACGTCCCTGAACCTGTACCCAGGCGAGCACCGGATCGACTCGCCTGGGTAGGAGCCGGCAGTGTTGCTGAGACAACTCGAATATCTGACCGCGCTGGCACGCGAACGCCACTTCGCGCGGGCCGCCGAGGCCTGCCATGTGTCCCAGCCGTCGCTCTCCGCGGGTATCCGGACGCTGGAGCGCGAGCTCAAGGTCATGATCGTGCGACGGGGCAGGCGCTTCGAGGGCTTCACGCCCGAGGGCGAGCGGGTGGTGATGTGGGCCCGCAGAATTCTGGCGGAGCGCGATGCCCTGCGCGACGACCTCGCGGCGATGGACGGCGGGCTGACCGGGGTGCTGCGGGTGGGCGCGATCCCGACGGCGCTGACCGCCGCCCAGCTGCTGACCACGCCGTTCTTCGACCAGCACCGCCAGGTCAGGATCTCGCTGGAATCGGTGTCGTCCAGGGAGATGGTGCACCGGCTGGCCGAGTTCGACCTCGATGTGGGGATGAGTTACGTGGACGGGGAGCCGCTCGGCGACGTACGCACGGTTCCGTTGTACCGCGAGCGCTATCTGCTGCTGACACCGCAGGACTGCGAACTGGCGGACCGGGAGCGGGTCGGCTGGGCCGAGGCGGCCGGCGTCCCGCTGTGCCTGCTCGCCCCGGTGATGCAGAACCGCCGGATCCTGGACCGCAACTTCGCCGACGCCGGAGTGAGCGTCAGCCCTTCCGTGGAGACGGACACCGTGTCGGCCCTCTACTCCCACCTCGGGACGCAGCGGTGGTCCACCGTCATCGCCCACGCGTGGCTCGGCCTGTTCGGCGTGCCCGAGGGGATGCGGCTGGTGCCCATGGAGCGACCCGCCCGCAACCACCACATCGGCCTGGTGCTGGCCGACCGAGATCCGGGACTGAGCCTGGTACGGGCGCTGGTGGACGTGGCCCACCGGGTCGACATGGGCGCCGCGTTGGACGACATCCTGCGCAAGCACCTGCACCCGCCTGTTCACCGTTGATAGACGGCGCCTAACAGGCCATAGCCAAGAACGTTTGGACGCTCCCGCAAATCCGCAGGACAGTGCCCCTGTAGATGCCGCTACATGCCGCGCGATCGAAGGGGCGGGTCATGGCGCCGTTGCCGGAGCAGTCGTTGGAGCACCGGGTGCGTTCGATCGTCGCGGAGCATCGCGGCGACCGCGGTGCACTGTTGCCCGTCCTCCACACCGTCAAGGAAGAACTGGGGTACGTCGATCCGGCGGTGATCCCGGTCCTGGCCACCGAACTGAACCTGTCGAGGGCCGACGTGTACGGCGTCGTCACCTTCTACGAGGACTTCCGCCAGACCGCGCCGGGCCGCAGGACCGTACGGATCTGCCGCGCCGAGGCGTGCCAGGCGGTGGGCGCGGTGACGGTGGCCGACCGCGCCCGCGAACGGCTCGGGATCTCCTTCGGCGAGACCACCCCCGACGGGGAGGTCACCCTGGAGCAGGTCTTCTGCTTCGGCAACTGCGCCACCGGCCCCGCGGTCGAGATCGACGGGCGGCTGTACGGCCGGGTCGGCCCGGAGCGGCTGGACGCCCTGCTGGAGGTGGACGCATGAGCACCCCTGTGACGGTCTATGTGCCCCGCGACTCCGCGGCCCGCTCGGTGGGCGCCGACGAGGTCGCCGACCGGATCAGCGAGGCCGCCACAGCCGCGGGACGTACGGTACGTCTGATCCGCAACGGCTCGCGCGGGATGCTGTGGCTGGAGCCGCTGGTGGAGGTGGCGACCCCGGCCGGCCGCGTCGCGTACGGTCCCGTGGCACCCGAGGACGTCGACGGCCTGGTCGCCGCCGGGATGCTGGACGGAGCCGGGCATCCGCTGTGCCTCGGCCGTACCGAGGACATCGGCTGGCTCCGCGACCAGACCCGGGTCACCTTCGCACGCGTGGGCGTGGTCGATCCGCTCTCCGCGGAGGACTTCATCGCGCACGGCGGCCTGGAAGGAGTGCGGCGCGCCCTGGAACTCACCCCGGAGGAGACCGTCACCGAGGTCACCGAGTCCGGGCTGCGAGGGCGCGGGGGAGCCGGCTTCCCCGCCGGCATCAAGTGGAAGACGGTCCAACAGGCGGACTCGGAACTGAAGTTCGTCTGCTGCAACGCCGATGAGGGTGACAGCGGTACGTTCGCCGACCGCATGCTGATGGAGGGCGACCCGTTCACCCTCATTGAGGGTATGACCATCGCCGCCCTCGCGGTCGGCGCCAGTGAGGGCTACATCTATGTGCGCTCGGAGTACCCGGACGCGGTGGCCACCCTGCGGGCGGCGATCGCTACGGCGTACGAGCGCGGCTGGCTCGGCAGCGACATCCTCGGCTCGGATCTCCGCTTCGACCTGTTCGTACGGGTCGGCGCGGGCGCGTACATCTGCGGCGAGGAGACCTCCATGCTCGAGAGCCTGGAGGGCAAGCGCGGCACGGTCCGCGCCAAGCCGCCGATCCCGGCGCTGGAAGGCCTGTTCGGCAAGCCGACCGTGGTCAACAACGTTCTCACTCTCGCCTCTGTACCGATGATCCTGGCCGACGGCGCGAAAGCCTTCGCGGACCTCGGCACCGGCCGCTCCCGGGGCACGCAGGTCTTCCAGCTCGGCGGCAACATCGCCCGGGGCGGCATCGTCGAGACCGCCTTCGGTGTGACGCTCGGCGAACTGGTCGAGGGGTACGGCGGCGGGACCCGGTCCGGGCGGCCGGTGCGCGCCGTCCAGGTCGGCGGGCCGCTCGGCGCCTATCTGCCCACCTCGTGGTTCGAACTGCCCATGGACTACGAGGCGTTCGCGGCAGCGGGCGCGATGGTCGGACACGGCGGTGTGGTGGTCTTCGACGAGACGGTCGACATGGCGGGACAGGCCCGGTTCGCCATGGAGTTCTGCGCCGCCGAGTCGTGCGGCAAGTGCACCCCCTGCCGGGTCGGCGCGGTCCGCGGCGTCGAGGTCATCGACAAGATCGTCGCCGGTGAGGACCGGTCGGCCAACCTCGTACTCCTGGGCGACCTGTGCGACTTGATGACCGAGGGCTCGCTGTGCGCGATGGGCGGGCTCACTCCGATGCCGGTGAAAAGCGCCCTGGAGCACTTCCCCGCAGACTTCGCAGCGACTGCGGAGGCAAGGCGATGAGCCTGATCAAGGAGCCGGACCACGGTACGCCGGCGCGGCCGGGCGAGGCGGCCGTGGCCGTGGAGATCGACGGCAAGGAGGTGCTGGTCCCGGAGGGCACCTCGGTGATGCGCGCCGCCGCAGAGGCCGGTATCGACATCCCCAAACTGTGCGCCACCGACAGCCTCGAACCCTTCGGTTCCTGCCGCCTCTGCCTGGTGGACATCGATGGCGGCAAAGGCACCCCGGCGTCGTGCACCACGCCTGTCGCGCCGGGCATGAAGGTACGCACCCAGACACCCAAGCTGGCCGGGCTGCGCCGCGGCGTCATGGAGCTGTACATCTCCGACCACCCGCTGGACTGTCTGACGTGTCCCGCCAACGGCGACTGCGAACTTCAGGACATGGCCGGGGTCGTCGGTCTGCGCGAGGTCCGCTACGGCTTCGACGGCGAGAACCACCTCGAAGAGCCCACCGACAGCTCCAACCCGTACTTCGACTTCGACGCGAGCAAGTGCATCTCCTGCTCCCGCTGCGTACGGGCCTGCGGCGAGGTGCAGGGCACCTTCGCCCTGACCATCGAGGGCCGGGGATTCGCCTCCAAGGTCGCGGCGGGCGCGGGCGGCAGCTTCATGGAGTCCGACTGCGTGTCCTGCGGCGCGTGTGTGCAAGCCTGCCCGACCTCCACGCTCCAGGAGCGTTCCGTGGTCGAGCTGGGCATGCCGAACCGCAGCGTGATCACCACCTGCGCGTACTGCGGTGTGGGCTGCTCCTTCAAGGCGGAGATGCGCGGCGACGAGGTCGTACGGATGGTCCCGTACAAGGACGGCGGGGCCAACGAGGGCCACTCGTGCGTCAAGGGCAGGTTCGCCTTCGGCTACGCCTCCCACCCCGACCGCAAGCTGGGGCCGATGGTGCGCGAGCGGATCAACGACCCCTGGCGGGAGGTGGAGTGGGAGGAGGCCATCGGCCATGTCGCCCGGCGCATGCTCGACATCCAGGCCCGGCACGGCGCGGCCGCGATCGGCGGCATCACGTCCTCGCGGTGCACCAACGAGGAGGTCTACGCCGTCCAGAAGATGGTCCGCGCGGCCTTCGGCAACAACAACGTGGACACCTGCGCCCGGGTCTGCCACTCGCCTACCGGCTACGGCCTCAAGCAGACCTACGGCACCTCGGCCGGCACCCAGGACTTCAAGTCCGTCGCCAAGGCGGACGTCATCCTGGTCATCGGCGCCAACCCGACCGACGGGCACCCGGTGTTCGCGTCGCGGATGAAGCGCAGGCTGCGGCAGGGCGCCCGGCTCATCGTCGCCGACCCGCGCCGGATCGACCTGGTGCGCTCCCCGCACATCGAGGCCGCGCACCACCTGCAGCTTGCGCCCGGCACCAATGTGGCGCTGGTCAACGCCCTCGCACACGTCGTGGTCACCGAGGGCCTGGTGGACCGCGAGTTCGTCGCGGAGCGCTGCGAGGACTTCGAGACATGGGAGCGGTTCATCGCGCGCCCTGAGCACAGCCCCGAGGCGGTCGCCGACATCACCGGTGTCCCGGCCGACGAACTGCGGTCCGCGGCTCGGCTGTACGCCACCGCCCCCAACGCGGCGATCTACTACGGACTCGGGGTCACCGAGCACAGCCAGGGCTCGACGATGGTGATGGGCATGGCCAACCTCGCCATGGCCACCGGCAACATCGGACGCGACGGTGTCGGAGTGAACCCGCTGCGCGGGCAGAACAATGTGCAGGGCTCGTGCGACATGGGCTCCTTCCCGCACGAACTGCCGGGATACCGGCATGTGTCGGACGACGCGGTGCGTACGGTCTTCGAGACGCTGTGGGGGAGGACCCTGCAGTCGGAGCCGGGCCTGCGCATTCCCAACATGTTCGACTCGGCGATCGACGGCTCCTTCCGCGCGCTGTTCGTGCACGGTGAGGACATCGCCCAGTCGGACCCGAACACCAAGCACGTAACGGCCGCGCTGTCGGCGCTGGAACTGGTGGTCGTGCAGGACCTGTTCCTGAACGAGACCTCGAAGTTCGCCCATGTCTTCCTGCCGGGCACGTCCTTCCTCGAGAAGGACGGCACGTTCACCAACGCCGAACGCCGGATCAACCGGGTGCGGCCGGTGATGGCGCCGAAGACCGGCAAGCACGAGTGGCAGATCGTCTGCGAGATCGCGCAGGCCATGGGGTACCCGATGAAGTACGACAACGCCGCGCAGATCATGGACGAGATCGCGATGACCACGCCGACCTTCGCCGGGGTCTCGTTCGAGAAGCTCGACCGGGTGGGCAGCGTGCAGTGGCCGTGCAACGACGCGGCTCCCGAGGGCACGCCGATCATGCACGTGGACGGATTCGTCCGGGGCAAGGGCCGGTTCGTGGACACCGTCTACGTGCCGACCGAGGAGCGCAGCACCCGGAAGTACCCGCTGATCCTCACCACGGGCCGCATCCTGTCCCAGTACAACGTCGGGGCTCAGACCCGGCGTACCGGGAATGTGGTCTGGCATCCGGAGGACGTACTGGAACTGCACCCGCACGACGCCGAGGTGCGCGGAATCCGGGACGGCGACACGGTGGCGCTGGCCAGCCGGGTCGGCGAGACCAGTCTGCGGGCGAGGATCGACGACCGGATGCCGGTCGGTGTCGTCTATACGACCTTCCACCATCCCATCACCGGGGCCAATGTGGTGACGACCGAGCACTCGGACTGGGCGACCAACTGCCCGGAGTACAAGGTGACTGCGGTTCAGGTGGCACTGAAACAGCCCGCCTCGGTGTCTTCCGCTCCCGTAGCCGGGGCTGCCGTCACTGCCGGCGCGGAGTGAGCCCATGACCCATACACCGACCTCCGCCCATGTACGACTGGCCAACGAGATCGCCGCGCAGTTCCGGCACCGCGATCCGGCCACGGCGGCCGAGGAGATCGCCGCGCACATCCGGACCTTCTGGGACCCGCGTATGCGCGCCGGGCTCATCGCCGACGCCGAGGCCGGCAACGGTGAGCTGGATCCCCTGATCGTGTCCGTCGCCGCCCTCCTGCCGCCACCCGCCGTCGGCTGACCGACACCGCGCGGGCGCCCGAGCATTGCCCCGGCGTATCGGTTGGACTTCGATACGGCCTCTGGTCTGCAACACCCCCTGACGCAAATACCACGCATTGATCACTGAGACAACCCTCTCCATTTCTCTGCGTGGCTGGATATGATCGGCATCCCTCACGGCCCGTCCCCGCTCTCCCCGCCCCGAGGACTGATGTCACCCATAGCGCCCAAAGGCCCACGAGGCCCATCGAGAAGTCGTCGGCGGCGTACCGTGCGTCTGCGTACCTTGCTCATCTGGCTGGCGGTGGTCCCCACTGTGGCGATGGGTGCACAAGTCGTCGTGACCGCGGACCGGTTGCTGGAGCAGTCGGAGCGCCTGCGCGCCGATGTGGCGACCGGTGAGCGGATCGGCGTACCGCTGTACAGACTCATGGTCGAGATGCAGGCAGAGCGGTCGATGACGGCCGCGCGGTGGGCGGGCTCTTCGGTGTCCGAGAAGGACCTGCGGAACCGGCGCACGGCAACGGACCGGGCCGCGGCCGAATTCCGCCGGTCGTCGGCCACCGCTGCGGCGGGATCCGAGCAGGCGGACCGTCGCCTCCTGGAGGTGGCGGAAGGCCTCGACGACCTGGACGCCTACCGCGAGCGCGTGGACGCCCGCAGCGGTATCGCCGACAGTTCGATCGCCTACTACACCAGCGTGATCACCCAGATGATCCGCTTCTACCAGGACGAGTTCAGCCACATCGAAGACGGCGAGCTTGCCCAGGAGAGCCGCGTGGTCGTCGCCATGTTCTCGGCGTCGGAGATCCTGGCGCAGGAGGACACGATCCTCGCGCAGGCCGGGCCGTCCAGGGAGCTGAGCACCTCCAGGTTCGCCGACTTCGTCAACGCCGTCGGAGCCCACAGCTACCTGTACGACATATGGATCGTGCCGTATCTGTCCGGCGAGGGGAGCGAGCTCTACGCGCAGATCAACGGCTCGGACGCGTGGCAGACCAAGAGCCGCATCGAGAACGCGGTCGTGTCCGAGCACACGGACGTCGGCCTGCGTGTGAAGCTGCCCAGAGAGGTCAGCGGCTGGGGGGCCGCGCAGGAGAAGTGGGCGGCGCAGTGGGGCACGCTGAACGCCGACCGGGCGCGGGGACTGCTCGCACATGCCGACGCCAAGGCGGCAGAGCTCGAGGCGGAGGTCGCCTGGCTGGTCGCGGGGAGCGGCGGGGCACTGCTGGTCGTCGCGGGCGTCGTCGTGTTCACCACGCGAACGGTGTTCCGCCGCCTGCGCGGTCTGCACGAGCGCACGGTGACCATCGCCGAGGAGACGCTGCCGGACGTCGTGGCCCGGCTGCAGCGTGGTCAGCCCGTCGACGCCGACGCGCTGCCCAGGGCCCGTGGGGATCAGGACGAGGTCGGTCGTATCAGCGACGCGTTCGCCCGGGTCGTCGCCGTATCCGTCGACGGACACAGGCGGCTCGCGGACGAACGGCAGGGCTTCGGTATGTTCGCCGCAGGCATCGCCTCACGAACCGGAAACCTGGTCAGCCGCCAGTTGACCCTCACCGAAGACCTCCAGGACACCTTCGGCCACGACGAGGCGCTCCTTGCCCAGTTGATGCGATCCGACCAGCTGACGGTGGGCATGCGGCGGCAGATCGAGAACCTGCTCATCCTGGCGGGCGGCGAGATCCCCGACCCGCACACCGAGCCCATGCGCGTCGCCGACCTGCTGCGCGAGGCGGCATCGGAAGTCGAGGACTTCCGGCGGATCGAGCGGCAGGCCCTTGACGAGATCAGCGTGGAACCGCGCGTGATCAGCCAGATCAGCCACCTCCTGGCAGAGCTGCTGGACAACGCCACCCGATTCTCCCCGCCGAGGTCGAAGGTCGTCATCCGGGCCGAGCTGGTGGCTGACGGGCTGTCGGTCGAGATCGAGGACCGCGGTCCGCGAGTGACCCCCGCGAGCTACGAGGAGATGAACGGGCGGCTGCACTCGGCGCCGCCGTACGCCGTCCTGGCACAGAACGCGCACCGGCTGGGTCTCTTCGTGGTCGGCCACCTCGCCGACCAGCTCCGGGCCAGGGTCACATTGCGCCGCTCGGTGTACGGCGGGACATCGGCCGTCGTCATCGTTCCCAAGGAGGTGCTCGTGTCCACCGAACGGGAGCCGGCGCGCGCGTCGGCACCGTCGGCCCCCGCACCGCCCGTCCCGGAGCCCCCCAGTCCCGCACCGCGCATCCTCGACCAGCGCAAGCCCGAACTGGTCCTGCATTCGCGGTCCGGCCTGCCGAGCCGCCGGACGCACGAGCAATCGCAAGCGAGCGCGCTCCCGGTGCGCCCCGTCGCGCGGGAGGGCGACTCCCGGCCGGCCCTGCCCGAGCGCGTCCCGCAGACCCATATCGCCGAGCAACTCCGCGAGCCACGCGCACCGGAACCAGCGGTCCGTCAGAACACGGCGACGCCTGAAGAGGTGGCCGACGCCTGGGCGGACTACGAACACGGGACCCAGACAGTGGAAGAAGAGCTCCGACAGGATCAGCCATGACGACGACATCGAACGACATGATCTACAGCATCCTGGACAACAATCTGAGCAGGATCGCGGGCATCCAGGGTGCCGTGCTCCTGTCCAACGACGGGATCAAGCTCAGCGCCTACCTGCTGGAGCGGCCCCAGGCGGAGCGCATAGCCGCGGCGTCCTCCGGAATCGCGGCCACGATGAAGGCGATATCCAGGGAGGTCGACGGCGGCCGGGTGATCCGCCAGCTGGTCGAGATGGACGACAGGTATCTCTGCATCGTCGGGTGCGGGGAGGGCAGCACACTCATCGTCGTGACCTCCCGCAAGGCACGGCTCGGGGAGCTGGGCGGCGAGGCGGTGCGGACCGCGCAGGCGCTCGGTGAGTGGCTGGGCACACCTGAGCGCACCCAGGCGCCCACGCCGTAATGACGGACGATCCGCAGCACGGACGCCGCCGCCGGACGCGGCTGTACGCCCTGACCGATGGCCGTACAGCCGCTCCGCACACTGTCCTGACCATGGACACCACGATCACGGCGGCGGTCGCCGCGGACGCCCACGGCGGCCTGCCCACCGAGTGGCAGGCCATCCTCTCCATGTGCCCGGCGCCTGACGGGCGGGCGGTCGCCGAGATCGCGGCCCGGATGCACATGCGCCTCACTCCCATGACGGTCCTTCTGGGCGAACTCGCGGATCGCGGGCTGATCCACCACCGGCCGCCCCTGGCGGAAGCCGAGACCACCAATGTCCACCTGCTCATGAGAATCAGGGACAGCCTTGCCCGAATATGAATCCCCTGCCCGGGAAACGGCCCCCGTCAAGATCCTGATCGCCGGGGGATTCGGGGTCGGCAAGACCACTCTGGTCGAGACCGTCTCCGAGATCGAGCCGCTGCGTACGGAGGAGCGGCTGACGGCCGCCGGCGTCGGCGTCGACGACCTCGACGGCATCGAGTCCAAGACGGTGACCACCGTCGCGATGGACTTCGGCCGTATCACCCTCACCGACGCCGGAGTCGTCCTCTACCTGTTCGGTACGCCTGGCCAGGAGCGCTTCTGGTTCATGTGGGACGACCTGCTGAACGGGGCCCTCGGAGCGATCGTGCTGGTCGACACGCGACGCCTGGACCGCAGCTTCCCGGCCGTCGACTTCTTCGAGAACCGAGGGCTTCCGTTCGTGGTCGGCGCGAACTGCTTCCACGGCGAGCAGCCGTACACCGCGGAGGAGATCGGGGCGGCGCTGCACCTGCGTGATCCGAACACGCCCATCCTCATGCTCGACGCCCGCTCCCGCCAGGACGCCCGTGACGCCCTGCTCTCGCTCCTCGACCTGCTCATCGCCAAGGCGGAGACCTCCGCGCCCGTCTGAACGAGGAGGCCGCCGCACATCATCGTGGACGCGTCAGCGCTGATATGTGCCCACCAGTGTGCCGGCCGCCAACTCCCGCCCGTCCAGGGCCTGGTGGATCGAGTCGGACGACACTCGACCGTGCAGGGGCAGCGGCTCGGAAACGGCGGACAGCCGGAAGAAGTAGCGGTGCGCCCCATGACCCGGTGGAGGCATCGGCCCGCCCCAGCCCACTCGTCCGAAACCGTTGGGCCACTCGCGGCCGCCGGGGGGCGTCCCGCCCTCCTCCACACCGGAACTCTCCGGGGCGATACCGGTGACGAGCCAGTGCAGGAACGTCCCACTCGGGGCGTCGGGGTCCTCGCAGAGCAGAACCAGCTCCGCCGTCCCGTCCGGCACCCCGGACCAGGTCAGGGGAGGTGAGACATCGTCCCCTTCGCCGCTGTGGCGGCGGGGGATCGTTTCGTGGTCGCTGAACGCCGGGCTTGTGAGCTCGATTCGGGTCATGTGCGCCGCTGTACCCGGAAGCGCGCGGGAGGCACCGGTCCGGCCGGCAGAACACCCGATCGGCCGAGGCGGCCCCGCGGCGCCCTGCGCGGCATCGACTCCGGCCGGGTGCCGGGCAGTCGGCGCCGTGCCCGGCACCCGGCCCCGTTCTCGCGGTCAGGCGGCGTCCGGGATCCATGAGCCGTGGATCATGGCCGGCACGCGGCGGGGCAGGTGGATGGTGGCGATCGGCGGGACGGTCAGGTCGGAGGCGTCCAGGACGAGCATCTTCGACGCGTCGGCGTTCAGGTCGCTGACCACCGTCAGCAGGTACCCGGCGTCCTCCTCGGTGGCGCCGTCGGCCTGGACGAACACGGCCTCGCTGGGGAGTTGCCCGTTGCCCACGGGCAGCAGCTGACGGCCCCCGGTCCGGCGGTCGTACTTGACGAGGGTGTGGTTGCCGATGCCGAGGTCGTCGGGGAAGGAGAGCGCGTACTGGTAGCGGTGCTCGCGGCCGGTGTACGCCTCGTTGATGGTCGGGAACTCCACGGTCAGGTCGTCGATCTGCTCCTCCTTGACCCGGCCCGCTGCCAGGTCGACGGTCCAGCGCCGGGTGCGGGAGCCGGAGTTGGGCTCGGCGCCGCGGTCCGGGGCGCCGACCCACCAGTTCCAGGAGCGCTGCCAGCTCTCGCGGCCCACCGTCGGGCCCTCGACCACGATGCGCCCGTGCGCGTCCTCGTAGGCGTTGGCGAAGTGCATCCCGTACCCCTGACCGATCTCGAACCAGCGGATCCTGCTCGCGCCGCCGGCGCCGCGCGGCATGACGCCGATGCGCGACTGCTGCTCGTCGCTCCAGCTGTACGGGATGCCCGAGTGCTCGGCCGGGTCGAAGGTCACCGAGCCCTCCAGGAACACGACGTAGTGCTCGGTGATGGCGAAGTCGTGTTTGAGCGCGGCGCCGGCTCCAGGGACCTCCTGACTCTCCAGGACCTGACCGTCCGGCGACGAGACGTGGTGGACCAGGAAGGGCGGGAATGGCGAGGACGAGAAGAAGTGCAGCTCACCGGTGCCCGGGTCCTCCTTGGGGTGCGCGGTCATGGCCGAGGTCAGCTTGCCGCCGAAGTCGAAGGCGCCCACCGTCTCCAGATCGGCGGTCAGCTCGAAGGGGAGAGCCGACTCGCACAGTGCGAGCAGCCGGCCGCCGTGTTCGATGACATGCGTGCCCGCGGTGCTGACCGTCAGGTCGGGACCCTTCTCCGTCATGTACGGGGCGCCCTCTAGGGCGGGGGTGTGCACCCAGCGGTTGCGGTACCACTCGGCGCGGCCGTCGCGCAGCCGGATGCCGTGCACCATGCCGCTGCCCTTGAACCAGTGGGTGGGGGTGATGCCGGGCTTGGGGTTGTGGCTGTTGCGGATCAGCCGGCCGGTCAGCTCTGGCGGCAGGCTGCCCTCGATCGTGAGCACGGTCGCGGTGATCTCGTCGGCGACGGGGGTGTAGTGGCCGGTCAGGTAGGGCTTGTTCGTGCTCATGCTGGTGACCTCTCCAATGGGTTGTGCCGTGGGTGGGCTCACTCGGGTGAGCGGGTAGCGGT
Source organism: Streptomyces sp. NPDC002870 (assembly GCF_042888505.1). Taxonomy (NCBI): domain Bacteria; kingdom Bacillati; phylum Actinomycetota; class Actinomycetes; order Kitasatosporales; family Streptomycetaceae; genus Streptomyces; species Streptomyces sp. NPDC002870. The sequence goes on from NZ_JBIAPW010000008.1 coordinate 65,726, forward strand.
GGGTGACTTCGCGGGGAGGGCAACGGGGAGCGGGACGGCACCACGCGGCACCGGCGGCGCGGTCCCCGCCGCCGCGACGCCGCTAGCGGCGCTCGGCCTCGGTCTTCAGGTGGCTCAGCCACGAGACGAGGGACTGTTCGAGCGCCTGCCGGAGCTGATCGGGCTGGGCATCGACCGGAGCTCCGCTCCAGGACTCCTCGGTGTGGACGGTCACCACGCCGTCCGTCTCCTTGAAGGTCCATACGTGGACACCCTCGATGCCCTGCGACGGGCCTCCCCAGACGATGCGTCGACGGGGCACGACCTGGTGGACCGTGGATGTGATGTCGAGGCCGTGAGTGAGCCACCGGAAACTGGCTCCGGGGGCGAGCGGGCCGTCGAGCTGGGCCCGCTCGACGTCCGGATTCCAGTCGGCCCAGGAGTCGATGTCCGTGTGGACCGCCCAGACGGTGGCGAGCGGGGCGTTGACGGTGTTCGAGAGCCGTACGACGACGGGGGCTCCCTCGTCGACGGTGATGTCGGCGTTCATATCGAGTTCTCCTCTATGTGTGGTTGACCACTCATTCTCGGTACAAAAAAGCGGGGCGTCGGTCCGTGCGCAGTGCGGGCCGACGCCCCGCCTGGTGGTGCTTGTCAGAAGTGCCGGATGCCCGCCGTGAGGGTGCGCGTCCAGGGGGCGTCCACCTTCTCCGCGTCCATCGACACCAGCAGGTGGCAGAGCATGCCGGTGGCGAAGAATTCCTGGATCTGCCGGTCCTCACCCCCGGAAGCCCCGCGGACGTACTCCACCAAGCGGGCGTACCCCGCCCGCACGGCCTCCCGGACCGCCGCCTCTGAGACCGCGGCCGCCTGGGCGTGCATCTGCACGAGCAGGAGGTCGTTGTCGCTGATCAGGTGGGCGTAGGCATCGCCCATCGCGGAGAGGACGGCCTCGGGTGAACCGCCCTTTGCGCCGGCGGCGCCGACCTCGAGGCTCTCCCGCACCCGGACGAAGCAGTGCTCGACGACCGCGACGAACAGGGCCTCCTTGCTCGGGAAGAGCCGGTAGACGTACGCCTGGGAGATGCCGGCCGCCCTGGCCACCTCGGAGGTCGTCGTGCCGTAGTACCCCCGCGACGCGAAGGCTCCGATGGCGGTGCGCAGCACCGTGTCGCGGCGCTCTTCGGCGGTGGACAGTTGACGGCGGCGTTCGGTCTGCATGTGAGTACTTAACCACTCATGCTTTCTGGCGTCAACGGCTCGGGATGGCCGGACCGCGCAAAGTCGGGGGTTGGCATTACGCACAGTGACGGTTCGACATGCGATCGTGGCGGGTCCCTGTTTCGCTGAATCTGCCCGCTCTCCCTACGAAAGAGGAGTCACCCATGAGCGTCTCAGGCGAATCTCGCGGCCGAGCGCAGCAGATGCGCGACAAGGCCCAGCAGCTGTCCGAGGCCGCGGAGCGCGCGAGCGACCCGCAGGAGCGGCAGAGGCTTCAGGAGAAGGCTCGGCGACTGCAGGAGCAGAGCCAGCAGCAGGACGCGGGCGGCGACCGGGACGAGTTCCCTCCCGCGTAACTGATTGCCCTGCCGATGGCCTGCCCTCACGTCGAGGGCAGGCCATCGGTGCGCGGCATGGGTATCGATACGCGGCGTAGATAACGAAATGTCCTTCACCTGTGATCTTTCCGGCTCACGGGGCACCCGGGGTTCATGACGACTCTGTCTCGTGACACCGATGAGGGCGGCCCGCTGGTGATGCCGCCTGGCGTGTACCCGCCGCAGGAAGACACCTTTCTGCTGGCCGAAGCCCTGGACCGGGAACAGCTCAGACCCGGCGCCGCCGTGCTCGACGTCGGGACGGGCGGCGGAGCGCTCGCCCTTGCCGCCGCCCGCCGCGGGGCCCGGGTGACCGCCGTCGACACGGCATGGCGGGCCGTGCTGGCCACCAGGCTCAACGCGGCCCTCGCCCGCCTCGACGTCGAAGTGCTGCACGGCGATCTGCTGACTCCCGCCGCAGGCCGCCGATTCGACCTCATCGTCACGAACCCGCCCTACGTGCCCGCCCCCGTGGGCCACCCGCCGCGCGGCGGACCGGCACGCGCCTGGGACGCGGGCCGCGACGGCCGGGCTCTGGTGGACCGGATATGTGCCGGTGCCGCCGACCTGCTGCGGCCAGGCGGAACGCTGCTGCTGGTCCACTCCGCCGTGTGCGGTGTGAGGCCCACGCTGGAGCGCCTCGCGCTCGGCGGCCTCGAAACCGCGGTGACCGACCGGCGCTGGATACCGCTCGGGCCGGTCATGCGCTCCCGGGCGAAGTGGCTGGAGGACCAGGGACTGATCGCCCCCGGCCAGGACAAGGAAGAGTTGGTGATCATCCGTGCCCGCCGACCCCAGTGAACGGCCGCGTCGCATCACCGTGACGAAGGACGGCCCTGTGCTTGTGGAAGGCCCCGTCGAAGTGCTGCTCGAGGACGGGAGCAGCGCGACGTCGGACCGCTTCACCGTGGCACTGTGCACCTGCCGGCGCAGCCGGTCGTACCCCTGGTGCGACACCAGCCACCGACGCCGGGACAAGGGTTGTCGATGAGCATGCCGATGGACGTGTCGGTGAACACGTCGGTGAACGTGTCGGTGATCAACCCTTCGCTACGGGAGCAGCTCCAACTCCCTGGCCAGCCGCGCCTCGATCTCCGCTGTCCTGGCCGGATCGGCGCCGATCACCGCGTACCGCCATGACACGCCGTCCACGGGAGCGTCCGCGTACAGGATCGCTCCCTCCCCGCGGGCCGGATTCCAGTCCAGCCCTGCCGCCCGCAGGAGTCGCACGGCGTCGGCGAATCCGTGCGCGGCTCTGGACTGCCCGTTCGCGATCAGCCATGCGGGAGAGCTCAGCCCGGCGGCGCGGCCGAGGCGGCCGACCATGGCGTGCGGCGTGGTGGTCGCCGTCCGGCGGACGTTGCTCTCCGTGGCATACAGCCTGCCGTCCGAAGCGAGGACCGCGTCAAGCCCGTACGGGCCGGCATAGCCCTGCCGAGCCAGGTAGCGCCCGAGCGCCAGGCCCCACTGCTCCAGCTCCTTCGCGGAATCCTCCGCCATGTCTTCGACAGGTGATACGTAGCCGGTGAACGAGCCGCCGGACGTACGCATCTCGCCGCTGAACATGGGCCGGGGCCCGCCCGGGCACGCCTCCAGCTGGACGCTGACCGACCTGGCCACGTCAAGACACTGCTCGACCACCCAGTCGCCGTCGACACCGACGAGGCCGGCCGGCCAGTCCCGCTCCCAGGACGCCTCTGCGTGCTCCGTACGGGACACGAACCGCACCCCGTGACCACCGGCGGAGCGGTCGGGCTTGACCACCACCCGCTCGTGCCGCGCCAGCAGCTCAGCCACCGTCCGCGTCAGCCGATCGCGTCGGCAGACCTGCCCGGGCGGCAGCCGCATCCCCAGGTCACGGGCGACTGCGCGGAAGCCGGACTTCGTGTTGAGCCGGGACGTCACGTCCAGCGCGCTCGTGCCCACTCCGCCGGGCCCGTAGGGGACCACCGGCACCTCGAGCTCCGCGGCGAGTGCGACCGAAGGGACGTCCAGTGCGGTGGGCAGCAACCCGGCCCCCTCCCGCTCGGCGATCAGCGCCCGCAGCTCGTCCATGAGTCCGGCCCGGCGCACCGCCTCCGCCATCGGCACACCGGGCGTCGCCGGTACGGTCACCACGGCCACGGAGTCGTACGGCACGCCCAGCAGCTCCCCCGCGTAACGCCGGAAGTCCCGGCTGAGCGGAACGGGGGAGACCAGCACATCACCGGGGCGGGCCAGCCAGATCTTGCGCGGTGCCTGTGCCGCCCACTGCTCCAGCACCTCGTGGGACGCCAAGTCGACGGCCACCTCGGACAGAAAGTTGGCGTAGATGATCCACGGCTCGCGGTGCTCCACGTCTCACATCCTGTCCCCTTGCGCGGGTGTGCGACGGATCGGGGCGGAGGAACCCACCTGCGTGGAGCATCCGCCCGATAAAGGGACGATCACGGGGTACCGGGGGGATATGGCCACGGAACAGCAGGGACCTGTGCTGCCGCGGGAGCGCGGTGAACTCTCAGCGGCGATCATCCGCTACCTCCGCGGCGGGACAACGCTACCCGCAAGCGGGGCCGTGCAAAGGGCGGATCCGTACGGGGACGATCTGCAGCTCGCTCTCTATGTGAGCTACGAGCTCCATTACCGCGGCTTCGCAGGTGCCGATGCAGCACTCGAATGGGACCCGGCGCTCCTGGGCGTGCGTTCCCTGCTCGAGGGCCGATTTCTTGACGCCCTGCGCGCCGACGCCACCCGCCATGAAACCGTGGACGACGCACTGGCGGAACTGCTGGTGGAACCGGTCAACGGCACCGGCGTCTCGCATTTCCTCCAGGACGAGGGCGAGCTGTGGCAGATACGCGAATACGCGGCGCAAAGGTCGCTCTACCACCTCAAGGAGGCCGATCCGCACGCCTGGGTGCTGCCGCGCCTGTGGGGTCGCGCCAAGGCCGGCATGGCCGCGGTGGAATTCGACGAATTCGGCGGAGGTCGGGCGGAGCGAGTGCACGCTCAGCTCTTTGCCGATCTGATGACCGATCTCGGCCTCGACACGACGTACGGCCACTACCTGAACGCCGGGTCAGCACAGGCGCTGGCCACCGTGAACCTCATGTCGCTGTTCGGTCTGCACCGGGCCCTGCGCGGATCGCTGGTCGGACACTTCGCCGCCGTTGAAATCACCTCCTCTCCCGGATCGAGGCGACTGGCCGCGGCCATGAACCGCACCGGGGCCGGGCCCGCCGCGGAGTTCTTCTACAACGAGCACGTCGAAGCCGACGCGGTGCACGAGCAGGTGGTGCGGCACGAGGTCATCGCAGGCCTCCTGAAAGAGGAGCCCCAACTGGAGGCCGACATCGCCTTCGGCATCGACGCGACGGGTCACGTCGAGAGCCGCCTCGCCGACTCTCTACTCGCCGCCTGGCGCAGCGACGCGTCGTCGCTGCGCACCGGCTCGTAGCGCTATCTGTACTCGTCGTCATGCAGCTCGACGACACGGGCCTGCTCCGCGCGGTCGGCTTCATTCGCCGAGTCCGGGTCGGAATCGAAGAGGCGACCGTCGTGGTGAGGGGCGATGTCGGCGTCCGGCTCTGCTTCGAACGTCTCAGGGTCGGTCGGGTCGATGTGCATCGGCGTCTCCGCGAAGTGATGTCTCCAGGCGGTGGTTTGTGGCGACCGTATCGGTGCCTCTCCACCGCATGCCGAAGGCGCGCGCGGGGTCGCGCTGACGCCGGCTTCCTGCCCCGGCCGAACTCGGCTTCACCGAATGCCCGATCAGCCGTGCGGTACTCCGGGGCGGCTGCGGGCGACAACGTTCCATTGCGGGCGTTCAATGGAATGTATGCATGCCGCGAAGGGCGGACGACTGTGCAGCAGCCGTTCGCTCGCCGTATCCGGCCTGGCCGTGCTGCTGACCGCGGCGACGGCCCTGACTTCCGGCGTCGCCGCTCCGAGCCCGTCGCCTTTGCCCTCTCCCTCGCCGTCCGCTCCGCAGGCACCCCCGCCCCAGCCCCCGCCCCAGCTCACGAAGGCCGAGGTGGACGGCGCCATCGGCAAGCTCGACGGTGTCGTCGAGAACGCGATGAAGCGCACCGGCGTGCCCGGAGCGGCCGTCGGCGTCGTCTACCGGGACCAAGTGGTCTACCTCAAGGGCTTCGGTGAGCGGAGGATCGGCCAGTCCGCGCAGGTCGGGCCCGACACCGTGTTCCAGCTGGCGTCGCTGTCGAAGCCGCTCGCCTCCACCGTCGTCGCCGGGGCTGTCGGGGAAAAGGTCGTGAGCTGGGACGAACCGGTGGCCGGCCATCTCCCCGGCTTCGCCCTCAAGGACCCCTGGGTGACCAGCCATGTCACCGTCGCGGATCTGTTCTCGCACCGCAGCGGGCTGCCCGACCATGCCGGCGATCTGCTGGAGGACCTCGGCTACGACCGTACGTACATCCTGAGCCATCTGAAGTACGAGCCGCTCGACCCGTTCCGCGCGAGCTACGCGTACACCAACTTCGGCCTCACCGCGGCCGCGGAGGCCGTCGCCCGCGCCAAGGGCGTCAGTTGGGAGAAACTCAGCGGCGACACCTTGTTCACGCCCGCCGAAATGGACTCCACCAGTACCCTCTTCACCGACTACGAGAGGGCGTCGGACAAGGCCGTCACCCATGTGAAGACCGACGACGGCAGCTGGCAGGCGAAGTTCGTACGGGACGCGGACGCCCAGGCACCCGCCGGCGGCGTCAGTTCCACCGCCGGTGACATGACCCGGTGGCTGCGGCTCCAGCTGGCGAACGGGAAGCTCGACGGCCGGCAGATCATCGACGCCGAAAGCCTGGAGCACACCCACCTGCCCGAGACGCTCTCCCAGCCGCCTGCCGCCCCGGCCGGCCGCACCGGCTTCTACGGCCTGGGCTGGAACGTCAGTTACGACGACCGTGGCAGGCTCCGCCTCAGCCACTCCGGCGCCTTCGCGCTCGGCGCCAACACCAATGTGACGCTGCTGCCCGGCGAGAAGCTCGGCATCGTCGTCCTCACCAACGGCCAACCGGTCGGCATGGCCGACGCCGTCGCCCTCGACTTCTTCGACATCGCTCAGAACGGCAAGCCCACCGCCGACTGGCTGCCCCTGGTCGCCGGGCTCTACGAGCAGCAGGAGCAGGCCGCCAAGTCCACGATCGACTACGCCGATCCGCCCGCCGACGCCAAAGCCGCCCGCGCCGACAGCGCGTATATCGGCACATACGAGAACGCCTACTACGGAAAGCTCGTGGTCACGGCGGGCCCGGGCGGCCGGGGCGGGCTCACCCTCCAACTCGGGCCGGAACCGATGCGGTTCCGCCTCACCCACTACGACGGCGACACGTTCAGCTTTGCCACCACGGGGGAGAACGCGGTCGGTCTCACCGGCGTCACCTTCACCGTCGGCGACCGCGAAACAGCGGCAAAGGCGCGCGTCGAGTACCTGGACCAGAACGGCCTGGGCACCTTCACGCGCGCCGAGCCCGATTCCCGGTCATGAAGGCGCGTGGTCGCCCAGGGTGCGGACCGCGTCGACGATCAGGTCCCAGAAGGCGGGGACGTTCACGTCGATCCCCACGTGCGCGTTCGCCGGACGGCCGGTGACACCGTCCAGGTCGACCACGGTGGCGCCGCGGGTGTGCGTGCCGGTCAGCTCGACCGCGACCGACGCGGCGACCAGGCTGACCAGCTGCGGATCGATGATGTGCGCCGCGGTCAAGGGGTCGTGCAGCGGCGGCGCCGCGAAGCCGAAGACGTCCCGGTATCTGGCGGCGAAGAAGGTGAGCAGCTCGGTGCAGAGCCGGCTGAGCGGGGTGCCGAGCGCGGCGATCCGCGCGATCACATCGCCCGTGGCGAGCACCTGGTGACTGGCGTTCAGCCCCATCATGGTGACCGGCAGACCGCTGGAGAACACGATGTCGGCGGCCTCCGGGTCACAGACGATGTTGAACTCGGCGGCGGGCGTGGTGTTGCCCCGGCCGGTCGAACCGCCCATCAGCACGATGCGCTCGATGCGCTCGGCCAGCCGGGGATGGCCGAGCAGCAGCGCCGCCACGTTGGTCAGCGGTCCGGTCGGCACGAGCGTCACCGGCACCTGATGCGCGAGCAGGGTGTCCCGGATCAGGGTGACCCCGTCCCGCGGGTCCAGCGGCACGGTGGGCTCCCCGAACCCCGGCCCGTCCAGGCCCGACTCCCCATGGATGCCGACGGCCACCGAGGCCGTCCCGTGCAGCGGCCGGTCCCGTCCGGCCCCGATCGGCACCCCCTCGATACCGGCAACGGTGCACACCCGCCGGGCGTTCAGCGTGGTCTTCTCCAGTGTCTGGTTGCCGGCCACCGTGGTGATGGCGAGCAGCTCGATCGCCGGATGTGCGGCGGCCAGCATGATGTTGAACGCGTCGTCGTGCCCGGGGTCGCAGTCGAGGATCACAGGAACGGCCATGGGTCTCCTCCTGATAGCCGGCAACGCTGAGCAGTATGGACGAGTCCCTTCCTGGACCGGGAGAAAGCGCGCGCGAGGCGGTCTCGCTGCCGGGGTGAAGGCCGTGCTCTTCCTGGGAGCGCCGCACCCACCTCCATGCCTCCCGCCTGCGGCTACCACGCCCGACACTGATCTCATGGATCACATCCTCGAGTTGGGAGACTTTCTCCGTACGCGGCGCGGCCGGATCACTCCCGCGGACGCGGGGATGCCCGAAACCGCACGGCGCCGGGTGCCGGGCCTGCGCCGCGAGGAGCTGGCCCAACTGGCAGGCGTCAGCGTCGACTACTACGCCCGCCTCGAGCAGGGGCGCAGTAGATCCGCGTCCCCGGAGACTCTCGACGCCCTCGCCGTGGCCCTGCGCCTGGACGACACCGAACGCGCCCACCTCTTCGACCTTGCCCGGCGCCGCCCGTCACAGCGCAGGCGAGTCCGCCCCGCCCCGGCGGGACGCGTCAGCCAGGCCACCCGCCAACTGCTGGACAGCCTCGACCGTGCCTGCTGCCCGGCATTCGTCCTGGGCCGCCGTACCGACGTCGTGGCCTCCAACCCGCTCGCCAGAGCCCTGATCGCCGACTTCGAAGCCATGCCGGCCCGCGATCGCAACCAGGCGCGGTTCCTCTTCCTCGATCCCGCCGCGCGCAGGCTCTACGCGGACTGGGAGGCCGTCGCCGCGGACACTGTGGCCATGCTGCGCATGGACGCGGGCCGCCACCCCGACGACCCGCGCCTGGGCGACCTGGTGGGGGAGCTCGCCCTGCGCAGCGACCACTTCCGCCGCCACTGGGCGGACCGCCGCGTGCACGAGCGTACGGACGGCACCAAGGCGTACCACCACCCCGCCGTCGGCGACCTCACCGTGAGCTATCAGGCGCTCGCACTGCCCGGCCGTGGCGAACACACGCTGTTCGTCTACACCACCGAGCCGGGCTCGCCCGCCCAGACCGCTCTGCGGCTCCTGGCGACCTGGTCCGCCCCGTCGTCTAGCCTGGTGACATGAGTGGCGGCACGCCCCTGGGCGAGTTCCTCAGAGCACGGCGCGAGGCGCTGAAACCGCAGGACGTGGGCCTGCCCGACTCCGGGCGGCGCCGTACTCCTGGGCTGCGCCGCGAAGAGGTCGCAATGCTGGCCGGAGTGAGCGCCGACTACTACATGCGTCTCGAACAGGGACGGGAGAACAGCCCCTCCCCGCAGGTACTCGACGCCGTCGCCCAGGCCCTGAAACTGGACGGCGAAGCCACCGGCCACCTGCGCAGACTGGCCCGCACCCCGCTACGTCGCACCGCTCCCTCGGACAACGGCCAGGTCAGCCCGCAACTGCTCCAGCTCATGGACAGCTGGCCCCACACCCCGGCCTTCGTGGTCGGTCCCGCGCTGGACGTCCTGGCCGCAAACGCCACCGCCATGGCACTGCACGACTGCTTCCAGCGATTCGACAACCTCGCCCGCATGGTGTTCCTCGACCCGGCCGGCCGCGGTTTCTACCAGGACTGGGAGCGCGCCGCGCAATCGTGCGTCGCCGAGATCCGGGCGGCGTTCGGGCACGACCCCGAATCCCCGAGGATCAGCAAGGTCGTTGAGACCCTCTCGTCGCGGAGCAGCGAGTTCGCCGAGCTGTGGTCCCGGCACGACGTGAAGAGCAAGACCGCGGAGGTCAAGAACCTCAAGCACCCGCAGGTCGGGGACCTCGAGATCACGTTCTCCGCCTTCACCGTCAACGGCGCCCCCCACCAGCAGCTGGTCGTCTACCAGGCGGAACCCGCAAGCCGGACGGCGGCGGCTTTCGCCGTGCTGCGCTCGATGCGTCAGGAACCGGCTGCCGTAGGCCACGAAGCACCGTAGGCCGAGAGCCTGGGGGCCTGGGTGGGCGACACCCAGGAACGGCTCACCCGGGGGAACAGCGGCCTGGTTGCCCCCGGCCGCTGACCCGACCCTAGAGACATGAACAGCATCGACACCCACCCCTACATCGGCATGTGGGTCACGGCCGACGGCCACATACGCCAGGAACTGCTGCCGGACGGCCGCTATGACGAGGCCCGAGGAAACCGGCGCAGCGCCTACACCGGCCGCTACACGGTCACCGGCAGCCATATCGACTACGTCGACGACACCGGCTTCACCGCCACCGGCGATGTGCGAGACGGAGTTCTGTACCACGAGCACTTGGTGCTCTACCGCGAGGGCGAGTAGCCCGCACGCCCAGTGGTCCGACAAGAGCCCAAGAGCCCAAGAGCACAGAAGGACACCTCATGAACCGCAACGACACCACCAGCCCCGCCGTGCTGGACCAACTCCGGCGCCACGCCGCGGGCCGGAGCCGCCGGGTGCTGCTCACCGGAGCCACCATCGTCACCATGGACCCGGCTCTGGGGGTCCTGGACCGCGGCGACCTCCTCATCGAGGGCGACACGATCACCGCGGTCGGCCCCGACCTGAGTACCAGCGACGCCGTCGTCATCGACGCCACCGGCACGATCCTCACGCCGGGCTTCGTGGACACCCACCGGCACGCCTGGGAGGCCCAGCTCCGCAGGATCATGCCCGACGTGGACGACCTGGGCGGCTATGTGATGGCCACGCTCGCCGGCTACGCCAAGGCCTACCGGCCCCACGACATGTACGTGGGCACGAAACTCGCCGCGCTGACCGCCATCGACAGCGGCATCACCACGATGCTCGACTTCTCCCACAACTCCCGCACCCGCGCCCACTCCGACGCCGCCGTCGAAGCTCTCGCCGACACCGGAATCCGCGGTGTCCACGCCTCCATGCGGCCGCACTTCGGCGAGTGGGACGAGCAGTGGCCCGCCGACCTCACACGACTGAAGGAGCAGTACTTCCGCAGCGACGACCAGCTCCTCACCCTGCGGATGGCGACCTTGGCCACCGAGGAGATCGCCGGACCCGACCTCGCCTACGGCCCGGAACTCGCCCGAGTCGCCCAGGACTTGGGCATCTCAGTGAGCGTGGACGCGGTCTTCGGCATTCCCTCGTCCGGGGCGGTGCTGCGCTGGGCAAAGGACGGCATTCTGGGACCGGACGTCACCCTGATCCACTGCACCGGCCTCACGGACGAAGCGTGGAAGGCGATGGGCGACGCCGGAGCCACCGTGGCGCTCGCCCCGACCTCCGACGCACAGATCGGCCTCGAAACCGCCGTCCCCGCCGTTGACGAGGCCCTCGCCGTCGGCATCAGGCCGGGTCTCAGCATCGACGTCGAAGTCGCCCTGGCCAGCGACATGTTCACGCAGATGCGCGCGCTGCACGCGATCCAGCGGATGCGCGCGGTCAACGCCGCCTACGGCACCGACCAGCAGCCGTCGCGCATCACCACCCACGACGTCCTGGACTTCGCCACACTCCAGGGCGCCCGGACCAACGGTCTCGAGTCCGTGACCGGTTCGCTCACCCCCGGCAAGAAGGCCGACCTCCTCGTCATTCAGGCCGAGGACCTGAACAACATGCCGCTCAGCGACGCGGTGGGCACCGTCGTCCTGGGCGCCGACGCCCGCAACATCGGCGCCGTCTTCATCAACGGCGAACCCCGCAAGTGGCACGGCCAGGTGCTCGGGGTGGACCTCGACACGCTGCGCACCGAGGTACGCGGCTCCCGCGACCACGTCCTCAGCACGACCACCGCCTGACACGCCCGGCTCAGTCGGCGGTGGCGCGGTGGCAGCTGCCGCTCATGGGTCCCGTGATCCGCGGTCCCCGTTCGGCGGCTCGTACGGTCGGGCTCCTCGCTTGGGCGGGTCCGACCGCGTAGAAGAGAGGCGTGGGCTCACGCCCCGCGCCCTCGAGCCCTCCCCACGTCATGTCCGGGAGCCGTCCGTGAAAGCCCTCGTCGCCACCGATTACGTGCCGCTGAACCAGATCAAGGTCACCGACCACCCCACTCCCGCCCCGCAACCGGGCCAGGTGCTGATCAAGGTCGAGGCGGCGGCGCTCAACCCGCTCGACCTGGCGTTGATCACCGGCGCGGTGAAGGACATGTTCCCGGCCGACCACCCGCTGGTGATCGGTATGGACGCCGCGGGCACCGTGGCCGAGGTGGGGGGAGGGCGTTTCCGGCTACGCGCCGGGTGATCCGGTACTCGCCTTCGTCGGGCAAGCGGGCGCCGTTGCCCAGTACACGGTGGCATCGCCCGGCCCCCTGCTGGCCCGGCGGCCTCTGGGCCTGGACAGCGCGCACGCGGCGGGCATTCCCGAATCGGGGCTGACCGCCGTCTGTCTGCTGCGCGCCGTCCGGCTCGCGGCGGGCGAGAGCGTGCTCGTGATCGGGGCCACCGGTGGGATCGGGCTGTACGCCGTGCAACTGGCCCACGCGCTCGGGGCCCGGGTGATCGCCACGGCGACCGCGGATGACGAGCAGTACCTGCGCGGCCTCGGCGCCGCGGACACCGTCGACTACAAGTCCGCCGACGTGGTGGAGGAGGCCCTGCGCCTGGCGCCCGGCGGCGTCGATGTCGTCGTCGACCTGGTCAACTCGGGCGACTCGCTCACGAACACGGCGCGGGCGGCCCGGCCGGGCGGCCGGCTGACGTCGCCGCTCTACGGGCCCGACGACCTTGGTGGCGACGTCTCCCCGGTCTACATCGGCACGTTCCAGGCCGAGCCCGGCGATCTGGACGACCTGGCCGCCCGGGCGGCGGACGGACGCCTGCGGGTCGAGATCGGCGCACGCTACTCCTCACTCCTCGGACGACGCCGTACAGGCCGTCGCCGACTTCGCCGGGAAGCACATCCGGGGCAAGGTCGTGATCGAGATCCCATGACGGACGTGACGTGACGTGGGCTGATGAAGCTCGCCGACGAGGCGGGCGTGAAGCTCGCGCAGTCCCTGCGCCGCCGCTGAAGCGGAACAGCGGTCGTCACGGCATGATCTCCAGCGGGTCGTACTCGTGCGGCCGGTCGCCGACCCACTCGATCCAGGTGGGGTCGTCGAGAAGGTCCGCGGCGTTCGGCAGTCCGGCCTGGCGGAGAAACTCCAGCAGATGCGCGTCGGAGTGGGCGAGGCCCATGATCTGGTCCCGGACCGTGACCCGGCGGCCACCGGAGGCGGAGATCCGGTGCACGACGATCGGCGGGCGTCCCGACATGCCTCCAGCCTCCATCCAGATGGGCCTGGAGGCATCCGCGCCCCGGCCCGACCGAACGCTAGCGCGTCCCAGGGCCGCCACTTACAGTTGCACATATCGGTACAGAACGCCGGATTGATCTCTTTCGTGCATCTGTGCATCTGGGAGGGCATATGACCCGCATCTCGCTCAAGGTGGACGGAACGGCGTACGAGGACGAGGTGGAACCCCGCCTGCTGCTCGTCCACTATCTGCGCGACCGGCTCGGCCTCACCGGCACCCCTGTCGGATGCGATACGTCCAACTGCGGGACCTGCACCGTCGATCTGGACGGTGAGAGCGTCAAGAGCTGCACGGTGCTGGCCGTCCAGGCCGACGGGGGCGAGGTGACGACCATCCAGGGCCTGGCCTCCGACACCGAGTGGCATCCGCTGCAGACGGCGTTCCATCAGCAGCACGCCCTTCAGTGCGGCTACTGCACGCCGGGCATGATCATGGCCGCCCGGGACCTGCTCAAGGAGAACCCCGACCCCACGCCCGAGGAGATCCGCCACGGCCTCGAAGGCAACCTCTGCCGGTGCACCGGCTACGAGAACATCGTGCGCGCCGTCCTCGCGGCCGCCGCCGAGGAGCAGCGCCGTCGCGCCCCCTCGCCCGGAGCCGTGACACAGACCGCGCCGGAGCCGCTCAAGGCCCCGGCCACGGCCGGGCAGGAGGCGACGACATGACCGAGCGGCTCGCCGAACGCGAGGTCGGCAGTTCCCGCACGCGCAAGGAAGACGCCCGGCTCGTCACCGGCCGGACCACCTGGACGGACAACATCGCCCTCCCGGGTCTGCTGCACATGGCGATCCTGCGCAGCCCCATGGCACACGCCACGATCGGCCACGTCGACGTGACGCCGGCGCTGGAGCGGCCGGGGGTGATCGCCGCCTTCAGCGGCCGCGACCTGGCCGGCGAGATGGGCTCCATGCCCTGCGTGTGGCCGGTGACCGAGGACATCGTGATGCCCGACCATCCGGCGGTGGCGGTCGACGAGGTCCGGTACGCCGGCGACCCGGTGGCCGTCGTGATCGCCCGTGACCGGTACGCCGCGGCCGACGCGCTGGAGGCCGTCGACGTCGACTACACGCCACTGCCGCCCGTGCTCGACCTGGAGGACGCGCTGGCCGAGGGCGCCCCGCTGGTGCACGGCGACAAGGGCACCAACCGCTGCTACACCTGGCCCCTCGCCACGGGCGACTACGAAGCGGAGAAGGCCCGGGCCGACGTCGTGGTTCACCGCCGCTACACCCAGCAGCGCCTCATCCCGAACGCGATGGAGCCGAGGGCCGTGGTCGCCACGCCGCCCACAGCGTCCCACGAATACACCCTGTACTCATCGACGCAGGTCCCGCACATCGCACGGGTGACGCTGTCGATTGCGACCGGAATCCCCGAGCACCAGCTGCGGGTGGTCGCCCCGGACGTCGGCGGCGGCTTCGGCTCCAAGCTCCAGGTGTACGGCGAGGAAGCACTCGCCCTCGTGCTGGCCAGGCGTCTCGGCCGGCCGGTCAAGTGGACCGAGTCCCGGTCGGAGGGCTATCAGGCCACTCACCACGGCCGCGGCCAGCTGCAGGACATCGAGCTCGCGGCGACCCGGGACGGCAAGGTGCTCGGCATGCGGGTCGACCTGCTCGTCGACATGGGCGCGTATCTGATGCTGATCACGCCCGGCACCCCGCTCCTGGGCGCGTTCATGTACCCGGGGATCTACAAGATGAACGCGTACACGTTCAACTGCACCGGCGTCTTCACCACCAAGACCCCCACCGACGCCTACCGTGGCGCGGGCCGTCCGGAGGCGACGTTCGCGATCGAGCGGACCATGGACGAGCTCGCCGCGGAGCTCGGCCTCGACCCGATGGAGCTGCGCCGGCGCAACTGGATCGGCCACGAGGAGTTCCCCTACACCTCGATCGCCGGTCTCACCTACGACAGCGGCAACTACGAGGCCGCCACCGACCGGGCGCTCGCCCTCTTCGGCTACCACGATCTGCGGGCCGAACAGCGCGTGCGGAACGAGCGGAACGACCCGGTCCGGCTCGGCATCGGCATCTCCACCTACACCGAGATGTGCGGCCTGGCGCCGAGCCGGATTCTGCGCGACCTGCGCTATGTGGCCGGCGGCTGGGAGGCGGCCTCCATCCGTATGCTGCCCACCGGCAAGGTCGAAGTGGTCACCGGCACCAGCCCGCACGGGCAGGGGCACGCCACCTGCTGGAGCCAGATCGCGGCCGACGCGCTCGGTGTGCCGTTCGACGACGTCGAGGTGGTGCACGGCGACACCAAGGCGGCTCCGCAGGGCATGGACACCTACGGCTCCCGCTCGCTCGTGGTCGGCGGGGTGGCCGTCCACCACGCCGCGCAGAAGGTGGTCGCCAAGGCCCGCAAGGTCGCCGCGCACCTGCTGGAGGCGAACGAGGCCGACCTGGAATTCTCCGCCGGCACCTTCTCGGTGAAGGGTTCGCCCGAGGCGACGAAGACCATTCAGGAGGTTGCCTTCGAGACGTTCTCGTCGCACACCCTGCCCGACGGCATGGAACCGACGATCAACGCCGAGCACCTGGTCGACCCGGACAACTTCTCGTATCCGCACGGCACCCACCTGTGCGCCATCGAGGTCGACACCGAGACGGGCCGGGCCCGCATTCGCAGTTACGTCTGCGTCGACGACGTCGGCAAGGTGATCAACCCGATGATCGTCCAGGGCCAGATCCACGGCGGCCTCGCGCAGGGCATCGCCCAGGCGCTCTTCGAGGAGGCGGTGTACGACGCCGAGGGCAACCTGGTCTCCGGCACCATGGCGGACTACCTGGTGCCCTCCGCACCCGACCTGCCCAGCTTCGTCACCGACCGCACAGAGACCCCGGCGACGTCCAACGCCCTGGGTGTCAAAGGCGTCGGCGAGGCCGGGACCATCGCGTCGACCCCGGCCGTGGTCAACGCGGTCATGGACGCACTGCGGCCGCTCGGCGTGAGCGACGTGGCGATGCCGTGCACGCCGGAACGGATCTGGCAGGCCGTCAGACAGGCCAGGGCCGAGGAGGCGACGGCATGATTCCCGCTGCATTCGACTACGCGCGGCCGCATACGGTCGACGACGCGGTACGCGCACTGGCAGACGGCGGCGACGAGGCGAAGGTCCTGGCCGGCGGTCAGAGCCTGATCCCCATCCTGCGTCTGCGGCTCGCCTTCCCCGAACTGCTGGTCGACGTCGGCCGGATCCCCGAACTGCGCGGGGTGCGCGAGGACGCCTCCGGTTCGCTCGTGATCGGGGCCATGACGACCCACCACGACGTCATCCACGACCCGCTGGTGCGCCGCCACGCGGGGCTGCTGGCCGCGGCGGCGAAGACGGTCGCCGACCCCGCAGTACGGCACCGCGGCACGCTCGGCGGCTCTCTCTCGCACGCCGACCCGGCCGGTGATCTGCCGGCGGTGCTGCTCGCCCTCGACGGCGAGCTGGTGGCCGCGGGGCCGCAGGGCCGGCGCACCATCCCGGCCGCCGAGTTCTTCACCGACTACCTCCAGAGCGCGCTGCGGCCGGACGAACTGCTGGTCGAGGTCCGCGTACCGAAGACGGAGAACTGGGGATTCCACTACGAGAAGTTCAACCTGTCCGCCCAGGCCTGGGCGGTCGTCGGCGTGGCGGCGCTGGTGCGGCGCGACGACGGCCGCCTCGCCGAGTCCCGTATCGGCCTGACCAACATGGGCGCGACCCCCCTGCGGGCGAGCGCCACCGAAGAGGCGCTCGCCGGGGCCGACGCCGACCCGGCAGCTGTGGCACGCGCCGCAGAAGCGGCGGCGGAAGGCACCCGTCCGGCGTCCGACCTGTCGGCGTCGCGCGAGTACCGCGAACACCTCGCCCGGGTGCTCACCCGGCGAGCGGTACTGGCCGCGGCCGGGATGGAGTGACAGGTGTGACGGACGGGCCGGACGAGTTGCGAGCGAGACTGGAGAAGACCGGCTATCTCGTCGACGACGGTCTCGCCATCGCCTGCTTCCTGGCCCTGAAACTGCACCGGCCGATCTTCTGCGAGGGCGATGCGGGTGTGGGCAAGACGGCGCTCGCCTCCGCTCTCGCGCAGGTTCTCGACGCACCCCTGATCCGCCTCCAGTGCTACGAGGGCATCGACGCCTCCCAGGCCCTGTACGACTGGGACTTCCCGCGCCAGCTGCTGCACCTGCGCGCTGCCGAAGCGGCCGGGATCACCGACGCGGACCGGCTGGAGAGCGAGCTGTACAGCAGACGGTTCCTCATGGCGCGGCCGCTGCTGCAGGCGCTGGAGACCCAGCCGTCGGTGCTGCTCGTCGACGAAGTCGACCGGGCCGACGACGAGTTCGAGGCCTTTCTGCTCGAGCTGCTCTCCGAGTACACCGTCACCGTTCCCGAACTGGGCACCCTGCGGGCCCAGTCGCCGCCCGTCGTCGTACTCACCTCCAACCGCACGCGCGAGGTCCACGACGCGCTGAAGCGGCGCTGCCTGTACCACTGGTTCGACCACCCGGGCTTCGAACGCGAACTCGCGATCGTCCGCAGGCGCCAGCCCCAGGTGACCGAGCGGCTCGCCGCGCAGGTGACCGCCGTCGTGCAGACACTGCGCACGCAGGACCTGCTCAAGCCGCCCGGGGTGGCCGAGACCATCGACTGGGCCGAGGCCCTCGACGCGCTCGGCGCGACAGAACTCGACGCGGAGCTGGCCGTCGCGACACTCGGCTCGGTGCTCAAGTACCGAGAGGACGCGGAACGGGCCCGGTCCCTCGACCTGACCGCGGTGCTCGCCGCGCGGGGAGCGTGACGTCATGCCCGCGGCGCCGGCGGTGGACGCGACGGCGGTCCTCGTGGGATTCGCCCGGGCACTGCGCGAGGCCGGCCTCTCCACGGGCCCCGACCGCGTGCAGACCTTCCTGCGCGCGCTCGACCTCCTCGACGCCGGGCGCCGCTCGGACGTCTACTGGACGGGCCGGCTCACCCTGTGCGGCAGCCAGGACGACTTGGAGCGGTACGAGCGCGTGTTCGCGGCGTACTTCGCGCAGGAGCAGCGGCCCTCCGACCGGGTGCGCCGGGTCCCGGCCCCGGGGGCGGTGCTCCGCATGCCGGCCGCCGAGGCCCGCCCGCCTCTCGAAGCAGGGGAAGAACAGGCCGGGGCGCCGCCCGCGGCCGCCCTCGCGAGCTCCGCGGAAGTCCTGCGCCACCGCGACATGGCCGAGTTGTCCGCGGCCGAGCGCGCGCATCTGCGCCGGCTGCTCGCGGCGTTCTCGCTCAGCGGCGAACCGCGCCGTACTCCCCGGCTGCGACCCGCCCGGCGCGGCGGCGTCGATCCGCGGCGCACCGTAAGGGAGTTGCTGCGCGGCGGCGGGGAGCCGGCGCGGCTGCGCCACCGCGCCCCCGCCACCAAGCCGCGCCGCGTCGTGCTGCTGCTGGACGTGAGCGGCTCGATGGACCCGTACGCGGACGCCCTGCTGCGCTTCGCGCATGCGGCGGCGCACGGCTCGCCGTCCGGTACCTCTGCCCGCACGCGCACCGAGGTGTTCACCATCGGCACCCGGCTGACCTGCGTGACCCGCGAAATGGCGCACCGCGATCCGGACGCGGCACTGGCCGCTGTCGCGTCGGCGGTGCCCGACTGGAGCGGAGGCACCCGGCTCGGCGAGACGCTCCGCGGCTTCCTCGACCGGTGGGGGCAGCGGGGGACCGCCCGGGGAGCGGTGGTCGTCGTGCTGTCCGACGGGTGGGAGCGATCGGACCCGGCGCTGCTCGCGGCCCAGATGCGGCGGCTGCACCGACTGGCCCACCGAGTGGTATGGGCCAATCCGCGCAAAGCGCGCCCGGGATACGAGCCGCTGGCGGCCGGAATGGCCGCGGCGCTGCCCCACGTGGACGCGTTCGTAGAAGGGCACAGCCTGGGCGCGCTGGAGCGCCTGGCGGCAGTGGTGAGAGGTGCGGCCGATGCGTGAGATCCTCCCGGCGCTGAATCGCTGGTACGCCTCCGGAAGCCCGTTCGGGCTCGCCACCGTCGTCGCGGTCAGCCGCAGTGCGCCGCGCGGCCCGGGGGCGGCGATGGCTGTGGGCCCGGAGGACCAGGTCGTCGGCAGCGTCTCCGGGGGCTGCGTGGAGGGCGCGGTGTTCGACCTCGCCAAGGAGGTCGTCGAGACCGGCCGGGCGCAGCTGCAGACTTTCGGCTACAGCGACGACGACGCGTTCGCCGTCGGGCTCACCTGCGGCGGCGAGATCACAGTCCTCGTACGCTCCGTCTCCGCGGCGGTCGACGGCTCGTTCGGCGAGGTCGCCGCGTCGGTCGCCGAGCACCGCCCGGTCGTGGTGGCGACCGTGATCGACGGGCCCGCGCCGCGCGGCGCCGTGCTCGCCGTCTGGCCGGACGCGGTGTCCGGCTCGCTGGGATCGGCAGGCCTCGACGCCGCGGTCACCGACGACGCGCGCGGCGAGCTGGCGCAAGGGGCGACAGGCCGGCGCCACTACGGCCCGCACGGCGAACGGCGCGAGGACGACGTCACCGTGTTCCTCCAGTCCTTCGCCCCACCGCCGCGGATGCTTGTGTTCGGCGCGATCGACTTCGCCGCCGCGGTGGCCCGGATCGGCGCGTTCCTCGGCTACCGGGTCACCGTGTGCGACGCACGCCCGGTCTTCGCCGACGCCCGGCGCTTCCCGGACGGGGTCGAGGTGGTGGTCGACTGGCCGCACCGGTATCTGGGGGGCACCGAAGTCGACGACAGGACCGTGATCTGCGTGCTCACCCACGACCCGAAGTTCGACGTCCCGCTGCTCGAAGTGGCCCTGCGTTCCCCGGCCGCGTACATCGGTGTGATGGGCAGCCGCCGAACGCACGAGGACCGTCTGGCGCGCCTGCGGGCGAACGGAGTCGACGCGGCCGAGCTGGAGCGGTTGCGCTCGCCCATCGGCCTCGACCTCGGCGCCCGTACTCCCGAGGAGGTGGCGGTATCGATCGCGGCGGAGATCGTCGCGTTGCGGTGGGGCGGCAGCGGCAGCCCGCTGGCACGAACAGCCGGAGCGATCCACCGTGCCCGTCTGAAGCCGGTGTGAGGAGAAGACCATGGAGCTGCGACACCAGTTCACCGTCCCTGTCCCGGTCGACGAGGCGTGGCGGGTGCTGCTCGACATCGAGCGGATCGCCCCCTGCATGCCGGGCGCCACCGTGGAGGGCTTCGACGGCGAGCACATCATGGGCAGGGTGAAGGTGAAGGTGGGACCGATCACCGTGACCTACTTCGGCACCGCCACCTTCGAGGAGAGGGACGAGGCGGCACACCGGATCGTCCTGACCGCGCATGGCAAGGAAGTTCGCGGGCAGGGCACCGCGCGAGCCACCGTCACCGGAACCCTGGCCGAGGCCGGGGCCGAGGGCGACGGTGGTACGGCGGTCACGGTCGTCACCGATCTGACGATCACCGGACGGCCCGCCCAGTTCGGCCGCGGAGTCATGGCCGATGTGGGCGACAAGCTCGTGGGCCAGTTCGCCGACTGCGTGTCGCGGCAGCTGGCGAGCGGGGAACCGTCGGCGAGCGCGCCCGTCGGCGACGGCGCCGCGACGGGCGCAGCCACCGGCCCCGGCCGGGCCGGGGCCGGCAGTGCCGAGCCTGGCGTGTCCGGCCGCACCGGCTGGTACGAGGCCGAGCCGATCGACCTTCTGCGCATGGCGGGCGTCCCGGTCGCCAAGCGCGCGGCGGTGTTTCTTGTGGCGGCCGCACTCGCCGCCCTGACGGTCATCCTCATCCGCAGAAAACGGTGACGCTAGGCGTGTGACCGCCTGCGCTGAGCATCCGTGCCCGCCAGGAGGGCTTCGGTGATGAGCCGGACGCCACGGGCCAGCCGGTTGAGCTGCTCCAGCTCGATGGCGTACAGCCTGATGGTGTTCTCGATGGTCGTGTCGGACAGCCCGAGGGTGGGCAGCTCCGCCCTGCTGGTCTGCAGCGCGGCCCGCACGGCCCTGACCTCGTGCTGAAGCTGGAGCTGCGCATGGCGGGCGAGGAGGACGTGGTGGCGGGTGAGCGTCGAGTAGCCGGCGTAACGGGCCGGCAGGAGGTCTCGCAGCCAGCGCGCCGCCGTGCGCTCCCAGTCGTGACTGCCGGGAGCCTTGACCTGACAAGGCCAGTCCGGGCTGAGAGGTGTGTAGATCTGGGAGGACATCGTCGTCCCTTCCGGATGCGATGCGTGCGGGCTATGACAGTGGAGCTTTCTGGCGGCCCCGGCCCAGGGGTTGACCGGGGCCGCCACGGGTGTCCGCGGGAAGCGGATCGCCCGGGTGGAACACCAGGGGGCGACGTGAGGAGGGAGCGTCGTCCCTTGGGTGTTCGGTCATGTGGCCTGCGGAATTTCCTTCGGGAAGGGCTGAGGCCGGCTCGCGACCTCGGAGGCAGACCGGGCGGTCACCAGGTGCAGTAAATATATATACCGTCGAGTAAGCAAGAGTATGAAAAATTTCATGCACAGGCTGTGTTGCCGAGGCCCGCCCGATGCGCGCCGTTCGCGTCGGTTCGCGTCAGTCCTCGAGGAAGAAGTCGTGCTGTTCCGCAGCCTGCTCGTACCCCTCGAGCCGGACCTGCGTACGCCCCGGATCCGCGTCGGCCATCGCCTGCAGGACGGCTGCGGACAGCACCCCCGGCGCCGCATACGAGTCGAAGACGAGCCGGGATCCGGTGCCCGCGGTGAGCGCCACATCGGCTTCGTCCACCAGCGGCCCGAGTGTCAGGTCGGTGATCAGCGCGACGCGCAGCCCCGTCCTGCGGGCGGCCCGCATCGCCGCCAAGGTCTCGTTCGCGTGCCTCGGCATCGCGAAGGCGAGCATCCAAGTGCCGCCCGCCTCCCGCGACTGGAGCAGCGCGTCGTAGGCCACGCTGCCGCCGCGGGTCACCAGACGAACATCGGGGTGGATCCGCCTCGCCGCGTAGGCGAAGTACTCCGCCAGGGACACCGAGATCCGCAGGCCCAGAATGGTCAGCGGCGCCGACCGGGCCAGTTCGCGGCCGACGTCGAGGATCTGGTTGGGGTCGGCGAGCAGGCGCCGCAGGCTCTCCAGATTCTCGATCTCGGCGTCGACAGCGGCCTGCAGCTCGTTGCGGCGGATCTCTTCGCGGGTGTCCGGGTGACCGGCGACCGCGCTGAGCGCGATGGGCTGCAGCGCCTCGCGAAGGGCCGGGAAACCGCTGAAACCCAAGGACGAGGCGAAGCGGGTCACCGACGGCTGGCTCACCCCCACGCGCTCCGCGAGCTCCGTGATCGACAGGAACGCCGCTTCGGTGAGATGGTCCACCAGGTACTGGGCGATGCGCCGCTGCGCGGGGGACAGCCGGTGGCCGCCGAACAGTGCGAGGACCCTGTCCGTGGGGGCCGCCTCGGCGTCCGGAGCCTGCTGTCCCGGCGTGATCGCAGCCGCCTGTGCACGTGCCTGCTGCCCTGATGGCACCGGTGTGCCTCCTTCTCGTCCCACTCGTGAAACATAGCTCACGAGTGGGCTACAGCTCCCGGGCTTCGGCCTTGTCGAGTGCGTCGTCCAGCGCCATCGCCGCCGTGATGAGCGACAGGTGGGTGAACGCCTGCGGGAAGTTGCCCAGTTGCTCGCCCGTCGGGCCGATCTCCTCGGCGAAGAGGCCCACATGGTTGGCGTAGGTGAGCATTTTCTCGAAGGCGTAGCGTGCCTCGTCGACCCGGCCCGCCAGGGCGAGCGCCTGTACGTAGTGGAAGGTGCACAAGGTGAACGTGCCCTCGGAACCGCGCAGTCCGTCGGGGGACGCGGACGGGTCGTAGCGGTAGACGAGGCTGTCGGAGACCAGCTCGCGGTCCATGGCGTCGAGAGTGGCGAGCCAGCGAGGGTCCTTCGGCGCGACGAACCCGACGAGGGGCATGAGCAGCAGCGAGGCGTCCAGGACGTCGCCGCCGTAGTGCTGGACGAATGCCCGGCGCTTCTCGCTCCAGCCGCGCTCCATCACCTGGAGGAAGATCTCGTCGCGGGTGGCGGTCCAGCGCTGCAGGTCGGCGGGGCGCGCGTACTGCCGGGCCAGACGGATGCCGCGGTCGAAGGCCACCCAGGACATCAGCCGACTGTAGGTGAAGTCCTTGCGGCCGCCGCGGGTCTCCCAGATGCCCTCGTCGGGCCGGTCCCAGTTGCCGGACAGCCAGTCCAGGACCCGGGCGATCGCCTGCCAGCCCTCGAAGCCGCCGCTCTCTGCGATGCCGCCGGACTCCATCATGGCGAACGCCGCCTCGCCGTAGATGTCGAGCTGGAGCTGATCCGCGGCGCCGTTCCCGATGCGTACGGGGAAGGATTTGCGGTAGCCCTCCAGGTGGTCGAGGACCTCCTCTTCGAGTTTCGGGTCGCCGTCCACCCGGTACATGATCTGCAGCGGCTCGCCGGAGACGGTCCCGCCCGCGGCCAGCCGCCCGCCGAGCCATTGACGGAAGGCGTTCGCCTCCTCGGTGAAACCCAGGTCGATCAGCGCGCCCAGGGACAGCGAGGCGTCCCGGATCCAGGTGTAGCGGTAGTCCCAGTTGCGCTCGCCGCCGATCTGCTCGGGCAGTCCGGCGGTGGCGGCGGCGATCGGGGCGCCCGTGGGGGCGTAGGTGAGCAGCTTGAGCGTGATGCCCGAGCGGTTCACGGTCTGCCGCCAGCGGCCGCGGTATCGGGAGGTACGCAGCCACCGGTGCCAGAACTGTACGGTCGCCCCCCAGGCGCCCTCCGCGGCTGCGCGGGTGAGCGGCTCGGGTGGCTCCGCGCCGGTCGCGCAGGTGGTCAGCACGGCCGCGGCGGTCTCTCCGGCCTGGAGCGTGACGGAGGCCTGGACGTCATTGTCGTCGTCGGTCCACAGCGGTGCGCTGCTCTGCAGGTGCAGGTCGATGCCGGGGCCGGTGAATACGGCACTGTGGCCCGCCTCGGCCAGCGTGAGCGTGTGCTTGGCGCGGCCGTAGTCGAAGCGAGGGCTGCACTCCAGGGTGAAGCGCACGCTGCCGCGTACGACGCGCATCACCCGGAACATCCGGTGGCGGTCCGTCGCGATTTCGGGGGCGTCCAGAGGCATGAAGTCCACGACCTCGCCCACCCCCTCGGCGGTGAGGAAGCGGGTGACGAGGACCGCGGTGTCGGGCAGGTAGAGCTGGGTGACGCGGGCGTCCGAATGGTCGGCGGTGATCCTGAAGCTGCCGCCACGCTCCTGGTCGAGGAGGGCGGCGAAGATACTGGGGGAGTCGAATCGCGGGGCGCAGAACCAGTCGACCGCTCCGTCGGCCGCCACCAGGGCGACGGTCTGCAGGTCCCCGATCATCCCGTGGTCTGCGATCGGCGGGTATGGGGACATCGCGGTTCTCCCTCGTCAGGAGCCGGTGGCCCCGCCTGCGTCAGTACGCCCTGGACAGGACCATCCTGCGATGGCCGTCGTGACCCCGCACGTCTACGCGTCCGAGGGGGTCGGCGGTTTCCCTTGCGGGGGTCTCCGTGTAATTAAATATTGAACTAAAACTGGAGCGCGTGCCGCGGTCCGACTCAATGCGCCCTGTGGCCCGCGAGCGGAGCCGTGGGTTCGCCACTGCCCTGGCGAACTCCACGCAGGAATTCCGCGATTGCCTCGAGCGAGGTGTGTGACGGCGTCCAGCCCAGCTCGTCACGCGCACGCGAGGGGTCCAGGAGCGGCAGCCGCAGCACCGCGTCGAACAGGTGCGGTGACGCCGGGGCCATATGCAGCCCCCATGCGGCGGCCAGCATCGCCCGTACTGCCTGCCGCGGTACGGGCACCACGCGCGCGTCGAGGAGTTCGCCCAGCGACCGCGCGTCGACCACCGGTCCGGCGGCCAGATTGAACGCTCCGCGCACATCGCGCAGCACAGCCTGACGGTAGGCCTCCGCGGCGTCGTCGGTGTGCAGCGCCTGGAAGCGCAGGCCCTTCAAGTCCGGTACGTACGGCAGCAGTTCGGGTCGCAACAGCGGTCCGGGCAGGAAGCGGCCGGCGAAGATGCGGCGCTGTTCGCTCGCGGCGCCTTCCTTGAACAGGAAGCAGGGCCGCATCCGCACGACGCGGACCTCGGGATGATCCCGCTCGTAGGTGTCCAGAACCCGTTCGAGATAGGCCTTTTCGCGGCAGTACGCGGCGTCCGGCCAGCCATGGGTGGGCCAGGACTCGTCGACGCCGCGGCCCTCCTTCGGCCCCGGTGAGTAAGCCCCGACCGACGAGGCGTGGATCAGCGCCGGCACACCGGCGGACGCGACCGCGTTGAACACCTCCAGCGAGCCGAGGACGTTCGTCTCCCAGGTCACCACCGGGTCGTGGGTCGGCTGGAACCGCCAGGCGAGATGGACGACCGCGTCCGCGCCGGCGAAGTGCTGCCAGAGCAGATGAGTGTCCTCCAGTCGGGCGAGGTCCACGGCGGCCCACTCGGTCTTCGGGACACTCAGCTCGGGGATCCTGCGGGCGATCCCCAGGACGGAGCCGATCTGCGGATGATCGGCCAGGCTCCTCACCACGCTCGTGCCGACGTTGCCGGTGGCCCCGGTGACCACCACTCGCAATCCTGTGTTCGGGCTCATGACGTACTCCGTCACCTTGATTGAGACCTTGACTCATTGCTCGGAGATTCATTGCTCTGAGGGTTCGGGTGTCCGGATGCGCAGGGATGAAACGACGACCGGTGTGTAGCGAGACGCCCTCGGGGGACCCGGAGTGCGCCGGAACCATCACCGTGACAGGAGGACGGCATGCGCGCGCTGACATGGCAGGGAAAGCGGGACGTGCGGGTGGACACCGTGCCCGACCCTCACATCAAGGATCCGGGAGACATCATTGTGCGGGTCACATCCACCGGAATCTGCGGATCGGACCTGCATCTGTACGAGGTGATGGGCCCGTATCTGGACCCCGGAGACATCCTCGGGCACGAACCCATGGGCATAGTCGAGGAGACAGGTCCGGAAGTGACCTCCCTGGCCGCCGGCGACCGGGTCGTCATCCCCTTCAACATTTCGTGCGGGCACTGCTTCATGTGTGAGCAGGGCCTGCAGTCGCAGTGCGAGACCACGCAGGTCCGCGAGCGGGGCACCGGGGCCGCGCTGTTCGGCTACAGCAAGCTGTACGGCCAGGTGCCCGGAGGGCAGGCCGAGTACATGAGGGTTCCCTTCGGCGACAGCCTTCCGATCAAGGTGCCGGACGGGCCTCCCGACGAGCGGTTCGTATACCTGTCCGACGTGTTGCCCACCGCGTGGCAGGCGGTCGAGTACGCCGACATCCCGCCCGGCGGGTCGGTCACCGTCCTGGGGCTCGGACCGATCGGTGAGATGGCCGCCCGCGTCGCCCTGCACCGCGGCGCCCGCCTGGTCGTGGGCGTCGACCTGGTGCCGACCCGCCTCGCCAGGGCCGCACACCACGGGATCACGACGATGGACCTGCACAGGTATGGAAAGGGGCTCGGCGACGCCATCCGCGATCTGACCGACGGGCGGGGGACCGACGCCGTGATCGACGCCGTCGGAATGGAGGCGCATGGCGCGCCCGTCGTGAAGGCCGCCCAGTGGATCACCGGCCTGCTGCCGGACGCCGTCGCCGGACGGGTGATGGAACACGCCGGCGTGGACCGCCTGAGCGCGCTCTACACGGCGATCGACGTCGTACGGCGCGGCGGCACGATTTCGCTGTCCGGCGTGTACGGCGGCGCGGCCGATCCGCTGCCGCTGCTGACCCTGTTCGACAAGCAGATCCAGCTCCGGATGGGCCAGGCCAACGTCAAGCGCTGGGCGGGCGACATCCTGCCGCTGCTCGACGACGAGGACGTGCTCGGCGTGGAGGGCTTCGCGACGCACAGGATGCCGCTCGAGGACGGACCGAGGGCATACGAGATGTTCCAGGAGAAGCGGGACGGCATGATCAAGACGCTGCTGAAGCCATAAGGCGCCGCTGACCGCCCGCTGGAACACACCTGACCCCCGCGGGCGGCGAGTGACCCCCTCGGGCGGCGAGCCGGCCGGAGAACGTTTGCGTATGCCGTGACGGGTACCCGAGGTGCATGAACGAGACCAAGCCACTGGCCGTCGTCACAGGTGCATCGAGCGGCATCGGATTCGAACTGGCCAAGCAGTTCGCGGAGCACGGATTCGACCTCGTACTGGCCGCGGAGGACGGCGAACTGTACCTCGCGGCGGACGAGGTCCGGGCGAGCGGAGTCGGCGTGGGGGTCCAGGTGGTCCAGGCCGATCTGGCCGCGCAGGGCGGCGTCGAGGAGCTGTACCGGGTCGTCGCGGCCACGGGCCGGCCGGTCGCGGCCGCGGCGCTCAACGCGGGTGTCGGCCAGGGCGGCGCGTTCGTCGAGACCGACCTCGCGGACGAAATCCGCATCATCGACCTCAACATCACCTCGACCGTGCAGCTGGCGAAGCGTCTGCTGCCGGACATGGTCGCCCGTGGCGAGGGCAGGCTGCTGTTCACCTCCTCCATCGCCTCGACCGTGCCCGGCTCCTTCCAGGCTGTGTACAACGCCTCGAAGTCCTTCATCCAGTCGTTCGCGCAGGCCTTGCAGAACGAACTCAAGGACACGGGTGTGACGATCACTTCCCTCATGCCGGGCCCGACGGAGACGGAGTTCTTCCACCGGGCCGGCATGGAGGACACAAAGGTCGGCCGGCAGCCGAAGGACGATCCCGAGCTGGTGGCGCGGCAGGGTTTCGAGGCGCTCATGGCCGGGAGGAAGAAGCTCGTCGCGGGCTCCGCCAGGACCAAGGTCCAGGGGCTCGCCAACAGGGTTCTCCCCGACAGCCTGAAGGCGGTTGCGCACCGCAGGATGGCGGAACCGGGTGCACGCTCGTCGGACGCCGGCCGCTAGGGAGGGACGCCATGCGATTCGACGATCGACGGCACGCCGGCCAGGAGCTCGGCGTCAGGCTCCTGGAATGGGCGGCGGACGGTGACCTCACCGAAGCAATCGTGCTCGCTCTGCCTCGTGGCGGTGTGCCCGTCGCCGCGGAGGTCGCCCGGGCCCTGCGCGTATCCATGGACGTCCTCGTGGTCCGCAAGATCGGTGCCCCGGGCGCACCTGAAGTCGGCATCGGGGCGATCGTCGGCGAGGACCCGCCCGTCTTCGACCGCCTCGCGCTGGAAGTCCTGGGCCTGGACGAGTCGGAGTTCGCGGCGGAGGTGGCCATGGAACGACTCGAACTGCACCGTCGCGACGACCTCTACCGCGGCGGGCGGCCCGAACCCCAGGTGCAGGGCCGAACCGTCATCCTGGTCGACGACGGCCTCGCCACCGGCATCACCGCGCGTGCCGCGCTGCGCCATCTGCGCCGCCAGAACCCCGGACGGCTGGTCCTTGCCGTACCGGTCTGCGCCTCGCGCAGCGCCGTGGAACTGAAGGAAGAGGCCGACGACCTCATGTGCCTGCACCAGCCGCACAATTTCCAGTCGGTGGGGCAGTGGTATGCGGACTTCGGCCAGGTCTCCGACCAAGAGGTGCTCGAGACGCTGCGTGGCCTCTCCTCCACGGTCTGAGACCGCCGCTGAAGACCGCTGTCCGAGCTGAAGACCGCCGTCCGACAAGACAGCTGTCCGAAAAGACCGCCGTCCCATGAGGCCGCGCACACCCCGGGAGGACCTGTGGCCGACATCGACATCCTTGAACTCGACGCGCTCTGGGCGGAGTTCCACCGTGTGGTCAACATGACCTCGCAGGAGCTGAGCGCCTGGCTGACCGCGTACGAAGCGGACGAGAGCGCACAGCCGCTGCCGGAACACGACGGCAGTCCAACCGGGCAGCATGTGCTCGGCATTCTGCACAAGCGCCGCGCCGACCTCACCAATGACGACATCAGCGTGATGTACGAGGTGGTGGACGCGGTCGGCGCCCAGCGGGACGACGATCCGGGGGGCAGCGATCCGCGGGGCAGCGATCCGGGCCTGCGCCACCGCCTGATGTCGGTCGGGCACGACCCGCTCAAACCCCCTGCGTAGAGGGGTGCGTCAGCTGATGTGGAAGAGCGGACCCGTGAGAGTGAGCCCCAGATCGTGGCCCGCGTACGAGAAGAAGGCCAGCAGCATCAGCGCCGCACCGGCCAGCGACAGGTCCTTGAAGAAGGTGATCATCTCCACCGTCCTGGCCTGTTCGTCGGTCTCCTTCCAGAAGGGGTGCATCTGGAGCGCCGTCGGGACCAGGAAGACCGCCAGCAGCAGCGCGCCCAGGTCGGCCCAGACCCCGAACAGCACCATCAGCCCGCCGGCGAGGAGAAGGACTCCGCTGCCCGCGGTCGCCGCCACGGGGGCGGGAACGCCACGGGAGGCGGCGTAACCGGCCATGGCCTTCGTCTTGGTGAGGTGGCCGACCGCCGAGTTGAGGAACAGGACGCAGAAGAGAATGCGGCCGATGAGCACGAGGACATCCACTGTTACCTCCAGGCTCGCTCGCAGGAAATTTGAAGAGAAAACTTCCTGTATGCAATTTTACTCGGCAGGCGGGCGAAATGTCCCATTCGGTGGACCGCTGGCCGACAGTGCGGGCGGGTCATAGAGATGCGCGGCACGGCCGCGGGGGAGCATGCTGGCTGTGTGAACTGGTACGGGGCGGCCGGGAACGCACCGCCGAGCGAGCGCGGTCCGACGCCCGGAACACCGAACACCACCGGCCGAGTTCCGGACGAACTGGCCCTGGTGCTCGCACAGGCCGCCGTCAGCGCGATCGAATCGGTCGGCGGGTACGCAGGTGCCATCTATCTGCGCTCCCGGACGCAGGGGCTGCTCCGCCTCGCCGTGCTCGCCGGGTTGCCCGCCCGGCTCTTCCGTCCCTGGTGGCGCATGCATGTGAACCGTCCGTTCCCGGTGGCAGAGGCCCACCGATCGGGCCAGGCCATCCATCTCGCCGACGCAGAGGAAGCCATGCGCCGCTTCCCGCAGCTGATGGCGGGCATGCCGTACCCCTTCGGCTCCCTGTACGAGCCGGTCGTCGGCGACCGCGAGAAGTACGGGGTGCTCGTCGTGCTGCGCCGGGCCACTCCCGGAAGACCGGTCAGCCAGAGTGACCGCCGTCGGCTGAAAGTCGCCGCAAGGCGGCTCGGCGGCATCCTCGCGGAGCTGGGCGCCGACGGACCGCTCATCGAGTGGGACGGTGAACCGGTCTCTGTCCAGCTGCCCGCGGGCAGCACGCCGCCTGTGCGCATCGGTCACTTCGACTGGGACCTCGACAGTGGCTCCGTATCCGCCGACGCGGAACTGTGCGCGATCCTGGGCACCGACCCCGCGGGCTTCCCCGGCACCATTGAGGTGCTTGCGGAGCGGCTGGCACCGGAGGACGTGTACGGACTGTGGGCGATCGCCCGGCAGGCGGTGGAGTCGGGTCGGCCGGTGGCGCGCAGGATGCGGCTGCGAGGCCCCGACGGCCGACCGCACCTGCTGGAGATCTCGGGCCGCGCGCTCCCGCAGTCCGACGGCCCCGGCAGCCATCTGAACGGCTTCCTCGTGGACCTCGGCATCGGGCCGATCGCCGCCGAAGCCACCGACCGGCTCCCGAAATGCATCTTCTCGCTCGACCGTCTCGGCCGGATCGTCCACATCAACCAAAGCGCGGAGACCCTGCTCGGCCACGCCCGGTCCGCGCTGGCCGGGCGCGTCCTGTGGGAGGCGCTGCCGTGGTTCGGGCACCCCGGCCACGAGGACCACTTCCGAGCCGCACTGATCTCCCACGAGCCCGTCCACTTCATGGCCCAGAGCGCGTCCAAGCAGTGGATGTCGGTCGCGCTCTACCCCGGCCACGACGGAGTGACCCTCACTGTCGCCGAGGAGGAACAGCCCGTGCCCACGCCGGAGTCCGCCGTCCTGCCGGGCGTGGGACTCGGCTCCGCGGCCGACCGCGCCTCCGCGCTGTACCGCCCGGTCGCCCTGGCCATCGCGCTGACCGAGGCCGTCACCGCCCGCCAGGTGTCCGCCGTGGTCACGGAGGAACTGCTGCCCGCGTTCGGCGGCCGGCAGCTGGCGATCTACCTCCTGAACGAGCGACATCTCTATCTCGCCTGGGAGACCGGTTTCCCGCAGGGCTTCCTCGACCGCTTCGACGGCGTCGGGCTCGACGCCCGGCTGCCCGGCGTTGAGACCCTCACCTCCGGCCGCCCCATCTTCTTCGAGTCCATGGAAAGCCTGGCCGCCGCCTACCCCGGCATCCCCATGGACGCCAACGTCGGCGCCAGGGCCTTCCTGCCGCTGATCGCATCCGGACGCCCCGTCGGCTCCTGCATCCTGGGCTTCGACCAGCCGCGCGGCTTCAGCCCCGAAGAGCGCACCGTCCTCACCGCGCTGGCCGGACTCATCGCGCAGGCCCTCCAGCGAGCCCAGCGCTACGACACCGAGGCCGCCCTCGCCCGCGGCCTGCAGGACGCCCTGCTGCCGCACCGGCTGCCCGTGGTCGAACACGTGGACACCGTCGGGCGGTACCTCCCCGGCACCCAGGGCATGGACGTCGGAGGCGACTGGTACGACGTCGTCGAGACCGGCCGGGGGCTGGCCCTGGCCATCGGAGACGTACAGGGACACGGCGTCGCCGCCGCCGCCACCATGGGCCAACTGCGCAGTGCCGTACGCGCCTTCGCCCTCAGCGGGCATGATCCGCAGGAGGTGATGACCGGCACCAACCGGCTGCTCATCGACCTCGATCCCGGCCAGTTCGCCAGCTGCTGCTACATCGTCCTGGACCCGGCATCCGGCTTGGCCCACGCCGTGCGGGCCGGGCACCCACAGCCCCTGCTGCGACACGTCGACGGCCGCACCGAGGTCCTGGACCTCCCTGGCGGCGTCGTGCTCGGCGTCGACGCCGGCGCGGCGTACCCCGTCGCCGAACTGCGGCTCGCGCGGGGCGAGGTTCTGGCGCTGTACACCGACGGACTGGTCGAGCAGCCGGGAAGCGACATCGACCTCGGCATCGACCAGCTGTGCAGCACACTCGCCGAAGCCGGCCCGTCCCCTCTCGCCGAGACGGCGGACCGCCTCATCCGCGAGGCCCGGCACGCCACCGACCGGCCCGACGACATCGCACTGCTGCTCGCCGCCCGCTGGGCCGAGGCCTCAGGAGCACACGGGCCCCGGGCCGGAGCGAGGCGGGTGCCATGAGCACACTGAACGCAGCCGAGGATCGCGGCTTCCGCGGCCCCCTCGACGTCACGAGAGCGGCCACGGCCGTGCTGGACGCCCACGGCACCGTCGTCGGCTGGAGCCCCACGGCCGAGGAACTGCTGGGCTACCCGCCGCATGAAGTGCTCGGGCACCCGATCGGCGCCCTGGTGGTGCACCCCGCGGCCGGGCATAGCACGGCCGCGGACCTTCCGGGCGCCCCGTTCTCCCGCCGGCAGGTGCTGCCCATGCGGCACCGGGACGGCCGTACCCTCCGCGTGGCCACCGCGGTGCTTCCGCTGGCCTACACGGGAGCCGGGCCCGCCCGGCTGCTCAGCCTGGCCGACGCGGACGAGACCGAACAGTGGGAGGCCCTGCAGGCGATGCTCCGCGGCCTGGCCACGCAGTCACCGGTGGGCCTGGCCATCTACGACACGCGGCTGCGGGTGGTGTGGACCAACTTCGCCCTGCTCCAGGAGATGGGCAACTCGCAGTACGAAGGCATGGGCCCGGACGACATGGTGACCCACGGCGAGGTCCTGTCCCCGCGGTATCCGGCGACGCTGGAGGAGATCATGCGGCGGGTGCTCACCACCGGCGAGCCCGTCATCGAACTCCACTACCGGGGCCGCCCGCCCGTGGACCCGGACCACGACCACGTCTGGTCGTGCTCCTACTACCGGCTGCAGGACGCCGGGTCCTCCTCGCTGGGCGTGTGCGAGGAGACGGTGGACATCACCGCCCGCTATCTCGCGCAGCAGCGACTGGACCTGCTGGTCCGGGCGGGCGGACAGGTGGGGACCACCCTGGACATGGGCCGCACGGCGCAGGAGCTCTCCGCTGTCACCGTCCCGCAGTTCGCCGACGCGGTCACGGTCGACCTCCTGGAGGAAGTCCTTGGCGGCGATCAGCCCACGTCGGGCAGTGAGCCGAAAAGCGTGGTCCGGGTGTGGGGAGCGCCGGGAGAGGAGGCGCCGGGAGAGGAGCGGGCGGGCCCGAACGAAGCCGGGACCGCCCGGCGGATCGACTTCCCGCCGGACTCGCCCCAGGCCCGCAGCCTCGCCTCGGGACGGTCCGTAGTGGAACGCCGGGTGCTCACACAGGCAGGTGCCGGGCGACCGCCGCCGAGCTCGCTGCTGGTCGTGCCCCTGCGTGCCGAGGGCGCCACGCTGGGAGTGGTCACCTTTGCGCGGGACAGCCACCCCGACCCGTTCGACACCGGTGAGCTGGCGGTCGCCGACGAGCTGGTCGCCCGGACCGCCGTATGCATCGACAACGCCCGCCGCTTCACCCGTGAGCACGCCGCCGCCCTCATGCTTCAGCGCAGCCTGCTTCCGCAGACGCTGCCGCAGCTCACCGCCCTCGAAATGGCGTACCGCTATCTGCCCGCGGACAGCAAGGCCGGCGTCGGCGGCGACTGGTTCGATGTCATCGCCCTGCCCGGCGCGCGGGTCGGTCTGGTCGTGGGCGATGTGGTCGGCCACGGTCTGCGCGCCGCGGCCACCATGGGCCGGCTGCGCACGAGCGTACGTGTGCTCGCCCGCCTCGACCTCGCGCCCGAGGAGCTCCTCGCGCGCCTGGACGACCTGATCGGGCAGACCGCCGACGAGCAGGCCGCCGCCCTCATCGACAGCGACAGCGCGACCGACCACGACGGGCTCGGGGTGACGTGCCTCTACGCCGTTTACGACCCGGTGTCCGGACTCTGCAGAATGGGGCGCGCCGGCCATATCCTCCCTGCCGTCGTCGACCCGGCAACAGGCTCGGTCACCTTCCCCGACCTGCCCGCGGGCCCGCCCCTCGGCCTCGGAGGCCTGCCCTTCGAGAGCGCGGAACTGAAACTGCCCGAAGGCAGCCTCGTCGCCCTGTTCACCGACGGCCTGGTCCGCGGCCGCGGCCGGGACTTCGACACCGAATTCGACCGGCTCCGCGCCGTCCTCACCGACCACCGCCGCCCGCTGGAGGAACTGTGCGACAGCGCTGTTGAGAGGCTTCTGCCCGGTTCCGTGGACGACGACGCCGCGCTGCTGCTCGTACGCACGCGCACGCTGGACCGTCACCAGGTGGCCGAGTGGGAGCTGGCGCCCGACCCGGAGGAGGTCGGCCGGGCCCGAGCCGCGGTCGCCGAGCAGGTCGGAGAGTGGGGCCTCGACGACGAACTCGTGTTCACCACCGAGCTGGTGGTGAGCGAGCTCGTCACCAATGCCGTGCGGTACGCCGCCGGCCCGATTCAGCTGCGGATCATCCGCGACCAGACGCTCATCTGCGAAGTCTCCGACACAGGATCCACCTCACCCCATCTGCGTCACGCCGGCAGCGACGACGAAGGCGGCCGGGGTCTCTTCCTCATCGCGCAGATGACCATGCGGTGGGGCTCGCGGCACACCACCGAGGGCAAGACGATCTGGGCCGAGCAGGCGCTGCCGCCGTCGTGAAGAGCTAGTCGTTCTCCAGACACAGTACGGAGATCCGCTGGACCAGGTTGTTGGCGAAGCCGCCGCGGTTCCACGGCTGGGTGAGGGGCTGAGTACGGCCATCGGCGTCGGTGGCGCGGACGCTGAGCACATGGCTGCCCGGCGCGGCGGTCCACGAGGACTGCCAGCGCCGCCAGGCCCAACGGTGCCCGTCCGGCGGGGCGAGTTCGGCCTCGCTCCAGGAACCGCCGCCGTCGGTGCTCACCTCCACCCTCGTCACCATGGCGTGCCCGGACCAGGCCCGGCCCTCCAGCGGCACCTCACCGGGGCGTACGACGCGGGCCCGGGACATGAAGTCGGGGAACCCGGGCGGGATCATCAGGGCTCGCGGCGCGATCCGGGTGACAGGCTCGCCGGGATCGTCGGCCTGCTGCCGGTAGCGGTAAGCCACCCTCTGCTGGAAGCCGGTGAACGGGGTGTCGGTGAGGGCGATGTCGCGCAGCCACTTCACGTGCGCCATGCCGTACCAGCCGGGGACGATCAGCCGCAGCGGACTGCCGTGCTGCGGCGGCAGGGGACCTCCATTCATCGAGTAGGCCACCAGCACCTCCGGATCGTCGCTCATGGCCAGAGGCAACGGCAGACTGCGCCGGTAGTCCTGCTCGACACCGCGCTCGACGCCGTGGTCGGCTCCGCTGAATACCGCCTCGACGGCATCCGCACCCGCCCCGGCCTCGGCGAGCAGGGCGCGCAGCGGCACCCCGGTCCACTCGGCCGTGCCGACCGCCTCGACCAGCCAGGGCTGGCTCACCGGGCGCGGCGAGAGCAGGGCCCGGCCGTTGCCCGCGCACTCCATCGTCACGCGCTGGGTCGCCGCCGGGAAGGACCGCAGCGTCGCCATGTCCAGCGTCAGCGGAGTGCGCACCCGGCCGCTGACGGTCAGTTCCCACCCGTCGGCGTCGGCCGCGGGGATGTCGTAGTGGACCAGGACGTAGTGCAGTCCGGCAGGGGTGAGGTCATAGCGCATGGCCTCCAGCGGCAGCCCGTGATTGCGGGCCGCGAGGGCCAGTTCGTCCAGGCCGATGCCCTCGTCTCGTGCCGCGACGCGCCCTGGTGCACTGATGTCACCGATGCGTCCGTCCATGCCCCCATGGTGCTCTTCCCGCCAGGTCCGGGCACCCGCGGAGCGGCCGGAGAAGCACCGGCCAAATGTGCTTGTGCGCACCGGTTGACTGGGGTGCCGGAGGAAGCGTTATATCAGAGTTAAAGGGCAGATAAAGGCTTCTGAATGGAGGCGGCCCGCAATGACCACCCATCCGAGCATCGAGCAACACCCCGATCTGGCCGAGATGCGCTCCCGGTTCGAACGGGCGACCACCACCCCCCGTGCCCAGGCGATCGAGACACTGGCCCTGCTGACCGGCCTGTACCTGGCAGCATCGCCGTGGATAGTCGGCTTCAACGGCCTCACCACGCTGGCCGTGTGCAACCTGATCACCGGCGCCGCCTATGTGCTGTGCATGGGCGGGTTCGGCTCGGCATACGAGCGGACACACGCCATGGCCTGGTGCGCGATAGCCATCGGAGCATGGACGATCATCTCTCCGTGGGTCGTCGTCGGTAACGTCGACACGACTCGGACCATCGTCAACAACATCATCGTCGGCGCCGTGGCTCTGCTGCTCGGCCTGGCCATGGCCGCCATGGACGTCGGCGCACCCCGTCGCGTCCGGGCCCGCGCAGGCGCTCGCGGTGACGCGGGCATCTCCCCGATGCGCTGACGCGCACGCACGGAAGGCACTGATCACATCGACTCGTTCCGGATCACAGGTTGAGAGGCGGTGGGGTGCGGACGCCGCGCCCCACCGTGATGTGCTCGCGATGGATGACGTGGACGTGCTCCCGGAGCCGGAACTGCCGGCCGCGGTCCGCCAAGGTGACCCGGCGGCCTTGGAGGAGACCCGGAGTTGCGCTACTTGCGGCGGGACAGCGTGGAGCTCGCCTTCGTAGCGGCCTTGCGGCGCGCCCGGAAGATGGACGGGCTGGGAGCGGGCCCATGTACCGGCACTGCGGAAACTCCTCGCCGACGACGCCGGGTTCGCCATGCCGCCGCTGCCCGCCTGGTTCGACGGCTGGGGGCACGTCGGACGACCGGCGCTGGTCGTGGTCGGGTACGCACCCGGCGACCGGGCGTCGTAGCCGGTTTTCACCCAGCGGACGGGGTACGGAGGGATCATCGTGATGCCGGGCCTCGGACGACCGGTCAGACTCGCCGACAGCAAGGAGTACGACGCGTGTCCCTCTTCTTCCCCGCCCTCGCCGCCCGGTCACCGCTGCCCGCCCTCAGGTTCGGCGACCGGTCTCTGACCCACGCCGAACTGGCCGCGGCGGCAGGCTCGCTGTCCGCCCGGATCACCGATGCGCGCAGGGTCGCGGTCTGGGCGACGCCCACCCTGGAGACGGCGGTGGGCGTGGTGGCCGCGCTGCTTGCGGGTGTGCCCGCCGTACCGCTCAACCCGAAGACCGGCGAGCGCGAGCTGGCGCACATCGTCGGGGACAGTGCGCCGTCACTCGTACTGGCGGAGCCGGGGGCCGAACTGCCCCCGGCTCTGAGCGCCTTGCCGCGTACGGACATCGAGACCACCGCGGCGCGCGCATCGCTGCCGCCGGAGCCGTCCGCCGATGCCCCCGCCCTCATCGTCTACACCTCGGGCACCACGGGCCCGCCCAAGGGTGCCGTGCTGCCGCGCCGCGCGATCATCTCCACCCTGGACGCCCTCGAGGACGCCTGGCAGTGGACCTCCGACGACGTCCTCGTCCACGGCCTTCCGCTCTTCCACGTCCATGGACTGATCCTCGGCATCCTCGGCCCGCTGCGCCGCGGCGGCTCGGTGCGGCATCTGGGACGGTTCAGCACGGAAGGCGTGGCACGCGAGCTGGAGTCGGGCGCGACGATGCTGTTCGGCGTGCCGACGATGTATCACCGGATCGCCGAGGCGCTTCCCGGCGATCCGCGGCTCGCGAAGGCCCTGGCCGGAGCCCGGCTGCTGGTCTCCGGCTCGGCCGCGCTGCCCGTGCACGACCACGAGCGGATCGCGGCGGCTACCGGCCGCACGGTCATCGAGCGTTACGGCATGACCGAGACACTCATGCTGTGCTCGACCCGGTGGACACCCCCGGACCCCCGGCAGTCCGTCCGGGCCGGCGGCGAGCCGCGTCCCGGCACGGTCGGCCTGCCCCTCAAGGGAGTTGAGCTGCGGCTGGTCGACGAGAGCGACGGCATCGGCGAGATCCAGGTGCGCGGACCGAACCTCTTCACGGAGTATCTGAACCGGCCCGACGCGACCGCGGCGGCCTTCGACGGGGGCTGGTTCCGTACGGGGGACATGGCGAGCCTCGACGCCGACGGGTATGTCCGGATCGTCGGCCGAAAGGCCACCGACCTCATCAAGAGCGGCGGCTACAAGATCGGCGCGGGCGAGATCGAGAACGCGCTGCTCGACCACCCCGGCGTACGGGAGGCGGCGGTGACGGGGGAGCCGGACGCGGACCTGGGCGAGCGGATCGTCGCCTGGATCGTGCCGGCCGACCCGTCCGGGCCACCCGCGCCCGAGGAGTTGTCCGCGCATGTCGCAGCGCAGCTCGCCCCGCACAAACGCCCACGCGACGTGCGTTTTCTCGACGCCCTGCCGCGCAACGACATGGGTAAGGTCATGAAGCGGGCCCTCCATGGCTGACCCCCTCACGGCCCGCGATGCCATAGCCCGGGTGACGTCCGCCTTCACCGAACTTCCCGTTCCCGAGGGCATGTCCGCCCCCGACGGCCCCATCGCCTGGCAGCGATACGACGAGCAGCGTGCCCGCGCCGCGAAACGCACAGGCGAACACGAGTCCGTCGTCTGCGGCAGCGGCCCGGTCGGGGCCACCGAAGCGGTGCTGATCTCCTTCGAGTTCGGCTTCCTGGGCGGATCGCTGGGCGAGCGGACCGGCGACCGGCTGGAGGCGGCGCACACGCATGCGCGAGAGCGACGGCTGCCCGTCGTCTCGCTGATCGCCACCGGCGGCAGCCGGATGCAGGAGGGGATGCGCGCCCTGACCCAACTCCAGCGCGTGGCACGGCAGTCCGCACTGACCCGCGCGGCGGGGCTGGCGCAGGTCGCCGTGGTGCGCGACCCGACCACGGGCGGCGGCTGGGCCACGCTGGGCGCGGGCGCGGACGTGATCCTTGCGCTGCCCGGCGCCCAGATCGGCTTCGCCGGCTCGCGCGTACGCCCGCCGGACGCGGATCCATACGCCTACACGACCGAGGCGCAATGGGCGGCGGGCCATGTCGACGCGGTGGTGCGGCAGGAGGAGCTGCCCAGGACGCTGGAACGATGGCTGAGGCTGCTGGCGGGCGGCTCCTCGACGCCGCTGCCCGCCGCCGCGGATGCCGCCGGGCGGCCGTCGGCCGCGGCCGACGCGGCCGAGTCCGGCCACTTCCTCCGGCCCGCGCCGCCGCCCCGGGCCCTGGGCCGTGCCGGACTCCCCGCCACCGGCTGGGACGCGGTGTTCCAGGCCCGTTCCCCCGGCCGCCCCCATGCCGCCGCCTATCTCGACGCGTACTTCGAGACCCGCGAGTCGATCAACGGCGACCGCTGCGGAGGCGCCGACCGCGGGATGCTCTGCGGCTTCGGCCTGCGCGAGGGCCGGACCATCGCCTACGCCGCCCAGTGCGGCACCCCCACACTCCCGGCCGGCTACCGCACCGCGGCCCGGTTGATCCGCCTCGCCGACCGGTTGTCCGTCCCGGTGCTCACCCTGATCGATACACCAGGCGCCGCCAATGACGCCGACGCGGAACGCGCGGGAGCGGGCGCCGCCATAGCGGACCTGTTCGGCGCCGTGGCCACCGCCCGCGTGCCGGTCACCAGCCTGCTGATCGGCGAGGGCGGCTCCGGCGGCGCACTCGCGCTCGCGGCACCCCACAACACCTGGGTCACGCCGGACAGTTACTTCTCCGTCATCGCTCCGGAGCTGGCCGCCGCGATCCTCAAACGCGGGCCCGAGGCGACTCGTGCGACGGCCGACCAGCTTCGCCTGCGCCCGCAGGACCTCGTGGACCTGGGCATCGCTCGCGGCATCGTGCCCCCGGCGGCCCCGGCCTGAAGCACGAACAGGGGGAGCGGTCGGTGGGGCTCGACGTTGCCGTTCACTCAACCGGCCTGTGACTGAGCGGAGTCGGTGAGCGGAGCCCGGTCCAGGTAAGGGTTGGGAGGCTGTGGGGTCCGCTGAAGAGAGGTCACGTCGAGGGCGAGGCCCGCGGAGGGTGTGCCCAGCG
Source organism: Streptomyces sp. NPDC002870 (assembly GCF_042888505.1). NCBI lineage: Bacteria > Bacillati > Actinomycetota > Actinomycetes > Kitasatosporales > Streptomycetaceae > Streptomyces > Streptomyces sp. NPDC002870. The sequence continues at coordinate 105,718 of NZ_JBIAPW010000008.1, forward strand.
TGCCGTCCGGGTGCCAGGTGCCGGTGACCTTCACCCAGGTGTCGGCAGGAGGCGCCTTCACGCCGTGCATGGTGACCGTCAGGGACTGGGAGTCCGCGGCGCAACAGGCCACCAGCAGCCGGGTCAGATCCCATGTGCCGTTGGTGCCGGGTGTGACGAAGCCTGAAAGAAGTACGCTGCGCCCCTCGAGGCTCTGCCTCTGGTCCTGCTGCGCCCGGGCGATGAACTCCGTCAGCGAGAGCGGCGCCGGATCGCGCGACGGCAGGGGTTCGAAACGTGAATAGTCCTCGACGACTTTGGCGTTGTCGCGCGCGGCGGTGTACGAGCCCAGTGCCGGCGGTGCGAAGAACAGCAGGGCGAGCGTGGGCAGGAGTAACAGCCAGGCGATGCGCGGACCGTGGCTGTGATCGTGTCCGTGCCCGTCATGTCCCCGCCCGTCCTGTACGTGCGTGGCTTCGCTGTGGTGCGCGTCGCCCGAGCGGCGCCTCTCGGGGAACGGGAGTCCGTCGCGTACCGCGCCGACAATGCCGAGACCGACCAGGGCGATGCCGGAGACGATGAGAAAGGGCTGGAGACCTTCCTTGACGTAGCGCAGACAGATGTCGCTGAACAGGGAGACGCGCAGCACCCCTGCCCCCGTGAGCAGGAGCAGCGCCGCCTGGACGGTCCGCTTCACAGTAGCCACCACCCGGTGAGCGCGCTGCACACGACTGCCGTCACGGCCGTGGCCGTTGAGAACCGTACGGCGAAGGCCCGGCCGAAGGTCCCCGCCTGCAGAGCGATCAACTTGAGGTCGACCATGGGGCCCACCACCATGAACGCCAGCCGGGCGGTGGGGGAGAAGCCGGTCAGTGAGGCGGCCACGAAAGCGTCCGCCTCCGAGCAGACGGCCAGGACGACGGCCAGCCCGGCGAGGAAGAGCACGGACAGCCAGGCCGACCCGGAGAAGGTCTCCAGTACCGAGCGCGGCACGGTGACGTTGAATGTCGCAGCCGCCATGGCACCGAGCACCAGGAACCCGCCGGCGTGCAGGAAGTCATGCTGGAAGCCCAGCCGGAACTCCTCCAACCGGCTGTTCCCGGCCTGATGGCCGGTATGCCGGGGCGGCATCCGCAGCCAGTCCGAGCGCCCGAGTTTCAGCCACAGCCAGCCCATGGCGGCGGACGTGGCCAACGAGGCGATCAGCCGGGCGGCGACCATCTCCGGACTGCCGGGGAACGCCACGGCCGTGGACGCCAGCACGATCGGATTCACGGCGGGCGCGGAGAGGAGGAACGCGAAGGCGGCCGCCGGTGTGACGCCGCGCCGGATCAGGCTCCCCGCGACCGGCACCGACGCGCATTCGCAGCCCGGCAGCACGACACCGGCCGCACTCGCCACCGGCACCGCGAGCGCAGGGTTGCGCGGCAGCATCCGGCTGAACGCATGGGCCGGTACGAACGCGTTGACGGCGCCGGAGATCAGCGTGCCCAGCAAGAGGAACGGCAGAGCCTGCACGGCGATGGCCACGCAGATCGTCTGCCACGCCCGGAAGCCGGGGTGCGTCAGCCACTCGTCGGCGCCGGACAGTAGGCCGAGCGCGACGAGGAGAAGCAGGCAGAGTGCGCAGGCGACGACGGCAGAGGGGCCACGGCGGTGATACGCGTAGTGCCGGATCGGGGCAACGGTCTGTTCGCTCTGCGGTCGGTCCGTCAGTTCTTCCGTATTGTGCATGTCTGCTCCGGTTGTCCGTGACAGAGCATCACGATAATCAGGACTTCGAGCTGAACCGGGCACGCTGAGACGCGAACATACGACCGGGTGATCCCTGGCGTGTTAGCCGCTGCGGCACGTCTCGCCGGCAAGGAGAATTGAGCCAATGGCGCAAAACGTACGTCCGCTGCTGGGCTCAGAAAGGCAACCGGGGAATCTCATGACTACTGCACACGCCCCCCATCCCAACCACGTGCACCAGCACAATGCGGGCTGCGGCCATGTCGCGATCCCGCATGGGGACCACGTGGACTACTCCCACGACGGGCACCTCCACCGGGTCCACGACGACCATGTGGACGAGTGCGAGGCCGGCGGGCACACCACTCACGGCGACCACGCGCACCAGCACGGCGAGGGATGCGGACACGTGGCGGTGCCCCATGGGGACCACGTCGACTATGTGCACGACGGTCACCGGCACGCTGACCACGAAGGGCACTGGGACGACCACTGAGGCGCAAGTGTCGCGCACGCGGGCGAACAGAGCGGCCGGCCGCTGAACGCCGATGCCTGGGACAACCAGCTGCGCCTCGTCGCGGAGAACGGCTTCCGCGCCATCGCCCACGACCGGCGTGGACACGGCCGCTCCGGTCAGCCCTGGCAGGGCAACGACATGGACACCTAAGCCGACGACCTGGCCCAAGCTGATCGAGCACCTCCGCCTCAATGGCGTCGTTGCTTACGAGCAGGCCTTCACCAAGGACCTGATCGCCTTCCTCAAGGGGCTGAGCGACTTCGCAGCCTCCGGACGGCGGCTGCTGACGCTCGTCAGAGCGGCGAGTTCTCCGCCTGGAACATCCAGCGCTGCTTCTCCAGCGAGGCCGTGATCTGGATGAGCAGGTCCTGGGTCACCAGGTCGGACTCCTCCGTCGCGGCGATCCGCTGGCGCAGCCGTACGACCGCTTCGCCCAACGCCTCGACCAGCAGAGACACCACTTCGGTGTCCTGCAGCCAGCCCTCCTTGGTCTCGGACACCGAACCGGTCTCTGCGACCGTCCCGACGCGCCCGTCCGGGGAGATGCCCAGTGCCGACGCGCGCTCCGCGACGGTGTCCGCGTAGGAGCGTGCCGTGGCGACCACTTCGTCGAGCTGGAGGTGGATGCTGCGGAAACGCGGTCCCACGATGTTCCAGTGCGCCTGCTTGGCCATCAGCGAGAGCCCGAGCAGGTCGACGAGCGTGCCCTGAAGCGCGTCCCCGGTGACCTGACGTGCAGGTTCGGGAAGGGTGCTCTTCATAACAGTCATGCCGCTCTTCTCCTTCTGTCGTGCTGTCGTGCTTCGTGTCGTGCTCCGTACGGAGCTGGCGGGTGCCCCGCAGCCGTCGGGGGAAACGGACGGCCCGACGAACCGAGCCTCGTGCGCACGCACAAACGCCTCGGGCGCGGACCGCCGTCCGCGCCCGAGGCTCTGTGCTTCATCCCATGGCCGCTCGGCCGGTTCATCGAGTCCCCGGCCCCGGAGCTTTCAAACCGGGAGCCTTGAGATCTTCTGTTGTTTCCGGAGGCATGGGACAGCCTGCCCGGGGTACTTCAGGCGGGGTCTCACAGTCTCCGACCGAAGGGCCGGAAAGCCAGGGAGAGCGGGCGAGCAGCCATGGCACAGTTCGTGAGGGAAGTCATGACGTTCGGAGTGGTGGCGGTACGGCCCGACGCTTCGTTGGTCGAAGCGGCCCGGCTGATGCGCGCCCAGGACATCGGAGACGTACTGGTCGCCGACGGAGACCGGCTGGTCGGAGTGATCACCGACCGCGACATCGCTGTGCGGGTGATCGCGGACGGCAACGACCCGCTGACCGTCAGCGTCGGCTCGGTGTGCACGCGCGACCCGGTGTGCGTCAGTCCCGACGACGGGATCGCGGCCGCGGCCAGACTGATGCGCAGCCGTGCGGTGCGCCGGCTGCCTGTGGTGGAGGACGGCCGACCGGTCGGCGTGGTCAGCATCGGAGATCTGGCTGTCTCCGAGAACCCGGACTCGGCGCTCGCCGAGATCAGCCTCGCAAACCCGAACAATGAGGGGTGATCGCATGTTGGTCGCATTTCTGACGGCACCCGAAGGCGTGGAGCAGATCGAACTCACCGATCCGTGGGAGGCGGTCACCGACACCGGAGACACGCCCCGGCTGATCTCGACCGGGTCCGGCCGGGTGCAGGCCTTCAAGCACCTCGACAAGGCGGACACCTTCCCGGTCGACCTGACGGTCGCCGACACCACCGTGGACGAGTACGGCGGCCTCGTGCTGCCCGGCGGCGTGGCCAACCCCGACGCGCTGCGTATGGACGAGCGGGCGGTGGCGTTCGTACGAGAGTTTTTCGAGGCGGGCAAGCCGGTGGCGGCGATCTGCCATGCTCCCTGGACGCTCGTCGAAGCGGATGTGGTGCGGGGCCGGACGCTGACCTCGTGGCCCAGCCTGCGCACCGACATCCGCAACGCCGGAGGCGAGTGGGTCGACGAGCAGGTGAGGATCTGCGATGCCGGTCCGAACGTTCTGATCACCAGCCGGAAGCCGGCCGACCTCAAGGCGTTCAACGCGGCGTTCACCGCGGAGTTCGCGAAGAGCTGACGGCTCGGCGACCGGCCATCTGTGTCGGACGGGATACGGCGGGGTCGGACGGGATACGGCGGGCGGGCCGCCACCCTTCACTCCTCCTCCTCCCGCGCGCGGGCACCCGCCCGCGTCCTGCCCGGCGACACCGGACGCTGCGGATGACGGCGCAGATATTCACCCTCCAACTGGGCCATCCGGATGTTGTGGGCACTGAGCGCGGCAGGCGAACCGTGCAGCAACGTGTCGTGCCGACTCCGGTGGATGGTTTCGAGCTCGCGCAGCAAATCATGATCGTCGAGACGGGTCGGGTCGATTCCCTGACCCGGGTTTTCAGTCGCTGACATGGGGCTGTCCTCTCTCCGTTCCGGCGGAGGCGCTGTGTGACTCATGACCTTCCGGGTACCCGCAGGGACGCAGTACCCGGCCACTCCGGGAGGAATCCATGCAACTCGCATTTCTCGCGCCTCTCTATGAGCGTCCCGGTCCCTGGGCCAGCGTTCACCTCGACACCGCCTGGACCGACGAGTCCACTCCTTCCCGCCGTGAGTTCCAGGTGACAGAGGCATGCCGGGAACTGGCCGTACAAGGGGCCGACGAGGCCACCAGCCGCGCGGTGTACGAGGCGCTCACCGCGTGGCCGCACGACCCGGGAGAGTCCGGCCGGGCGGTCTTCGCCACGGGCGGCGAGGTCGTCCTCGATCCACCACTGGCCCATCGGCCGCCGGCCGCCTCGGACGTCTCATGGTCGGCGCTTCCGCGCGTCGCCCCGCTGCTGGACCTCGCCGTGCAGGAACCGGTCTGCCTCGTCGCGTACATCGATCGCACGGGCGCGGACCTGGAGCTGCGCAGCCCACTGGGCAGCCGGGCCGTCGGGCAGGCCCAGGGCAAGCGGTGGCCCATCCACCGCACCACGATCTCCCACTGGTCCGCGGGCCGGCACCAGCGCAGCCTGGAGCGCACCTGGCGTTCCTGGGACACCTGGGATCCCAACGCGGACGAGATCGCGGCGGCGATCGCAGCGAACCAGGAGGACTGCGGTGCCGACCTGGTCGTTCTGGCGGGCGGATTGCGCGAGCGGCGCGCCGTCCACAATCGCCTGCCCGTCGCACTGCGCCCACGCGTCGTCGAAACGGACCACGGCGGCCGTGCCGAGGGCTCACCCGCCCGGCTGCTCGACGAGGATGTGGAGCGGTCCCGCCAGGACCATCTGAACCGGCGCACCGAAGAGGAGCTGGATCGCTTCCGGGCCGCCCCCGCCGCCACGGCCGAGGGCATACCGGCTCTGGTCGACGCGGCACGCGAGCACCGGATCGCCGAGCTGTTCATCCGGCCCGAGGGCTCGGACGCGCACCACGAAGTCTGGGTGGGCAAAGAGCCCGAGCAACTGGCGGTAGGCCGTGCGGACCTGCAGTACCTGGGCGAACCGCACCCCTCGTCGGCGCGCGCGGACGACGCGCTGCTGCGCTGTGCGGCGGTGACCGGCGCGGAGGCACTCCGGGTGCCGTCGCGGGGACACGACGACGTCCCGGCCGGCGGCCTGGGGGCGCTGCTGCACCGGCCGTACGACGACAGGGGGCGGGGAGTGCGGTCGTGATGACCACCGCGTACGGACACTTCCTGTCCAGCGAGGGGTTCGCGTCGGCCGAGCTGTTGTCACAGGCGAGGTGGGCCGAGCAGGCCGGGCTCGATGTGCTCGCGATCTCGGACCACCACCCCGACTTCTACCGCACCGGCGTCCTGCCCCGCCTTCGCGGTGACACCTGACGACAGACCCCCCGGAGGGCGAGGAGACATGGCTGAACAGCGCACGACTGTTGACGAGTCGTACTGGATGACCACGACACCAGGCACGGGCTATCCGCCCCTCGGCGTGGACGCGACCGCGGACGTGGCCGTCATCGGAGCGGGCATCGCCGGCCTCTGCACCGCCTGGGACCTGGTCCGGGCAGGCCTGGACGTCGTCGTTCTGGAGGCCGACCGGATCGCCGCAGGCGTGACCGGCTACACAACGGCCAAGCTCACCGCCCTGCACGGGCTGGGCTATGCGCGGCTGGAGGCGAAGCACGGCGCCGACGACGCCGCGCTGTACGCGCTCTCCCAGCAGGACGCGGTCGACCGGACAGCCGCCCTCTGCTCCGACCTCGGCATCGACGCCGACCTGGAGCGCGCCCCCGCCCACACGTATGTGGAGGATCCGCGGCGAGCGGACGAGATCAAGGCCGAGGCGGAGGCCGCCGGGCGGGCAGGGCTCGCCGCGTCGTACGTGACCGAGACGGAACTGCCCTTCCCGGTGGCGGCCGCGGTGCGCGTCGAGGGGCAACTCCAGTTCCACCCGCGGAAGTTCCTGCTGGCCCTGGCCGAGAGGATCACGGACGCGGGAGGCCGCATCCATGAGCGCACCCGCGTCACCAAGCTCCACGACGGCAGCCGCTGCCGCTTGACCACCGAGAACGGGGCGTCGGTGGAGGCGCGCGACGCGGTCATCGCGACGCACTATCCGGTCTTCGACCGCACCATGCTCTTCACCCGGCTCAAGCCCCGGCGCGAACTGGTGGTCGCGGCACCGGTGCCGGCCGAAGCAGCCCCCACCGGCATGTACTTCAGCCCGGAGGACACGGTGCGGTCCGTGCGGAGTGCGCCCTACGACGCAACGCGGCGGCTGCTGATCGTCACCGGGGAGTCGTTCGAACCGGGAGCGGGCGAGGTGAAGGAACGGTTCGCGCGCCTCGACGCCTGGGCGCGGCAGCGGCTGCCCGGCTTCTCCGACGCGGACATGGCCTATCGGTGGGCGGCGCAGGACAACGACTCGAGCGACCATCTGCCGTACGTCGGACATGCCCATCCGGGGACCCAACACGTCTTTGTGGCCACGGGCTTCGGCGGCTGGGGTATGAGCAACGGCGTGATGGCGGGCCGGTTGCTCACGGCCCACATCGCGGGCGGCGGCCGGCCGGCGTGGACCGACCTGTACGACCCGCGAAGGCTGCCCCCGGTGCGTGAGACAGTCCAGCTCGCCCGGTTCCAGACCGCTGTCGCCAAACACTTCGTCGGTGACCGGCTGCACACCAGCCATGTCGACTCGGTGACCGACATCCCGCCCGGCAGCGGAGCCGTCGTGCGGCTGGAGGGACGGCGGTGCGCCGTCTACCGCGACGAGGCGGGATACGCCACTGCGCTCTCCGCACGCTGTACGCACCTCGGCTGCCTGGTGCAGTTCAACGATGCCGAGCGGGCCTGGGAATGCCCCTGCCACGGTTCCCGCTTCGGCACGGACGGATCGGTCCTGCACGGCCCGGCCACCCGTCCCCTGGAGCCTCGTGAGGTGCCGGGCCCCGACGACTAGGAGGAGTTCATCACCTCAGCGTGATCGCGTACACCTCAACTCGCGGGTCGGCCGGCAGCGTCAAGGAACGCACTGTCTTCGCCGCGTCGAGCTGCGCCGTGTCACCGAACAGCCGCACCGAGGGACCGTCGATGCCCTGCCCGTCCTTGATGCGGTGCGGCATGTCGAGGACCACTGTGCTGCCGGACGGTGTCGAACCGGCCCAGTCGCCGATCGTGACCGGTACGTCCCCGCTGCTGCCGTCCGTGTAGCGGACGGTCAGCGTGGTGGTGACCGGCCCGTTGTGGGAGGCGGCTACCAGGTGCAGGGAGGAGCGGGCGGCCGCGGGAAGAAGCAGCGCCTGGCCGCGGGCCTCGATGAAGTTCGACGCCGTCCCCGCCGGGTCGGGCACGTCGTACGTGACGCCGTTCCAGGTGACGGCCCCGGCCTTCGGCAGCAGATCGGCGTCGTAACTCCAGCCCATGCCGTCGAAGTCGCCTTCGCCGGACCGGTCCTTCGTGGCTGTGCCGTCATGGTTAAGGGCACCCGCCAGGTCCACGGCGCATTCGTCCGTCCCGCTGCCGCCCGCGCACCTCGCCGCGGCCTTCACCTCCACCGTGGCCGTACGGACGACCGCCGGGATGCCCTCGGCCGCGGCCGTCACCCGGACCGGGTACGAGCCGACCGCGGTGCCCGCCGGAACTGTCACCGCGAGCGGGACCGTCGTCTGCACCGGCATCCGGCGGGACTTGAGCGTGACGGACGAGGGCGCCTTCACGGCCCACCCGGCCGGAGCCTTCGCCGCGACGGACACCCGCACATCGCCCGGCGACTGGGCCAGGACGTCCACCGCGAGATGCGCGGTCTGCGCGGCGTCGCTCGTCGGTACCGCGTCCGAGGCGGTGCGCAGCGACGCGTCGAGGCGCCGGCGCCGGTCGGCTCCGGCCGCCGCGTTGACGGACGGCGGCTCGGCGCTCTTGTCCGTGCCCCACGCGGACGGTTCGGTCCCCAGCCGGTGGGCCAGCCGCCCGCCGTGCGCGATCGCCTCCCAGTCCAGCCAAGTGGCGGTTATTTCCTTGCCGTTGAGGCCCACCGACTGGACATAGCGCCGGTCGTCGCTCGCGCCGGGGGCGGTGATGTTCAGCGTGCCGCCCTGCTGGCGGCCGTACTGCCCGATCCGGACGGTCGCCGACTCGAACTGCGGGCTGGACAGGGCCAGGAAGTCCGCGCCGCTCATCGTCGGATACAGACCGAGCGACGAGAAGACGTACCAGGCAGACATCGTGCCCAGATCGTCGTTGCCGGTCATGCCGTCCGGGCCGTTGGTGAAGAGCGTCATCGCCGCCCGTGTGACGGTCGCGGTCTTCGCGGGCGCGCCCGCCCACAGATACATGTACGGGGCGTGCAGATCCGGCTCGTTGTTGGGGTTGTAGGTGGGCTTGCCGTAGTAGTCGTAGGGCTGTGAGATCCAGTCCCTGCGCGCGGTGCCCGCGGGGTCCGTGAGCAGCTTGTCGTGGACGAAGAAGGAATCGAGCCGCCTCTCTGCGGCCTTCCTGCCACCCATCAGACCGACGAGACCGGCCGGGTCCTGGGGCACCAGCCACTGGTACTGGTGGGCGCCGCCCTCGTGGAACTGGTGGCCCGCCTCGACCGGGTCGTACGGCGTCACCCAGGTGCCCTGCGTCGTACGGGGGCGGAACTGGCCGATCGAGGAGTCCCACAGGTTGCGGTACCACTGACCGCGCGCGGCGAGCATCCTGGCGTCCGCCCGACGACCGAGCCCCTCGGCCATCAGGGCCAGCGAGGCGTCGGCGGCCGCGTACTCCAGGGTGGCCGACGCCGGGTGGTTGCAGTCGTTGTCGCCGCCCTTGTCGGCGCAGTCCTCACCCGTGCCGAGCCCCGAGGGGATGTAGCCGCGCTCGCTGTAGAAGTCCACGCCCGAGCGGCCGTTGTACGGGGAGTCCGCGGGCGGGGTGCTGGTGGCGTTCTTCTTCAGCAGCGCGTACGCCTCTTCCTCATGCCCGGCCAACAGCCCCTTCGACCAGGCCTCGACGAGGAACGGAGTCACCGGGTCACCGGTCATGATGTTGGTCTCGCTGTTGGCGAGCGCCCAGCGGGGCAGCCAGCCGCCGTCCCTGCCGATCGCGACGACGGACAGCGCGACATCGCGGGCGACGCCGGGCTCCAGCAGTTCCAGGAGCTGGTTCTGCGGCCGGTAGGTGTCCCACAGGGAGAGGTTCTGGTACGGCGTGAAGCCCTCGGCCGTGTGCGGCTTCCGGTCGAAGCCCATGTACCGGCCGTCCACGTCGCCTGCCAGGTTCGGGTGCAACTGCGCGTGGTAGAGCGCGGTGTAGAAGGCGCTCTGCCGGTCCCGTGAACCGCCGCCGATCCGGATCGAGCCGAGCTGCTCCTCCCAGGTGCGGTGCAGTGCCGCACGGGTGGCGTCGAAGTCGTACGAATCCTTCGTCTCCGCCGCCAGGTTCTTCCGGGCCCCTTCCACACCGGTGTAGGACAGGCCGACCTTGACCACGACGTCCTTGTCGGCGCCGGCGTCGAAGGTCACCCAGGCGCCGTTGCCGCCCTCGCCCGCGGCATCTCGGCTGCCGGGCTCGGGGGTCGAACCGCGCCATGTGCCATGGGTCTTGAAGGGCCGGTCGAAGGTGGCCGTGAAGTAGACGGTGTGGTCGTCCTTGCCGGCGCAGAAGGTGCCGGCGTGCACCCGGCCCTCGACGGTGCGGTCGCCGACGACGTGCACCTCGGAGTCGTGGACCTGCTGATTGGCCTTGCCGGTGTTGAACAGGACATTGGCGGCGCCGGTGGACGGGAAGGTGTAGCGCTGCCAGCCGGTGCGCCGCGTCGCGGTCAGCTCCGCGTCGATGCCGTACGTCTTCAGGCCCACCCGGTAGTAGCCGGGTTCGGCCTTCTCGTCGTCGTGCGAGTACTCCGAGCGGTAGTCGTCGGGGTTCACCCGGTCGACCGCGCCGGTGGTGGGCATCATCGGCAACTCACCCGCGACGCCGCAGCCGACGCCGGAGAGATGGGTCTGGCTGAAGCCGTGGATCTTGTTCTGTTGATAGTCGTAGCCGCCCTGGCCACCGGTGTCGGGACTGACCTGGACCATGCCGAAGGGGGCGCTCGCGCCGGGGAAGGTGTTGCCGAAGTTCTGTGTGCCGACAAAGGGGTTGACCAGGTCGGTCGCGTCGGTCGTGTCGGCGACGGGGGAGGGCTCGGCGCCGGCGGTCCCGGCGGCCGGGCCCGTCAGACCGCCGGCCAGCAGGACGACGACCACCAGCCGTGCCGCTCTCGTACTTATCCAACCGGCTGTCCGTCGCATGTGCGCACCCCTTGCTGACAACGTTGTCCGACCTGGGCTCGGGAAAGATGTCATGGCCGTGCAAAGCCTGTCAACGGCCCCGTCACGAGCCGCTCTCCGCGGCCGAGCCGTCAAGGAGTGAGTGCGGCCTCGCCGGGCGCGCAGGCTGGAACGGCGAGGAGCAGCGGTATCTGCCGGTGAACGTGACTGTGCCGTCGTCGGTGATCTGCCCGCGGGGTCGATCGTGGCGGCGTCGGGGCCGTCGAATTGCGCGCTTGCGCCGCCGGGGTCAGTACTGTCGCAAGGTGACGGTGATGCATGCGGAGAACCCCGCCCGAACGGCAGGTCATCTTCCATCATTCAACCAACCCGGGAATCCGCCTGGATGTCTCCCGAGGAAAGGCATATGCCAAACGCGCCTTGCCGAGATGCGGTATGGAAAAGCCTCGCCGACTGAAGTCCGGTTGCGCCTAAATGAGTGGGAACCAGATATTCCGGACCACTGTTTTCGCTACCACTTGATGGTGAGTAGGGTGTGCTCGCTGCCGGTGGATCTATGGACGGGATCCGGCTGAATTCTGCCTGGCCGGAATGTGTGCATGGGTCGTGTCGACTGCGGGAACGGGAGGGGTTCGTGGCTGCTGGCTCGTTCGAGGGGCAGTATGTGTGGCATCCGGCTGCCGATGACCGCCAGTTGGCCCGAGCCTGCATCGATGTGAAGGCGGGCCGGTACCTCGGCGCGCACGAAGCACTCAAGGACGCGCGCGGAGATTTCGAGGTGCGCGCCCACCGGTCGCTGGTGCTGGCCTCCGAAGCGGCGGACTCCGATCTGGCCGAGCGCTGGCTGGCCGAGGAGCCGGGCCCCGAGGCGGCCCTGCTCTGGGCGCGGGTCGCGATGCTCCGGGCCTTACGGATGGCCGATGCCCATGACCGGCGGGCAGGCACTCTCGCAGGCATCGCACAGACGGCGTGCGAGCGGGCGGCGCAGCTGCTGCCCGACGACCCCACCCCATGGGTGGCCCAATTGGCGCTGTCCCGGCTTCGTCGGCCCCGGGACCCCGCGCCGCAGGGGCTGCTGACCGCGCCGCCCGGCCCCTGGCAGCTGTTTGCGCACATCCTCCGGCTCGACCCATGGCACCGCGAGGCGCACCACCGGTTTCTGGCGTTCTTCTTCACCCGCCACGGCGGAACGGCGAGCGCGCGATGGGACGTCGCCTCGTTCCTGAGCCACCGGGCGCCGGCCTCCTCACCGCTGCGGCTGCTGCCGCTGGTCGCCCTTGTCGAGGACTATGACTCCTCCGCGCTCCTTGCCGACCGCACCTGGGAGCAGTCCCAGTGGCTGACAACGGCCATCAGCAGCTACAACAACTGGTTTCCCGGAGTTGCCGGTTATCGATTCACCCCCGTCCTCGACCTGTCGTATCTGGCGCATGCGCTGTACATGGCGAAGCGCGAATTCGAGGCGCGGGAAGTATTCACGGCGATGGGTCCGTATGCCTCCCGAATGCCCTGGAGCGCGTTCGGCGCCCCCGAGGAGCAGTTGACCAAAGCGAGACGGTCGTGCGGGCTCCCCACCCCCAGCGCCGCCTGATTCACCATTGATGTCCCCTTTCACCCACCGTCCCCACGCCCCATCAGAAAGGTTGCGGTTGTGTCCGAGCGCACGTCTCTCACTCGCTCGAAAACCGGTCGCCACGCAGATCCCGTCACCCTCGACGACGACGCGACACTGCATGCCATGGGATACCCGCGGAAACTCACCCGTCGATTCCGCGCGTTCGACAATTTCGCCATCTCCTTCACCATCATCAACATTATCTCCGGAATCTTCTCGGCTTTCGGCTTCGGAATGGGAGCCGGCGGACCGCGGATTCTCATTTTCGGCTGGATAGGCGTATCGGTCATGGTGCTGTTCGTCGGCGCCGCGATGGGGGAGATCGCCTCCGCCTACCCGACGAGTGGCGCGCTGTACTTCTCCGCGGGCAAGCTCGCCAAGCGGCACCGCGGAGCCTGGTCCTGGTACACCGGCTGGCTGAACTTCGTCGGCCAGGTGGGCGGTACGGCCGCCACCGGCTACGCCGCCGCCACCTTCATCCAGGCGTTCATCGCGATGCAGTGGCCGAGCTACGAGGTGACGGCGCAGCGCACGGTCCTCATCACAGCGGTGATCCTGCTGATCCAGGCGCTGGCCAACACCTACACCGTGCAGTTGGTCGCCCTGGTGAACCGGATCTCCGTGTGGTGGCTGCTGATCGGCATGGTGGTGATCGTCGTCGCCCTGACCGTGGTGCCCGACCATCACCAGCCGGCGTCGTTCATGACGCACTTCGTGAACAACACCGGGTTCAGCAACGGCTTTTACGCCGCGATGCTGGGTCTGCTCGTGACCAGCTGGACCTTCACCGGCTTCGACGGCAGCTTCCACATGTCCGAGGAGACCGTGAAGGCGACCGTCAACACGCCGAGGGGCATCATGCGGGCCATCGCCTACTCCGCGGGCGCCGGTCTGATCCTCATGCTCGCTCTGGTGTACGCGATCCGGGATTACGCCGCCACCGCGAGCTCGGCCGCGCCGCCGGTGCAGATTCTCATCGATGCGCTTGGCATGGGCACCGCGAAGCTGCTCCTGCTGGTCGTGATCGGCGCCATGTTGTTCTGCGGCCTCGCCAACATGACGAGCAATACCCGCCAGATCTTCGCCTTCTCCCGCGACGGGGCGATGCCCGGCTCGCGTTGGTGGCATTCGGTGTCCCTGCGCACCCGTACGCCCGTCAAGGCGGTATGGCTCGCGGCGGCCTGCCCACTGGTGCTGATCATTCCGGCCTGGTGGTCCCACACCGCCTTCACCGCGATTGTGAGCGTCAATGTCGTCGGCCTCTACCTCGCCTACGGTGTGCCCATTTTCCTGCGGCTGCGGCTGAACGACTTCGAGCCCGGCCCATGGAACCTGGGGCGTTACGGCAAGCTGGTCGCTGGTGTCGCGGTGACCTGGATCGTGATCAGCAGTGTGCTGTTCATGCTGCCCCAGGTCTCTCCGATCACCGCCACCAAGTTCAACTACGCGCCGATCGCACTGGGGGTGGTACTCCTCATCGCCACGGTGTGGTGGTTCGCCACCGCCCGCCGCCGCTTCCAGGGGCCGGTCAGTTACGGCAGCCCCGACGAAGTCGCCGCCATGGACCTGATCTGACCGGCGCGGCAACGACCATCAGGCCGCTCGACGCGGCCGCAACCCGCCTCCATCTGAAGGGACGGACAGTACGTATGAACCCCCTTGGCGAAGCCCCCCGGTCACACTCCACCAGCGAGCGCGCGGCCGGGAATCCTCCCGGCGGCGCCGACGGACTCGCCGTCGCCGGCGCCTCGTTGGAGGAATGGCACCAAGTGGCCGAGTGGGCCGCCGAGGAGGGGTGGAATCCCGGCCGCGGCGATGTGGCCTGCTTCCACCCCACCGACCCCACGGGCTTCTTCATCGGCCGCCTGGGCAGCCGGCCGATCTCGGCCGTCTCGATCGTCACGTACTCCGAGCAGTACGCGTTCCTCGGCTATTACCTCGTCCATCCCGGCCACCGCGGGCAGGGCTTCGGCCTGGCGACCTGGCGCGCGGCCTTCCCGCATGCCGGAACCCGCACCGTCGGCCTGGACGCGGTGCCCGCGCAGCAAGCCACCTACGGACGCGCCGGGTTCAAGTCCGCCCACGACACGATTCGTTATGGAGGGCGCCCGGAGAGGTCCGGAGCCCCGGCGGCGGGGGTCGTGTCTGTGGCCGCGGAGCACATCGAAGCGATCGCGGCGTACGACCGGCAGTGCTTCCCCGCCCAGCGGACCGCGTTCGTCAGGCGCTGGCTGACCGCTGCCGGCCACATCGCGTACGCCCGCCTGCGGGAGGGACGCATCACCGGCTATGGCGTGATCCGCCCGGCACTCGACGGTCACCGCATCGGGCCCCTGTTCGCCGACACCCCCGAAGATGCCGAGGCCCTCTTCGAGGCACTCACCGCCCACGTCGGCCCGCAGGACGAGGTCTCCATCGACCTCCCCGAACCACAGCACGCCGCAGGGGCGTTGGTCACGGCCCACGGTCTCGAAGCGCGCTCGCACACCGTGCGCATGTACACCGGCCCGGTCCCCGAGGTCCGGGCCGAACGCACCTACGGCGTCACCACACTCGAACTCGGCTGATACCCCCGCCGCGCCCCGTCTCCAGTACACCGGCGGGCGGGAGGCTACGAGGGCGAGCCCGCAGGGCTGTCGGGGGCCATAGGCGGGCTCGACGCGCTGGAGGCAATGGGCTCCGAGGCGGATGTATCAGCCGGTGGCGGCGCCGATGCCGAGTAGTCCGACGGCGGTGGGGGCGACTTCGGGGATGGGGTCCCGGGGGCCGGCGGCTCGGACGACGGGGACTTCGATGACGGCGACTTCGAGGGGTGCGACTTGGACGACGGAGACTTGGACGGAGAGGAGGTGTGCGGGGGCGGAGAGGAAGTGTGCGGGGAGGGGGAGTGGGACCGTTGGGGCAGGGGCGGCGGCGGGACCTTCTTGTCGTGGCGGCCGTGATGGTCACCCTGCTTCCGCTCGAACCAGTCCTCGCGGTCCGGGTCGTAGACGACGAAGACGTCGATCACCGTGACGGAGGGCTGCACCTGCACAACCTTGGTCGGCTGGAATCCCGACCACGTGGGGCCCGTCAGCCGGACGTTGCCCTCCACCTTGACCGGCGGTTTCAGCGGATTGCCGCATGCGCAGCGCACTCGCGGGACGCCGTGGTCGTCGACGAGGACGGCCGTACCGGCCTGCAGCACCGACTGATACTTGGTGGCGGCGCCGTTCTTGTAGCCGTGGTTGGTGACCCGGGTGTCATAGCTCAGCCGAAGGGGGGTCAGCGACCGCAGATACCCGGGCACCTGCGACGGGCTGATGCCCAGGACGGAGGCGAACGTGCTGTTCTTGGCCGCGTCCTTTGAGAGATACCTGATCTGTTTCTCGACGTCGCAGCTGGCTGTCTGCTGCGTCCCGCCGTACACACCGGCATCCGAACCGTTCAGGTTCGTCCCCGGCGGGGCGGGCGGTTCCTTGGAGGGAGCCTCCTCGACCGTCGACGGGGGCGTGAACGGATCCTCGCCCGACGAGTTGACGGGGTCCCTGACGATCTCCTCAGCCGCGACCGCGCCGCGTCCCCCGGGGCGGGTGAGGACGACGGTCAGCACCACGGCGGCGACAATCGCGACGGCGATCGCCGCGATTCTGGGGACGGACCGCCACCAGGGGTGGTCGGGGCCCTCGCCGGAGCCCTTCGCCGGTCCGCCCCCGCCCGGTCCGCCCGATCCTCCGCCGCTCGGCGGCCCCGGCGGGGTGCCGGGCGGCGGCGTGGCTTGCGTAGGACGACCCCGCGGCCGGCCCGAGAGCGGGCCTGACGGAGGTCCTGAGGGCCGTTCGGGTGGCGGCGGTTGGGCACTCACAGCTCTTCTTCCCAGCGTAGGAACCATTCAGCGCAGGAAAATCGGGCACAGGAATGTCAGTGGATGCGGGTAGAAGAAAAAAATAGTGCGCAATCCACGCATACCGAACCTATTGTGTGCCCCGTACCCGTACGGCCCGCAAGCCGAGTCGGTCGGCCCTCCCGGCGGGCGGAGCGCCGGACCCCTGTTTAGCGTGGCAAGAGTGAGCCAGCAGCAGGCCAGCGACCGGGGGCGCGCGACGCGCGTCCCCCACGGCTGGGGCGAGGCCTTCGTCGCGGTGCTCGCCGGGCTGGTCGCCATGGTCGTCACGGCCGCCCTCGGCCTATGGGCGGCGGGCGCGGCCGATCTGCCCGGGGGCGCGTTCCCGCGCGTCGTCGCGGCCGTCGTCGTCATCGCGGCCGGCGGCTCCGTGGAGCTCTCCGGAGACGCCGGACTGATCGCCGGCACCAACGCGGACCTCAACGTGCTGCCGCTCTCCGTCACCCTCGCCGGAGCCCTGGTCATCGCCGCCGGCTTTCTCCGTCCGCTACGGCACCGAGCCGTCGCCGACAGCCGCGAACTCGTCGGCTGGGCCGCCCGGTTGGCCGTGCTGTGGGTGCCGGCTCTCATCGGCCTCTCGGTCCTGGCCCGCCACACCTTCGACATCCCGCTCGGGGAGGGGACGATCGCCGACATCGGGGATCTGCTGGACGCCTCCCCCGAGATCGGGTTCCGCGCCGACATCCCCATCACCCTCGTCTTCGGCCTGTTGTGGCTGGCGGGCCTGCTGTTCCTCGCGCTGCTCGTATCGCGCGGGGCTCCGCTCCCCGCCCGCCTCGTTCGCTTCCAGGAGTCGGTGCGCCCCGCCGCCTTCGCCATGGTCGTGCTGCTTCTCGCCTACGTCGTCGTAGGAGTGGTCATCGCACTCGTCGTCGCCGCGACCCGCGGCCACGGCGCGGAGACCTTCGCCGTGATCCTGCTCGGGCTGCCGAACCTCGTCTGGCTCGGGCTGACCGTCGGTCTGGGCGCCTCCTGGGAGGGAAGGGTGGACGGTCCGTTCCGGCTGCCCATGCCGCAGGTCCTGGACTCGGTGCTGCGCACGCCCGAGAACTCCACCCTCAATGTTGGCTCGCTGTCCGACTACGACGGCCGGGCCTGGTGGCTGCTCGTCGTCGTCGCGGCGGTGCTGCTGCTGGGCGCCGCGTTTGTCATGGCGGTCCGCTCACCTGCCCGGATGCGGCCGTGGCAGCACGCCGTGCAGATGGCGGTGGCGCTCACGCTCACGGTCCTGGCCATCTGCCTCCTCGCCCGCATCTCCGCGCACGTCGGCCTGTCCCTGCTGGGCATCGGCGACCTCGGCGGCGACCTGGCGGGAGAGGTGACGCTTCGGCCGCACCTGTGGCCGGCGCTCGGCCTGGCGGTGGTGTGGGGGCTGGTCACCGGCTTCCTCGGCAGCTTGCTCGCGCACCGCGTACGTCGCCGGGGCGAGGTCTGAACCGCGGATCACTCATCCGGGCCGAGGCCGGCGAACACCGGCCGCGCCCAGCGGGGCGGCAGGGGCGGCGGCGCGGCTACACCCATGTCCACCAGCGTCGGCGGATGATCGCCCGCCTCGTGCCCGGCACACGCGACACGCAGCGCCGCGACGAACTCCAGGCAGCTGTCGTACCGGTCGTCGGGCGACTTGGCGAGTGCCTTCGCCAGTACGTCGTCGACCGAGACAGGGAGATCGGGACGCTGCTCGGTCAGGGACGGCGGCGGATCGTACTGGTGTGCCCACAACAGCGCCATGTCGTCGTCGCGTTGGAAGGGCGGAGTCCCGGCCATGGTCTCGAACACGACGCAGCCGAGGCTGTAGACATCGCACCGGCCGTCCACCGGGCGGCCCGAGATCTGCTCCGGGGCGACGTAGTCGAGGGTGCCGACGAACTGGCCGGCCGAGGTGAATCCGGTCAATGACTGCGCCTTCTTCGTCAGGCCGAAGTCCGTGAGGTAGACGTGCTCCGGGTGTTCGCTGTCCGTGCCGGCCGCGATGAGGATGTTGCCGGGCTTGACGTCCCGGTGCACCAGGTCGTGGTCGTGGGCGGCGTCGAGCGCGGACGCGACCTGCGCGGCGATCCGGCCCGCGACGCGGACCGTGAGGGGCCCCGTGCGGTCGAGGAGCGCGCGGAGGTCCTGTCCCGCGACGTAGCGCATCGCGATGTAGAGGATGCCGTCGGTCTCGCCCGCCTCGAACACCGGCACGATGTGGGGGTGGTCGATGGCAGCGGCGACCCGGGACTCGTGGGTGAACCGCCTGCGGAAGGTGTCGCTGCGGGCGAGCTCGGGGGCGAGCAGTTTGAGGGCGACGGTGCGGTCCAGGCGGAGGTCCTTGGTGCGGTAGACGACGGCCATGCCGCCGCGGCCGATCTCGCTCTCGACTAGGTACCCCGCGATCTGCTTCCCGAGCAGTTCGGACGGCCTCCCGGTGGGCAGGCTGGCATCGCGCGGAACGCGGACCATCAGACGTCACCGCCGGGCCGGTCCGCACCGGCCGCCCGGTCCGGGTCGACGACCCTCGTCGGCCCCGCTGTTCCGCCAGGCTGTGGCGGGTATGTTCCCGGCCGGTCCGTGCCGGGTACTTCTTCCCCGGCGGCCGCCCCTGTCGGTTCCGGCGGCCCGCCGGTCGGGCCCGGCGGCGCCGCGTACGTGCTCAGGTGCGTCCCGTCGCAGTACACCCACCGCTCGTGCTCCGCGTCGTACAGCCACACCGACTCGCCGTCCACGACCATCCCCACCCGCAGCCCCTGCGTGCTGCGGTGGAACGTCTCGCCGTCCGTCCGCCCGGCCGCCAGTTCCTCCGCCGCGCGGCGGTACCGGCCCAGCGACTCCTCGGCGCGGGCCAGCAGCGGGCGCGGGTCCGCCGTGCGGGCCAGTGGCTGTCCGGCCGCCGGGGGCTCCTGCGGTACGGAGACCAGCAGGCGGGCGTCGACCCACGCCGACCAGCCGTTCGCGCAGACGATCCGGCCCCAGTCCCCGCGCCGGTCGGCCAGCTGGACCGGAAGCAGCGGGTCGAGCGGTTCGGTCGGCCGCGCCCCGTCAGGTGCCTCCCAGGCGGGCAGTCCGTCCTGGGGGACGACATGTGTCGGGCGGAAGTCCCCGATCGTCATCGGCGGTCCCGTCCCTACTTCCGCATGATGGCGGGCTCATGGCGGCGCAGGAGCTTCGCGACCGCGTACCCGAAGACGACGGAGAGGACCACGAGCATCCCCATGTTGAGCAGCCACACGCCCGCCGAGTGCTCGAAGAGCGGGTCTGCCGTCAGCTTGCCCGGCACGATCCGGGCCAGCCCGATCGTCCCCGACATCGCTCCCATCGCCCACCGGGACGGGACCAGCCACGCCAGCTGCTCGACGCCGGGAACGCCGTCCAGCTTCAACAGCGCCCCGCAGAACACGACCTGGACGATGGCGAGGAGCACCAGCAGCGGCATGGTGACCTCCTCCTTGCGTACAAGCGCGGACACCAGCAGGCCGAGCATCATCGCCGTGAACGACAGCGCCGCCACGGCCAGGGTGATCTCCACGAGCGGCGGCATGAGCACGCCTTCACCGCCCGGGGCGTTCAGGTCGACGCCGACGAGTCCGACGAGGGTCAGCACCACCGCCTGCAGCACCGTGATCGTGCCGAGCACCACGACCTTGGACATCAGATACGCGGACCGGGACAGCCCGACAGCCCGCTCCCGCCGGTAGATCACCCGCTCCTTGACAAGTTCGCGCACGGCGTTGGCGGCGCCTGTCAGGACGCCGCCCACACACAGGATGAGCAGGGTGTTCATCGCCGTCTCCTGGGTGAGCCGACTGCCGGCCAGGGCGCGGGTCATCGCGCCCATCACGATCGGCAGTGCGATCATGACGACCAGGAAGGTCCGGTCGGTGCTCAGCGCGGCCGCGTAACGCCGGACCAGCGTCCCCAGCTGCGCACTCCAGCTCTGCGCCTTCGGCGGCGCGACGAAACCGTCCGCCGCGGCGTGCGGCAGGCGCGGCTGGGCGGTCGAGTTCGCGATGTACTGCCGGTGGAAGGGGGACTCGCGGTACGTCCCCGCCCAGTCCCGGTCCGGGTCGTTCTCGAAGGCCTCGAACGCCTCCGGCCACTGCTCGAAGCCGAAGAAGGCGAGGGCGTCGTCCGGCGGCCCGTAATAGGCGATCCTGCCGCCGGGAGCGAGCACCAGCAGCCGGTCGCACACATCGAGACTGAGCACGCTGTGCGTGACGACGATGACCGTATGGCCGTCGTCGGCGAGGCCGCGGAGCATATGCATGACCGAGCGGTCCATGCCGGGATCGAGCCCGGAGGTCGGCTCGTCGAGGAAGAGGAGCGATGGTTTCGTCAGTAGTTCCAGGGCCACGCTGACCCGCTTGCGCTGGCCGCCCGACAGGCTGTGGATGGGCTGGGCGGCCCGCTGTTCCAGGCCGAGTTCGCGCATCACTTCGGCCACCCGGTCCTGGCGTTCGGTCTTCGCGGTGTCCTGCGGAAAGCGCAGCTCGGCGGCGTATCCCAGGGCCCGGCGGACACTCAGCTGCGAGTGCAGGATGTCGTCCTGCGGTACGAGGCCGATGCGCTGGCGCAGCTCCGCGTAGTCGTGGTAGAGGTCGCGGCCGTCGTAGAGGACGGTGCCCTGGTCGGCGGGGCGCAGCCCGGTCAGCGCGTTCAGGAGCGTGGACTTGCCGGCGCCGCTGGGCCCCACCACGGCGAGCAGGCACTTCTCGCCGACAGGGAACGAGACGTCGTCGAGCAGTGTCTTACGGCCCCGGTCCACCGCGACCGCCAGGCCCTGGACGTCGAGCGAGACGTCGCCGGTGTCGACGTACTCCTGCAGTTGGTCGCCGACGAGACAGAACGCCGAGTGGCCGATGCCGACGATGTCGCGCGGGGAGACGAGGGCCTGGGCGACCGGCCGGCCGTTGAGGAAGGTGCCGTTGTGAGAGCCGAGGTCGACGATCTCGTAGGTGCCGTCAGGGAGCGCCCGCAGCTCCGCGTGCCGCCGCGAGACGACGAGATCGTCGATGACCAGGTCGTTGTCGGATTCGCGCCCGATGCGCACGGTGCGGGCCGAAAGCGGACGTACGGTGGTCGGCTGCCGGAAGGTGCCGGTCTCCGACGGCATGGAGACGGCGGACGGCCGGGCAGGCGCCTGCGCGCCTGGCGGCGGGTTCCGGTCGACGAGAACGGCCCGCGGGCCGTCGGCCGGATTGCCGAACCGGATGACGGTGCCGGGGCCGATCCCACCTTCGTGGATCCGCCTGCCGTCGGCGTATGTGCCGTTCTTGCTGTCCTCGTCCTCGATCGTCCAGTGGTCGGCCTCGGGCCGCAGCACCGCGTGGTGCCACGACACCCGGGCGTCGTCGATGACGACGTCGCT
This sequence comes from Streptomyces sp. NPDC002870, assembly GCF_042888505.1. Taxonomy (NCBI): domain Bacteria; kingdom Bacillati; phylum Actinomycetota; class Actinomycetes; order Kitasatosporales; family Streptomycetaceae; genus Streptomyces; species Streptomyces sp. NPDC002870. The sequence continues at coordinate 127,495 of NZ_JBIAPW010000008.1, forward strand.
CATTGGGTCGCGCCCGACGTGATAGTCCCGGCTCGGACTCATCACCATGGAGCCCGCATCGGTTTCGAGGACGAGCTCGGGCGCAGTCGGCGCGACAGGCCGCTCTCCCATGGTCGGATTCTAACGATTGGTCCGTATCTGCGCCTGATCTGCGCCCGCGGGACCCCTGCGCCCCTGCACCCTCCGGGCCTGCCCCGGTCAGGCCGGGCGGGGCCCGGGGCGGGACTGGTACAGCTGGGTGTAGTAGCGGCCTTCTGCCTCCAGCCCGGTGGGGTCGTAACCCTCGCGAAGGGTCTGCTCGATCGCGCTGCGCTGTTCCGCCGGGCCGGTGAACAGCCGCTGCGGGAAGGTCTGCGAGGCGTCCGTCCGGGTGACCAGACCGTAGTGGGCAAGACTGGCGATCACCGGTTGGTACGGGACCGTGCGCAGCACGAAGGCGGTCACCCAGACCGGCACCCGGGCACACTCCATAAGGGCTTCGAAGGTGCGGTGGGTGATGTAGCCGATGCCTCCGGTGACCGTGATCAGGCCGACGCCCGCGACGGCTCGTCGCAGCTGCGGTCCCGGCGAGTGGCCCTCCAGGTTCTCGCCATAGCCGTCGTCGAGCAGCCCGACCGCCAGGGCGTAGCCGACGGCACGGTCGGCGGAGTCGAGACCGATGACCGGGGTCGCGTCGGCGCGGCGCCGTGAAGCGTAGAACTCCTTGTCGACGTCGATGAGCTCCTCGGTCGTGAGGGCTTCGGTCTCAGGGCCGGTGTAGTGCGCGTACAGCTCGGGAAGCGTGAGGTCGTGGTTGAGCAGCGCGGCGTTGATCCCGTACGAGCAGCACAGGTCGAGGACGGTGACCGGGCCCTCCGTGCCCCGCCGGGCGGCTGCCCGGTCGGCGAGAGTGCGGCGGAAGACGTCCTGCGCCTGGTGCGGGATCTCGTACTCCAGCGGAGCGAGCCGGCGGAAGTAGGCGCGGGGGTCGGGCTCGTTGTAGATGTCGTCGAACCGGCTCTTGCCCGGTGTGGTGGCACTGGTCTGACCTCGGGTCATGGGGCGTACCTCCGTGAGTGGGGGGACAGGTCTATGCCTCTCAAGATCTAGCGGAGCGGTGTCGTTGGCCGGTAGGGCGCGGGTGTGGAACCGGCCACGGGTGATCCGTGGCGGGCGACCGGGGGACAGGCCTCCTGCGAGGGGTCCGCCGCGCGCGGTGAACGCTGCGCCGGGCGAAGTCGTAATACACGGCAGGCTGCCGAGTCCACCAAGGAGGTCTGCCGCGGATGACTGCCCATCGCACTGCCGCCGCCGCTGCCGTTGCCGTCGTGCTCACCGTCGGGGCCGCCGGGACCGCGCAGGCCCATGGCGCGCCGACCGACCCCGTCAGCCGGGTCTTCGCATGCGGTCCCGAGGGGGTGCAGCGCGAGTCCGCGGTCTGCCGGGCCGCTGTCGCCGCGAACGGGGGAGTGGCCTTCGACGAGTGGGACAACCTGCGGTTGGCCGATGTCCGGGGCAGAGACCGGGAGTTCATCCCGGACGGGCAGCTGTGCAGTGCGGGCCTCGACGCGTACAAGGGCCTGGACATCGCCCGCGAGGACTGGCCGGCGACGACCCTGACGGCCGGTGCCAGGTTCGCTCTCACCTACCTTTCGACCATCCCGCACAAAGGAACGTTCCACCTGTATCTCACCAAGGCGGGCCATGATCCGACGGTACCGCTGCGGTGGGACGATCTCATCTCGGAACCGGTCGGCACGGCCACCGACCCCCGGCTCGTGGACGGTGCGTACCGGATCTCGGGGCAGCTCCCGGCGGGACAGACGGGCCGCCATGTGCTCTATACGGTCTGGCGGAACTCGAGTACCCCGGACACCTATTACTCCTGCTCCGACCTGGTGCTGACAGGCGAATCGGGCCAGCCGCAGCAGCCGGGCGGCGAGCCCGCCGATCGGCAGGCCGCGGCATCCGCTGAGCGTGACGAGGACAAGCAGGCCGTCCTGGTCGGCGGGGTGGCCGCGCTGCTCGGGCTGCTCGCGGTGGCCGCATCCGCGCTGGTCAGGCGCCGCGGCCGGCACGGATAGGCCGCTGTCGGACAGTGTGACCGCCCGGAGCGGTGGCGGCGGGAAAGGCGGGCACGACGGCGGGAATGCCGTCGGGGTCCGCGCGGTTACATCATCAGGCGCTGACGTGAACGTGACATTCACCCCCACCCCCAGTGGGCTTGTGAGGCGCCGGGAGGAACGCATGGCACGCAGTAATACCCGTCCCGTCATCACCCTGCGGTCTCAAGCCGGGACCGGCCACACGTACGTCACGCGCAAGAGCCGCCTCAACAACCCCGACCGGCTGTTGCTGCGCAAGTTCGACCCCGTCCTCGGCGAGCACGTCCTGTTCCGCGAGGAACGCTGACCTGCCACGGACACCGGCCGCCCCCTCCATCCGGCCGCCCCTCCATTGAGGAAGGAATCCCGCATGAAGCCTCGTATCCACCCCGTCTCGCGCCCGGTCGTCTTCCGTGACCGCGCCGCTGACGTCGCCTTCCTGATCCACTCGACCGCGGATTCCGCGCAGCGTGTGGAGTGGGGGGACGGCAACACCTACCCGGTGATCGACGTGGAGATCTCCTCGGCGAGCCACCCCTTCTACACCGGAACCTCCCGGGTGCTGGACACGGCCGGCCGTGTGGAGCGCTTCGAGCGCCGCTACGGCGCCGTCGCACCGGCCCGGAACTGACCCGGTCGACCAGCCAGGCGCGGCCGCCCACGATGGGCGGCCGCGCCGTCGTGTTCGTGTCCGGATGCAGCCTGTCGCTGCCCGCCGGAGGCCGGGCGGGCTGATTGGCTGGCCCAGCGACAGCCAGCACGCATGACGCCGAGAGGTGATTCGAGTGTCCTCATCCCCCGCGCCCACCGCACAGAGTGAGAGGGCGGACCGGCCCACGGTGGCGGTGCTCGGCACCGGCATCATGGGCGCCGCGATGGCACGCAACCTGCTCGGCAGTGGCCTGCCCGTCCGCGCGTGGAACCGTACGCGGGCCAGAGCGGAAGTCCTCGTGGCCGACGGAGCGTACTGTGCCGGATCACCCGCCGACGCCGTCACCGGCGCGGACGTGGTGCTGACCATGCTCAACGACGGACCGCGGGTGCTCGCGGCCATGCGGGAGGCGAGCGAGGGTCTCGCCCCCGGAGCGGTGTGGGCGCAGTCGGCCACCGTCGGGGACGCCGCCACGGCCGAGCTGGCCGACTTCGCGCGGCAGCACGGCCTCACCTTTGTCGACGCACCCGTTCTCGGTACGAAGCAGCCCGCGGAGGAGGGGCAGTTGGTGGTACTGGCCGCGGGCCCGCAGAGTGCCCGTGGCATTCTTGCGCCGGTCTTCGACGCCGTGGGCGTGCGCACCACTTGGGTCGACGACGACGGCTCCACCGGCGCCGCCAGCAGGCTCAAACTCGTACTGAACAGCTGGATCGGCGCGCTGATGCACGCCACGGGTGAGACGCTCGCCCTGGCGCGCGGCATCGGCGTCGATCCGCAGATATTCCTCGACAGCGTGTCCGGCGGACCGCTGGACAGCGGGTACATGCGGGTCAAGTCGGCGGCAATCCTCAGTGGCGACTACACGCCGAGTTTTTCGGTCTCCAACGCGCTCAAGGACACACGGCTGATCGTGGACGCGGCGGAGCGGTCCGGCGTACAGCTGGATGTCGCGCGGGCGGGAGTGGCGCGCTTCGAGCGGCTGGAGCGCCGGGGGTTGGGCGAACGCGACATGGCGGCAACGTATTTGGCGTCCTTCGAGGACGGCAAAGAGCTTTTCCCGGGCAGCTCGGGCGGCTCGGACAGCCAGGACGCCCAGGACGGGAAGTCGCCGGATCGTTAGCCCGCTGAATCCGTCGGCGCGCGGCTGACGGGCAATTGACGGGAAGTCGGCGCGCGGCTGACGCGCAATCGGCCAGGCCCGAGTCCCCCCGGGCTCAGGCTGACCGGGCGCCGGTGCCCAGCACCCCGCCCGTCTCACGGCTCACAAAGTCCGAAGCGCGCCCTTCTGTTGCACTGCCCCCTCTCGTAACGTCGGCACGTCTTGAAGGGGTCATGACGATGAAGAGGGTGTTCATGCACAGACGTCTGCTTCAGCTGGTCCTCGCCTCGCTCGTGGGCGCCGCGACACTCGCGGCGCCCGCGGTCGCGGCGCCGCCCGGTCCGCCGGACGTGTACCGGCCCGTCCGCGGGCCTGCCGCGCCGGCCGAGTACCGGTATCTGCAGAAGACCTTGCCGGGGGAGTCGATTCCGCGCCACGCTCACGACACCGCCGCGGCGCAGGCACGTCGGCTGCCCACCGTCGGCGGGCGCTGGAAGCCGGTCGGACCGACCAATATCGGCGGTCGTATCGTCTCGCTCGCCCTCGACCCGGGGCGCGCCGACACCGTGTACGCCGCCGCGGCCAGTGGCGGGATCTGGCGCAGCACCGACGCCGGGCAGACCTTCACGTCCGCCTGGCCGGACGACTGGACGCAGGCGATGGGCGCTGTGGCGACCGGCCCCGACGGCACTCTCTACGCGGGGACCGGCGAGCCCAACCCAGGTGGCGGAAGCATCACCTACGAGGGCACGGGCCTCTATCGCAGCACCGACGGCGGCGCCCACTGGCAACCGATCGGACTGCGCGACTCCGGCGCGATCAGCGCGATCACGGTGGACCCGGCCAACCCCCGCCGGTTATACGTCGCCGCGGCCGGATCGCTCTACAACGGCGGTGGCGACCGCGGTGTCTACCGCTCGGACGACGGCGGGTCGAGGTGGCAGCGGATCCTCACCGGGGCCAACGAGTTCACCGGCGCCACCGAAGTGGTCGTCCAGGGCACGAGGCTGTACGCCGTGATGTGGGACCACCGCCGCCGGCCCGATCTGCGCACCTACGGCGGCGTCGGCTCGGGCGTCTTCCGCAGCGACGACGGCGGGAAGTCCTGGCAGCGGCTCGGCGGCGGTCTGCCCGCCCAGAGCCCCGACGTCGGGCGGATCGGCCTCGCCGTCGCGGGAGAGAACGTCTACGCCATCGTCAACAAGACCAGCGGGCCCTTCGAGGGCTTCTACGCCTCGAAAGACGGCGGTGACACCTGGAGCCGGACACCGGAGAACAAGGATCTCGCCAACTCGCAGTCGAGCTTCGGCTGGTGGTTCGGCAAGATCTGGGCCGACCCCAAGGACGCCAGGCATCTGCATGTGGCCGGGGTGGCGCTGCTGACCTCGAAGGACGGCGGCGACTCCTGGACGTACGACGACAGCAGCATCCATGTCGACCACCACGCGATGGTCTGGGATCCGCGCCGTCCGGGCCGCGTCTATCTGGGCAACGACGGCGGCGTCTACCGCTCCGACGCCGACGGGGACGGCGGCTGGGTCAAGGCCCGGCATGAGCCGTACACCCAGCTCTACAGCGCGGCCATCAGCCCGCAGGACACCAGCCGGATCTCCGGCGGCGCGCAGGACAACGGCTCGCTGCGGTCCTGGGGCGGGGACGGCTTCAACGAGTATCTCGGCGGGGACGGCGAGGAGAACCTCATCAACCCCACCGACGTGAACAATGTGTACGCCTGCTACCAGTACGGCAATTGCTTCCGCTCCACAGACGGCGGCGACAACCTGACGTACTTCGCCGACAAGACGATCTTCAAGCGGCGCAACTGGTTCACCCCGGTCGTCTTCGACCCGCGCGACCCGAAGGTCCTCTACTACGGCTCCGAGGTACTCAACCGCTCCACCGACGGCGGCGTGACGTGGCAGGCCATCAGCCCCGACCTCAGCGGCGGTCCCGGGCCCGACCCGATCTACACGAACTACGGCACGATCACGGCCATCGCCCCGGCGGGCGATGGCCGCACGGTCTACGCCGGCACCGACGACGGCCGTGTCTGGGTCACCAAGGACCTGGGCGCGACCTGGACGAAACTGGCCGAGGGCCGGCCGTGGGTGACCCGGGTCGTCGTCGACCCGAAGAACCCCGACCGCGTCTACACCACACACTCCGGCTACCGGGCGGGTTCGCCAATGGCCCATGTCTACGGCAGCACCGACGGCGGCAAGCACTGGAAGGACCTGTCGGGCAATCTCCCGTCCGCGCCCGTCAACGACCTGATCGTCGGCCGGGGCGACATCCTGTACATCGGCACGGACCAGGGTGTGTTCGCCTCGCTGCCCGGCGGCGGGCGCTGGTACCGCCTCGGCCGCGGCATGCCACAGGTCCCCGTCGACGACATCGAGTACGACGCCGGGCACCACCGCCTGGTCGCCGCCACCTTCGGCAGGGGGTTCTACGAGTTGAGGACCCTCTGAACCCATGTCGACCACCCTGCTCCCGGCCGCCGTTCGGCTGCCGGGAGCAGGACCGGGCAGGGCTGACTACGCCCGCGAAAGACGCAGCGTCAGGATCTGGAACGGCCGCAGTGCCAGCGCCACCCCGCCGTCCACGACGGCCACCGGCTCGTCCGGCAGCGGACGCTCCAGCAGGTCCGTGACCTGCGCACCGGCCAGCGGGAAGCCCATGCGCAGGGTCGCCTTCGCCCGGCCGCCGAGGCACTCGTAGAGCCGCAGGACCACGTCGCCCGAGCGGTCGTCCGCGAGCTTCACCGCCTCGACCGTCACGGCGGGGTTGTCGCTGCTCACCAGCGGCTCGATGCTCCCGGCCGCCTCCGCCACCCGCAGCGGCAGATTGAGCGCGTACCCCTCCGCGATCGCGTCCTCCACGGTCGCGCCCGGCAGCAGCGCGTAGGTGAAGCGGTGGGTGCCCTGGTCGGCCTCGGGGTCCGGTACGCGAGGAGCGCGCACCAGGCTGAGTCGGACGGTGGTGGTCGTGCCGCCGTCGTCGCGGGTGGTGCGGGTGACATCGTGCCCGTAGGTCGAGTCGTTGATGACCGCGACGCCGTAGCCGGGCTCCCCGACATGCACCCATCGGTGGCCGTAGACCTCGAAACGGGCCGCTTCCCAGCTGGTGTTGGTGTGCGTGGGCCGGTGGACATGGCCGAACTGGATCTCCGCCGTGGACCGGTCGGCCCGGACGTCGATCGGGAAGGCCGCCTTGAGGATCTTCTCGGCCTCGTGCCAGTCGATCTCGGTCTGTACGTCGACGCGGCGGCTGCCTGCCCGGACCGTGACGGTCTGCACGATGCGCGAGCCCTTGCCGAAGGCGCGCTCGACCCGCACCGCGCCGACCAGCGGTCCCGTTTCGACGACCGTGACCGACTCGGTGGCGAGCAGGTCGGTGAAGCGGTTCTTGTAATGCTTGTCGATGTCCCAGGCGTCCCAGTGGTTGGGCAGGTCGCTGTGCAGCCGCAGGCGGTTTCCGGGGGCGGCGAGGACTTCGCGGCCGGCGACCAGATCGCGTACGGACGCCAGGGTGCCGTCGTCCGCGACGGTGACGCGGACAAGTCCGTTGTCGAGCGTACGGCCGGTGTTGGAGACCGGCCGCGGAGCCGCCCCGGTGCCGATGGGGGCGCTGCCGCTCGCCGGGACCTCGGTGTAGACGGGGGCGCCGTCCGGTCCCGTGACCACCTCGGCGCGAGCACGCGGGCTCGTGTTGAAGACGTACGGCCGGCCCGACCCGAGTGCCGACAGGGCATCGCCGGTCAGCGCCTCCAGCTCCCGCGCCACCCGCGCGTACTCCGCCTCCGCCTCGCGGTGCACCCAGGCGATCGACGAGCCGGGCAGGATGTCATGGAACTGGTGCAGCAGGACCGTCTTCCACAGCCGGTCGAGCTTCTCGTACGGGTAGTCGTAGCCCGGCGCGTGCAGCGCGGCCGCCGTCGCCCACAACTCGGCCTCGCGCAGCCGGTGTTCACTGCGGCGGTTGCCCTGCTTGGTGCGGGCCTGCGAGGTGTAGGTGGCGCGGTGCAGCTCCAGATAGAGCTCGCCGGACCAGACGGGCGCGTCCGCGTACTCCGCGCGCGCCGCCTCGAAGAACGCGTCCGGGTGCTCGACCTTGACCTTCGCCGAGCCTTCGAGGTCGGCAAGACGCCGCGCGCGCTCCATCATTTCGCGGGTGGGGCCGCCACCGCCGTCGCCGTGCCCGAACGGTGCCAGCGAGCGGGTACCGCGGCCCTTGTCCTGGTAGTTGCGGACCGCGTGCGCCATCTCCCTGCCGGAGAACTCCACGTTGTAGGTGTCCACCGGCGGGAAGTGCGTGAAGATCCGCGAGCCGTCGATGCCCTCCCACCAGAAGGTGTGGTGGGGCAGCTTGTTGGTCTGGTTCCAGGACAGCTTCTGGGTGAGGAACCACTCGTTGCCGGCCAGCTTCGCCAGCTGCGGATAGGCCGCGTTGTAGCCGAAGGAGTCCGGCAGCCAGACGCCCTTGGTCTCGATGCCGAAGTGCTCGATGAAGAAGCGCTTGCCGTGGACGAACTGGCGGGCGATGGCCTCACCGCCGGGCAGATTGCCGTCGGACTCCACCCACATGCCGCCGACCGGAGCCCACTGGCCGTCCGCGACGGCCTTCTTGATGCGCTCCCACACCCGCGGGTAGTCGTCGCGGACCCACTCGTACTGCTGGGCCTGCGAGCACGCGAAGACGAACTCCTCGTACTCCTCGGCCAGCGCGGTCACATTGGAGAAGGTGCGGGACGTCTTGCGCTTGGTCTCGCGGATCGGCCACAGCCAGGCGCTGTCGATGTGGGCGTGACCGACGGCCGACATGGTGTGGGCGCTGGCGTGCGCGGGACGCGTCAGGACCGGCCGCAGCAGCTCCCGTACATCCGCCGCCGTGCCGGAGATGTCGTCCAGGTCCAGCGCGTCGAGGGCGCGGTCCAGCGCGTGCATGATCTCGTGCCTGCGCGGATCCTGCCCGGCGAGCTCCAGCATCAGCTCGCGCAGCACCTGCATGTCGAGCGAGAGGTGCCAGACGTCCTCGTCGAGTACGGCGAGGTCGGCGCGGGCGAAGGTGTAGAGGGGCCCCCGGCCGGCGGTGGCCTTGTCGCCGAGCGGGGTCGGGCGGAAGCCGCCTGCCAGGATGTCGGGGTTGGACGCGGCCTCGAGGAGATAGTCGATCCGCTCGCCGCCCGCCGCGGGGTTGGCGACCGGCACGTACTGGTTCTGCGGGTTGACCGCCTTGAGGGGGCCGCCGTCCAGGGTGTGGACGAGGGCCTCGGCCTGGTTGCCCGGCCAGGGGCCGGTGAAGCCGAGGTCGAAGACGGCCTCGACGCGACGGCCGGCCCACTGGGCGGGGACTTCACCGCGGACCCTGAACCAGGTCGTGCCCCAGGGCGGGCCCCACGGCGTTCCCGTCGCGAACGGCTCGTACGTCTGCGACGCGGCCTCGGCGAAGGACACCGGCTCGTCCGGGGCCTCCCATGCCGCGACCTCGAAGGGGAGCGAGGAGGCGTGGACGGCGGGCTGGATGCGCTGCTGGAGGATGCGCTCGACGCGCTCCTCGATGCGGCGGCGTTCGTCGTGCATGTGCGGACTCCTACCTCAGATACGCGAGCGCGGGGTGGACGCTGGTGTAGCCGTCGACGAGACGGCGGGCCACGGTCACTGAATCGATGAGGGGGTGCAGGGCGAAGGCCTTCACCGCCGTCGCACGCGAGCCGCTGTCGGCCGCCGCCAGGACCTCGCGCTCGACGGCCTTGACGGCGCAGACCAGTCCGGTGGCGTGCAGCGGCAGCGGGGACACGGAGAGGGGGTGCGCGCCGTTCGCGTCGACGAAGCAGGGCACTTCGACGACCGCTTCCTCGTCCAGTACGGAAAGGGTCGTGCGATTACGGACGTTGAGGATGAGCGTCGTGCGCTGGTTGTGCGCGATGGCCCGCATCAGGGCGAGGGCGACCTGCTCGTATCCACCGGACTCCAGGTCGCAGGCGTCTCGCTCGCCGGCCCCCGCGGCCTCGCGGTTGTGCGCCATGTAGGTCGCCTCGCGCTCGGCTCGGGTACGGTCCCAGGTCGCCAGCGCCGGGGCGTCGGGCCGCCGCATCTCCGCGTAGAACCGGGCCTGTTGCTCATGGAGGAAGGCCCCGCGGGTCTGCTTCGCCTCCTGGTAGGCGCGTACCGCCTCGCGGTTGAAGTAGTAGTAGTGCAGGTATTCGTTGGGGATCGCGCCGAGGGAGCGGAGCCAGTCGGGGCCGAAGAGCTTGCCCTCCTCGAAGGAGCCGAGCAGCTCGGGGTCGGCGAGCAGCCGGGGCAGTTCGTCACGGCCCTCGATGCGCAGGCCGCGCAGCCAGCCGAGGTGGTTGAGGCCCGCATAGTCGATCCAGGCGCTGTCGGGGTCCGCGCCCAGCGCGCGGGCGACGCGCCGGCCGAGGCCCACCGGCGAGTCGCAGATGCCGATGACGCGGTCGCCCAGGTGTCGGGCCATGGCCTCGGTCACCAGACCGGCCGGATTGGTGAAGTTGATGACCCAGGCGTCGGGGGCGAGCCGGGCGACCCGGCGCGCGATGTCGACGGCGACCGGGACGGTGCGCAGTCCGTACGCGATGCCGCCCGCGCCGACGGTCTCCTGGCCCAGCACGTCCTCGGCCAGGGCGATGCGTTCGTCGGCCGCGCGGCCCTCGAGGCCGCCGACGCGGATCGCGGAGAACACGAAGTCGGCGCCGCGCAGCGCCTCGTCGAGGTCGGTGGTGACGGTGACCGGCGGGGCGTCCGGCACGCCTTCCGCCTGGTCGGCGAGGACGCGCGCGATCGCGGCCAGCCGTCCGGCGTCCAGGTCGTGAAGGGTCACGTGGGTGATTCGGCCCTCGGCGTGATCGCCGAGCAGGGCGCCGTACACCAGCGGGAGTCTGAAGCCGCCGCCGCCGAGGATCGTGAGCCTCATACCTCAACCACCTTCACTCCTGCCTCGTCGAACGCCGTGCTGGTCGCCGGGTCCGCGGGCGCGTTGGTCACCACTGTGTCGAGGGCCCCCGGGCCGCACACCTTCGCCATGCCGGTGCCGGGGAACTTGCCCGCGTCGGCGAGGAGTACCACCGAGTCCGCGGCCGCGATCATCGCCCGCTTCACCGGGACCTCGATCACCGTGGTGTCCATGACCTGGCCGTCGGGGCGGATGCCGCTCGTGCCCAGGAACAGCCAGTCCGCGTGCAGCTGGCGGAGGTTGTCCTCGGTGAGGAAGCCGACCAGGGAGCGGTACTCCCGCCGGACCATCCCGCCGAGCAGAATCAGCTCGATCCCGGTGTCGTCCGCCAGCTCCTCGTACACCACCAGATTGCTGGTGATCACGGTCAGTCTGCGACCGTGCAGCTGCCGGGCCAGGCGGTAGGCGGTGGTGCCGATGTCGAGGAGGACGGACTGCCCCTCCTCGATCATGGCCGCGGCCCGGACCGCTATCGCGTCCTTCTCCGGGACCCTGATCTCGGCGACCTCTGCGAAGGGTTGATCGCCCTCCTCGACCGACGCTCCCCCGTGGACCCGCGTGAGAAGGCCCTCCTCCGCCAGCTTGACCAGGTCGCGCCGGACGGTCGCGGGGCTCACGCCGAGCTGGCCGGACAGGTCGGTTACGGCTGCGGGGCCGCCTGATCGCAGGGCCCGCAGGATGAGTTGATGTCGTCGCTCAGCCAGCACACCGGGAACGCTACTCGTCAATCTCAAGCATTTCTATGCATTCTTGTGCTCAACTCTTGCCCAATTCTGCGCGCCGCGCGCACGATCCTGTGCACACCGGCCCTACGGCCGCGGCCGTCCCGGATTCCACGAAAGCCGGCGAGCCAAGCCCGGGTAGTCGATGACGAGCCCGTCCTCGTCGAACTCCACATCGCTGCGGTAGTCGCCCGACGCGAACCGGACGCGCGCGCCGCGTTCGGTACGCCTCAGATGGGTGTAGGTCTGCGGTGACGCGTGCACGGTCAGGTCCGGCACCGAGACCCAGGCCATCAGGAAACTCCGTTCACCGGGTGCCAGATGGAGTCCGTGCCGCAGTACCGGCATGGTGTTGGTGAGTGGGCAGAGAGCGAGGTCGCAGTCGAGCGCGCCGTCGACGTCGGGCAGCGGCTCCCCGTCCGCGGTCCACCGGCCGTGACCGTCGTGCCGCAGCTGGAGTTCGTGCGAACCCGTGGCGGTCGCGGCGTGGACCCGCAGTTCACGGGTGAGGTAGTCGTCGCCGGTTTCGAGCTCGTAGGAGATCCAGTGCGGATGGGGCACGGTTGCGACGGCGCGCCCACGGGCCTGCAGGGTCGTGCCGCGGAGCTCGATCCAGGAGGTCTCGTATCCCTGGCTCTCCGTGACTTCCCAGGTGATGACGTGAGAACTGACCATGCCTCACCCTACGAGCCGGAGTACTCACCAGGCGGGAGCCTCGCGCAGCAGACGGTCGCGGACCAGTGCCAGGTGCGGGTTGTCCGACGCGCCCGGGCGCTGGACGAGATAGCCGGTGTTGATGGGCGGGTCGTCGGGCGTGAGCAGCTGCACCAGCGTGCCGGCGGCCAGTTCGTGCTGGCAGAGATAGCGGGGGAGCACCGTGATCCCGGCCCCGGCGGCGACCGCCGACAGCACTCCGCGCAGATCGGGGACGGTCACAGCGGCCTGGCCGGTCAGCCGGGTGCCGAAGACATGGCGCCAGTAACGGCGGGCGATGGGCAGATCCTCTGCGTACGCCACGAGAGGGACGCCGCGCAGGGCGGCGGGGCCCTCGGCCGCGATCCGGTCCTGGCCGATCCGCTGCGCCCACTGCGCTGAAGCAACCAGGACGAACTCCTCGTCCGTCAGTGGTACGGCGGTCAGGGAGCGGCCGCGAGGGCGGGTGGTGGCGATCACCAGATCGCTGTGGCCGGCACGCAGGCCGTCGAGGAGTTCGTCGGTGAGGCCGGTGGTGACGCGGAGGCGTACGCCCTGCTCGACAAGGGGCGCGAGAGCGGGCAGCGCGCGCGTGCAGAGGAGCTCGGCGGGGCCTGCCAGATGGACCGGATCGACCGGGCCGCTCTCGCCGGCCTGACCACGGACGGCGACGGCGACGAGGGCGTCCAGCGGGTCGGCGATCTGGGCTGCCAGGTCGTCGGCGACCGGGGTGGGGGCGACTCCACGGGGGAGGCGGCCGAAGAGTTCGCGCCCGAGCTGCCGCTCGAGGGAGCGGATCTGAGTGGTGACCGTCGGCTGGGACAGGCCGAGCAGACGGGCGGCCGCGGTGAACGAGCCGGTGCGGTGCACGGCGAGGAAGGTCCGCAGCAGGGTCAGATCGAGCGGCCCGTTCTGGGTCGGACCCTGTATTCCCGACGATCCATTGGATTCCCTATGGGTCATGATGGATAGCCTATTGGATCCCAATGGCTCATCGGTCTACGTTCGAGGCATCAGTGACCTTTTGACGGAGAGATGTGAGATGGCGAAGATCCTTTTCGTGGTGACCGGCGCGGACCACTGGACCCTGGCCGACGGCACCCGGCACCCCAGCGGCTTCTGGGCGGAGGAGGTCGTGGCTCCCTACCGCGCCTTCACCGAGGCGGGGCACGACATCGCCGTCGCCACGCCGGGTGGTGTCGTACCCACCGTGGACAGGGCGAGCCTCGCGCCCGAGGTGAACGGAGGCAAGGAGAACGCCGACGCGATCGCCGCCGAGCTGTCCTCGATCGCCGCCCTGCAGCGACCGCTGAAGCTGGAGGAGGCCGACCTGGCCGACTACGCCGCGGTCTTCTACCCCGGTGGCCACGGCCCGATGGAGGACCTGGCCGTCAACCCGGACTCCGGCAGGCTGCTCACCGCCGCCCTGGAATCCGGCAAGCCGCTCGGCGTGGTCTGCCACGGTCCGGCCGCGCTGCTCGCCGCCGAGCGGGAGGACGGCTCCTGGCCGTTCGCCGACTACCGGCTGACGGGTTTCACCAACGCGGAGGAGACGCAGGCGGGCTTGGCGGACAAGGCGAAGTGGCTGCTCCAGGACCGGCTCGTCGAGCTCGGCGCGGACTTCCAGGAAGGCGAGCCGTGGGCTCCGAAGGTGGTCGTGGACCGCAACCTGGTCACCGGCCAGAACCCCGCTTCGTCCGCCCCGCTCGCCGCCGAGATCCTCAAGGTCTTGAGCTGAGGCGCTGACTCGGGCCCGGCCGGCGGGTCGCCCGGGCCCGAGCAGGCGGCGGATCGCCCGGGCCCGGCAGGCGGCGGGTCGCCGGAATTTTGGCTCAAACCATTACGTACACACCGTAGGACTTGCGTTCGAGGGTGGCTCACATGGTGGGATGAGCCGATGCGACCCCCCACACGCATATCAGCGCATTCACGCAATCCGTACGAAGAACTCGCCCAGTTGGCGGACCCGGAACCCGATTACGCCGACTACGTCCCACCCGACCCGCTGGAGCTCGGGCTCACCTCGGACCTCGACGACGAGGACGACTGGTCACCGCCCAACCACCGCGGGCAGAGCCGTCTTTCGGCCCTGCCCGCGGTGGTGAAGCTGACCGTCGCGGCACTCCTGTGCACCGTCTGTCTGCTCCTCACCGACCGGCTCGCGGAGGCGTACGCGCAGAGCAAGGCGGCGGACAAGCTCCAGCAGTCGCTCTCACTCGCCACCAGGCCGGACGTGGACATCCACGGCTTCCCCTTCCTCACCCAGCTCATCGACGAGCGGATCGACCAGGTCGACGTCACCGTGCCGGACGTCTCCGCCGACCGCGTCTCGCTCGCCGAAGTGCGGGCCACCGCCAAGGACGTACGCATCGTCGGCGACGCGCCGACCTCGATCAAGGGCGCCGTCATCGGCAACCTCGACGGCGAGGTGCTGCTCTCCTTCGACGACCTCAACCGCGAACTGGGCGCCTCACAGCTCCGGTTCACCGGCACCGGTGCCGACGGGATACGCGTGAACGGCGAACTCGCCGTCGCCGGACAGGAACTGCACGTACGCGCCCGTGCGCACATCCGGCGCGACAACGGCCGGGCCCTCACCACCACCCTCGACGGCATGCAGCTCGACATTCCCCGCGTCGCCACCTACCGGCCCGGCAAGGACCCGGATCATTCGGGACTGCGGCTGCACCGCGAGGCGGCCGAGCGGATCAGCCGCGAAGCGGCCCGCGCGAAGGCAATGCTGGCGGTGCCCGCCATCGTGGACCGGCTCGGCGTGCCCAAGGAGCAGGTGCGCCGGGCGCTGCGGAGCGAGGAGGAACTCCACCGCCTCACCGGAGCACCGAAGTTCGTCGAGCGGCTGATGAAAGTCAATCTCGTCGATGTGGTGATCGCGCATCCACAGCTGCTGGAGAAAGCGGGCATCGACCCCGCCCTGGTCAAGGGACTGCTCGCGGTCAGGCCGCCGGAGCTCTCGGAGCGGCTCTCCCTCTCCTTCGAGCTGCCCGACTCGCTCAGCGAGCTGCGGCTGCGCGACATCACCGTGGAGCGCGACGGCATCAGGGCCCGGGTGGCCGGATCCGGCCTGAGCGTCGGGGACGCCGCCCGGCCGGGGAAGTGAACCGGACCGGAAGCTGAGGGCACACCCCCGCAGGGGCGGGGGTGTGCCCCGCGAGCGGCAGCGCCTAGGCTGGGTCTCGCAGTTGGTTCGCCCTGCCCGCCAGGCAGGCGCGTCGCAAGAGGGAATCCGGTGGAAATCCGGAACTGCCCCGCAGCGGTGAGTGGGAACGACCGCCGTCATACGCACTGGATCCGGCACCGGATCCGGGAAGCGACGGCCAGTAGGTGCCTTCGTACGACACGTACGAGGAAGGCGTGCCCGCAAGTCCGAAGACCTGCCACTGCCCGTGCGCGACCGACGTGCGCGGAGATCTCGGTGACCTCGTGGGCGGGTCGGCGGTACGGGCAGCACAGGGCACAGGCGTGCCGGTGGCTGCTCCGGTTGCCGTTCCTTCGCGTTCCACGATCCGCTCCGGGGTCGCCTGACGAGTACTCGCGAAGGAGAGTTCCGTGACCAGCACATCCTCAGCAGCGGGAGCCAGGGCCACCGTCTACGGTTATCCGCGCCAGGGCCCCGACCGGGAACTGAAGAAGGCCATCGAGGGCTACTGGAAGGGCCGCGTCAGCGCCGAAGCCCTCCGGGAGAGCGCCGCTCAACTGCGCCGCGCCAACTGGCAGCAGCTCGCCGACGCCGGCATCCATGAAGTGCCCACCGGAGACTTCTCGTACTACGACCACGTCCTGGACACCACCGTCATGGTCGGCGCCATTCCCGCGCGCCACCGTGCGGCCGTGGAGGCAGGCGCGCTCGACGGCTACTTCGCCATGGCCCGCGGGACCCAGGACGTCGCGCCCCTGGAAATGACCAAGTGGTTCGACACCAACTACCACTACCTCGTGCCCGAACTCGGCCCCGACACCGTCTTCAGCACCGACTCCGCCAAGCAGGTCGCCGAGCTGAAGGAGGCCCTCGCCCTCGGGCACACCGCCCGCCCGGTGCTCGTCGGCCCCATCACCTATCTGCTGCTCGCCAAGCCCGCACCGGGCGTCCTCGCCGACTTCGAACCGCTCACCCTGCTGGACCGGCTGCTTGTGGTGTACGCCGAGGTGCTCTCAGATCTGCGGGCCGCGGGCGCGCAGTGGGTGCAGCTCGACGAGCCGGCCCTGGTCCAGGACCAGCCGCGGGCCGTGCTGAACGCCGCGGCCCGCGCCTACCGGGAGCTGGGCGGGCTCACCGACCGGCCCCAACTCCTGGTCGCCTCCTACTTCGACCGGCTGGGCGACGCCCTCCCCGTACTGGCCAAGGCGCCGGTCGACGGACTCGCCCTCGACTTCACCGGGCCTGCCGCCGCCAACCTCGGCGACCTCGCCGCCGTCGGCGGCCTGCCCGGCAAGCGGCTCGTCGCCGGAGTCGTCGACGGCCGCAACGTATGGATCAACGACCTCGAAAAGTCGAGGGCCACACTCGCCACCCTGCTCGGGTTCGCCGACCGGGTGGATGTGGCGGCGTCCTGCTCCCTGCTGCATGTGCCCCTCGACGCGGCCGCGGAACGGGGCGTGGACACGCAGGTCGCGCGCTGGCTGGCCTTCGCCCGTCAGAAGACGGCCGAGGTGGTCACCCTGGCCCGCGGACTGACCGAGGGCGCCGGCAGCATCGCCGCCCAACTCGCCGCCAACCGGGCCGACCTGCGCTCTCGCGCCACCTCCGCGCTCACCCACGACCCCGCCGTACGGGCCCGCTGCGCACAAGTCACCGAGGCCGACGCCCGGCGCAGCCTCCCGTACAGCGAGCGTGCCGCCGCTCAGCGCTCGCGCCTCGGCCTGCCCCTCCTTCCCACGACCACGATCGGTTCGTTCCCGCAGACCACCGAGCTGCGCACCGCGCGTGCTGAGCTGAGGTCCGGGCGCATCGACACGGAGGGGTACGAGAAGCGGATCGAGGCCGAGATCCGTGAGGTCATCTCCTTCCAGGAGAAGGCCGACATCGACGTCCTGGTGCACGGCGAGCCCGAACGCAACGACATGGTGCAGTACTTCGCCGAGCAGCTCAGCGGCTACCTCGCCACCCGGCACGGCTGGGTCCAGTCGTACGGCACCCGCTATGTCCGGCCGCCGATCCTGGCCGGCGACATCTCCCGGCCCGACCCGATGACCGTCCGCTGGACCCGGTACGCCCAGTCGCTCACCGGCCGCCCCGTCAAGGGCATGCTCACCGGGCCCGTCACCATGCTCGCCTGGTCCTTCGTCCGCGACGACCAGCCGCTCGCCGACACCGCACGGCAGGTCGCCCTCGCGCTGCGCGACGAGGTGAACGACCTGGAGGCCGCCGGATCGTCGGTCATCCAGGTGGACGAACCGGCGCTGCGTGAGACGCTGCCACTGCGCAGGGCCGGTCACGAGGCCTATCTGGCCTGGGCGACACAGGCGTTCCGCCTCACCACCGGCGGCGTCCGTCCCGATACCCAGATCCATACACATATGTGCTACGCGGAGTTCGGCGACATCCTCCAGGCCATCGACGACCTCGACGCGGATGTCATCAGCCTGGAGGCCGCCCGCTCCCATATGCAGGTCGCCGACGAACTCGCCACCGCCGGGTATCCCCGCGAGGTGGGCCCCGGCGTCTACGACATCCACTCGCCGCGGGTGCCCAGCACTGAGGAGGCAACCGCACTGCTGCGCAAGGGACTTGACGCCATTCCCGCCGAGCGGCTGTGGGTCAACCCCGACTGCGGTCTGAAGACCCGCGGCTGGCCCGAGGTGCGCACGTCGCTGGAGCATCTGGTGGCCGCGGCCCGCGAGGTCAGGGCCGGGCTGTAATTCAGCCTCTCCGGCGATTGAGGTGGGGGTCCCCCCACGCCCGCCAGGGCGTAGGGGGAGGGATCTGGGGCGGAGCCCCGTTGAGGGACTCGCGCGGACCCCGCTACCGCCGCTGGAACGCCTCCAGGATGCGCTCGGCGGCCAGCGTCGCCGTCAACTCCCCGTTCCGCACCTGCTGTTCGAGACCGGGCGCGAGCGCCCGTACCTCGGGATGGCCGCGCAGCCGGTCCCGCAGCTCGTCGTGGACCATCGCCCACGCCCAGTCGATCTGCTGGTCACGGCGCTTGGCGTCGAGCCTGCCCGTCGAGTCGAGGAGCGCCCGGTGCTGCTCGAGACGCTCCCAGAGCGTGTCGAGGCCGGTGCCCTCGCGGGCACTGCAGGACAGGACCGGGGGAGTCCACGCCGCGTCGGCGGGGTGCATCAGCCGTAGCGCACCGGCCAGTTCACGGGCCGCCGAGCGGGCGTCGCGCTCGTGCGGCCCGTCCGCCTTGTTCACCGCGATGACGTCGGCCAGCTCCAGCACACCCTTCTTGATGCCCTGGAGCTGGTCGCCGGTTCGGGCCAGGCTGAGCAGCAGAAAGGAGTCCACCATGTTGGCCACGGCCGTCTCCGACTGGCCGACGCCGACGGTCTCCACGAGCACCACGTCATAGCCCGCGGCCTCCATCACGATGATGGTCTCGCGGGTCGCCTTGGCCACTCCACCCAGCGTGCCCGAGGTGGGCGAAGGCCGCACAAAGGCAGCCGGATCCACCGCGAGCCGTTCCATCCGGGTCTTGTCACCCAGGATGGAGCCGCCCGTACGGGTGGAGGACGGATCGACGGCAAGGACCGCGACCCGGTGGCCGAGGCCGGTGAGCATGGTGCCGAGAGCGTCGATGAAGGTGGACTTGCCGACGCCCGGCACACCACTGATACCCACCCGCCGTGCCGTACCGGAGTACGGCAGCAGCTCGGTCAGCAGCCGCTGGGCCAGCACCCGGTGATCGGCGCGGGTGGACTCGACGAGCGTGATGGCGCGAGCGATGTACGCCCGCGACCCCTCACGCACGCCCTTGACATAGCTGTCGATGTCGAGCGTGGGACGCATCCGGGGCACAGTCCTACAACTCGTGGCCGAGCGAGGCGCCCAGCGTCTTCACCAGGTCCCGCGCGGCATCCGGGATCACCGTGCCGGGCGGGAAGACCGCGGCGGCTCCGGCCTCGTGAAGCGTCTGGACGTCCTGGGGCGGAATCACCCCGCCCACCACGATCATGATGTCTTCCCGTCCCTCGGCGGCCAGTTGCTCCTTGAGCGCCGGTACGAGAGTGAGATGCCCGGCGGCCAGCGAGGAGACGCCGACGATGTGGACGTCCGCCTCGACCGCCTGGCGGGCCACCTCTTCCGGCGTCTGGAACAGCGGGCCGACATCCACGTCGAAGCCCAGGTCGGCGAAGGCTGTGGCGATCACCTTCTGGCCGCGGTCATGGCCGTCCTGGCCCATCTTGGCGACCAGGATGCGCGGTCGGCGGCCCTCGGCCTGCTCGAACTCCTCGACCAAGGTGCGGGTCTGCTCCACCGCGGGTGACGTCCCTGCCTCGTTCCGGTACACACCGGAGATCGTACGGATCTGCCCCGAGTGCCGCCCGTACACCTTCTCCAGGGCGTCGGAAATCTCACCGACGGTCGCCATCGCGCGCGCCGCGTTCACCGCGAGCGCCAGCAGATTGCCCTCCAGACCGGCGCCGCCCGGGCCCGCCTGAGCGGCGGCGGTCAGTGCGCGCAGCGAATCCTGGCAGGCGTTCTCGTCGCGCTCCGCCCGCAGCCGCCGCAGCTTCTCGATCTGCTGGGTGCGCACCGAGGAGTTGTCGACCTTGTGCACATCGATCTGCTCGTCGGTCTCGACGCGGTACTTGTTCACGCCGATGACGGGCTGACGGCCGGAGTCGATGCGGGCCTGCGTACGCGCCGCGGCCTCCTCGACGCGCAGCTTCGGGATACCGGCGTCGATGGCCTGCGCCATGCCCCCGGCCGCCTCGACCTCCTCGATGTGCTGCCACGCGCGCCGCGCGAGGTCGTGCGTGAGCTTCTCGACGTACGCGCTGCCGCCCCAGGGGTCGATGACCCGGCAGGTCCCGGACTCCTGCTGGAGCAGCAGCTGGGTGTTGCGGGCGATGCGCGCCGAGAAGTCGGTGGGCAGGGCCAGCGCCTCGTCCAGGGCGTTGGTGTGCAGCGACTGGGTGTGCCCCTGGGTGGCGGCCATCGCCTCCACGCAGGTGCGGGTGACGTTGTTGAAGACGTCCTGTGCGGTCAGCGACCAGCCCGAGGTCTGGCAGTGGGTGCGCAGCGAGAGCGACTTGGGGTTCTGCGGGTCGAACTTCTTCACCAGCTTCGCCCACAGCAGCCGTGCGGCCCGGAGCTTGGCGATCTCCATGAAGAAGTTCATGCCGATCGCCCAGAAGAACGAAAGCCGCGGCGCGAAGGCGTCCACGTCCATCCCCGCGCCGATGCCCGCCCGCAGATACTCCATGCCGTCGGCGAGCGTGTACGCCAGCTCCAGATCGGCCGTCGCTCCGGCCTCCTGGATGTGATAGCCGGAGATGGAGATGGAGTTGTAGCGGGGCATCTTCTGCGAGGTGTAGGAGAAGATGTCCGAGATGATCCGCATCGAGGGACCGGGCGGATAGATATAGGTGTTGCGGACCATGAACTCCTTGAGGATGTCGTTCTGGATGGTCCCGGCCAGCTTCTCGGGCGGTACGCCCTGCTCCTCGGCGGCCACGATGTACAGCGCCAGCACCGGCAGCACGGCGCCGTTCATCGTCATCGACACACTCATCTTGTCCAGCGGAATGCCGTCGAAGAGCTGCCGCATGTCGTAGATCGAGTCGATGGCCACACCGGCCATGCCGACATCGCCCGTCACCCGAGGATGGTCGCTGTCGTAGCCACGGTGGGTCGGCAGATCGAAGGCGACCGACAGACCCTTCTGCCCGGCGGCGAGGTTGCGCCGGTAGAAGGCGTTGGACTCCTCGGCAGTGGAGAACCCGGCGTACTGCCTGATCGTCCAGGGCTGGTTGACGTACATCGTCGGGTACGGGCCGCGCAGATACGGCGCGATGCCCGGATATGTGCCGAGGAAGTCGAGGCCTGCCAGATCCTGCCCTGTGTACAGCGGCTTGACGGGAATGCCCTCGGGCGTCTCCCATACGAGGTCGCTGTCGTCCTTGCCGGTGCTCTCCTTGACGGCGGTACGCCACTGGTCCTCGAGGACCTCCGACGTGTCGCCGGGCCCGAGCTCGATTCCTGAGAAGTCCGGGATCCGCATCACGCCACTCCGATCCGGTCGAGGGCGGAGGTGAGGACGGCGACCGCGTCGCCGCCCGCGACGACGAACTCGTCGACTCCGGCCCGTACATACGTCTCGCGCTGCTCGCCGGGACGGCCCGCGAGGAACACCCGCAGCGCGCCGGCCGCCTTGAGCGCCTGGGCCACCGGCGCGGCCTGCTCGGCGTAGAGGGCGTCGCTGGAGCAGATGCACGCCACGGTCGCCCCGCTGCCGGTGAATGCCTCGGCGACCGAGGCCGCGTCGACGGTGACCGGGTCGTGTACCGCCTCGATGCCGCCCGCCTGGAAGAGGTTGGCGGCGAAGGAGGCGCGTGCGGTGTGCGCGGCCGCCGGGCCGAGGGCCGCGAGGAAGACGCGCGGC
The DNA here is from genome assembly GCF_042888505.1 of Streptomyces sp. NPDC002870. Taxonomy (NCBI): domain Bacteria; kingdom Bacillati; phylum Actinomycetota; class Actinomycetes; order Kitasatosporales; family Streptomycetaceae; genus Streptomyces; species Streptomyces sp. NPDC002870. Next base: position 149,283 of record NZ_JBIAPW010000008.1, read on the forward strand.
CGCGCGCCGGTTGCGACCAGATGCGCCTCCGAGCGGGCCCGCAGAGCTTCGAAGTCCTCGTCGCGGCGCACCTTCGGCAGTCCGCCACGGGGCGGGGCGGGCGCGGGGTCGCGCTCGACCGGAGCCTGGGCGAGCAGCGGGAACTCGCTGACGCCGGTGACCGGTTCGCGCCGCTTGGCCAGGTTCTTCCTGCGGCTGTCCCAGGTGGCGCCGAGCCGCTCGGAGATCAGACCGCCGCGCAGCGCGGCCCCCTGGCCCCCGGCGCGCTCGATCTCCTGGAACCAGGCCCAGGCCGCGTGCGCCAGCTCGTCGGTGAGCTGCTCCACGTACCAGGAGCCGCCCGCCGGGTCGATGACCCGGCCCACATGTGACTCTTCGACCAGGATCGTCGAGGTGTTACGGGCGATGCGGCGGGCGAAGCCGTCCGGCAGCCCGAGGGCGTGGTCGAAGGGCAGCACGGTCACGGCGTCGGCGCCGCCGACGCCCGCGGCGAGCGAGGCGACCGTGGTGCGCAGCATGTTCACCCAGGGGTCGCGCCGCGTCATCATCACCGGGGAGGTCACCGCGTGCTGGCGCTGTGCTCCGGCGGCCGGATCCGCACCACAGGCCTCGGCGACGCGGGCCCACACCCGTCGGGCGGCGCGCAGTTTCGCGATCGTCAGGAACTGGTCGGCGGTGGCCGCGTACCGGAACTCCAGCTGGCCGCAGGCCTCTTCGATGCTCAGCCCGCCTTCGCCGAGCGCCCGCAGATAGGCGACCCCGGTCGCCAGCGAGCAGCCCAGCTCCTGTGCAGCCGATCCGCCGGCCTCGTGGTAGGGCAGCGCGTCGACGGTCAGCGCCCGCAGCGCCGGCCACTCGCGTGCGCACAGCGCCGCCGTCGCGACCGCGTCTGAGGGGTCGAGGACCTCGCCGGTCCGGGCCTCGTAGCCCAGCGGATCTGCGCCGAGGTTTCCGCGTGCCGACTGCCTGGGCACGCCCCTCTCCTCGTAGAGTCGCAGCAACTCCCGGGCGGCGGCGCCGAATTCGGCCCCCGCGTCGAGGGCGACGGACGCGAGGTCGAGATAGACGCCCTCCAGTGCCTTGGCGAGTCCGGAGACGGGAACCCCGGCCGGGCCGACGGACAGCCAGAGCGAGGTGACCCCGTTCTCCAGGTCCGCGAGCACGGCTTCGTTCGTACGCACCGGATCCGGCCGGTCGTGGCGCTGGCGTACGTCCCAGCCGGAGACAGCGCCGCCTTCGGGCCTGCCGCCCCTGGTGAAGGGCGCGAAGCCCGGATACCCGGCGCTGTCCGCGCCGTTGTGTGCCGTGTCCGCGGTGTACAGAGGGCGGGTGGTGAGCCCGTCCTCGATGGACGTGGACAGCAGATCGTCGGCCGCCGTGTCCGGGGCGTCCTTGCCTGCCTTGCGCAGCACGCCGGCCACCAGCCGCTGCCACTGATCGTGGGTCGCATCCGGGAATTCGGCGGCCAGGGAAAACCCGTCATCGGGGAGGACCGTCATGCTCAGATGCTAGGTCAAGCCCACAAAGGTGCAGCAGAGGAAAGGGCTGTGACCTTGCACTCTCCGAGCGGCACTTGATCCTTACGGCGTGATGGCCTATCCAGCCGGAGACCGGTTCCCCTACCGCGCGGGAGCGGCGGCGCGGCGGGTCGGGAACCGGTGCGGTCGACATGCGACCATGGTGAAACCTTCACATCAATGTGAAGGCAAGGAGAGCCATGAAGATCGGCGAACTGTCCCGGCGCACCGGCATCCCCACCAGGATGCTGCGCTACTACGAGGAGCAGGATCTGCTGCACCCGGAGCGGGCCGAGAACGGCTACCGCCGGTATGACGCGTCCGCCCTCTACCGGGTCCAGCAGATTCGCGGGCTGCTCGACTCCGGGCTGACCACGGAGATCATCCGGAGGATCCTGCCCTTTCTGACCGAGCCGGACGAGATCCACGTCCACCCGGAATGCCTGACGCCGGACACGGCGGCGCTGCTGCAGGGCGAAGCGGACCGGATCCAGCAGCGGATCGACTGCCTGGCGCGCAACCGCGACGCGATCCTCGCCTGTCTCTCGGCGGTCCGGCCCGGCACCGCGCCCCCGTCCGGGCAGGTGTGACCTGGCTGGGTGCAGCGGTGCGGGGGCGGCCGTACGGTGGGATCGTCAGCCCTGGGACGGACACTCTCCGTACGGAAGGCGGAAACCGCGATGGCCGGTGAGATCTCCTTCTTCGAACTGGGCGTGGACGACTTCGAAGCGGCCCGCACCTTCTACGGCGGTCTGTTCGGCTGGACCTTCGAGCCGGGCCCGACCGAGGGCGGCGGCTATGCGATCCAGACGCCGAACGTCCCCGGCGGAGTGCACGGCGGCGACTCGGGCGCGAGCCCGTACGTCTTCTTCAAGGTCGACGACATGACGGCCGCGCTCGACCGGGTCCGTGAACTCGGCGGCACGGTCGACGACTTCGACATGGGTGACGACGACGAGACGATCGCCCGCTTCGGCCGCTTCAAGCTCTGTCACGACGACCAGGGCTCACCCTTCGGCCTGCACGAGCCTCCCAGGGGCGGCTGACTACGCGTCGAGGGTGGCGGGCACGGGCGGCGTGGCCGGAGACCACCCGGGTCAAGACGTCCCGGGCGCGGCCCTCACGCCCCGGGGACACGGCCCCCGAAGAAGACCTGGGTCTCGGTGATCCGGCCGTCCCTGACGGTGCTCAGCTCGACGTTGCGATAGCGCTCGCCGGTCTTCAGTTCGTACTCGTACGCGATGAAGACGCCGTCGCCCGAGGCAGGGACGGCCTCGATGATCTGCTGGGACCGGAAGCGGTCCGCCGTGGGGAAGCAGCGTTCGAAGAACGCGGCTCTGTCGATGTGGTCGTCCTGAGGACTGGTGAACACGAAGTCCTCCGCGATCAGCCGGTCCGCGGTCTCGCGGTCCTGGGCGATGTAACTCTCCAGGCAGGCACGGACGACATTCACGTTCCGCATGGCTGCGTTTCCTCCCGGTCCTGGCGGCGGACCCGTTCCGTTCAGGGATCCGTACGCCCTGTTGGGATATAGCTTGACCGACCCTCATTTTCCGTCATCGAGTCCGTCGTGTGGCGGTCGGGCGGCGGGGCGGGTCCCGCCACCCTGGCATGGGCCTTGATCGCTCTGCCCCTGCTGCCGGTATGGGTGCCGTTCGCCGTGCTGCTCGCCGCGCCGCCGCGCGTCCGGCGCCGACTGGCCGTTCCGGCCGCCGCCGGGCTCGCCACCGCCGCCGTCCTCGCGTACTGCCTCGCCACCCGGACCGTGACGGCGGACATCCGCGGTCACACCCTCGGGTATGTCCTGGACCTGCCGCAATCCCCGCTGATCATCGTGGGCTATCTGCTGGCCACCGTCGGCGCCCTGCTGCTCGGCGGCGATCCGGTGCTGCGGCTGCTCGGAGCCCTCGCCGGGACGGGGGCGGTTCTCTGCGCGGTGCTGTGGCGGATGGAATTCGTCTCCACCTGGTGCGCCCTCGCCGCCGTGGCGTCGGTCGTCATACTCGGCTGGGCACGACGGCAGCCGGAGGACAGCGCAAGACTGGTCGGACGACCGACCTGAGGAGCCCCACCGATTCCTGGGGCCGCGACGATGATGCCGGCCGAAGGCGAGGACGGCGACGATGCCCCTGGTTCTGTGCTCCCGCCCGTCGGCAAGTGCCCCCGGGGGCTGGTCGGTTGTGGTCCGCGGCAGGCGTGCGGCCTCCGGGCAGACAGATGGGGAGCGCGTTGGAACGGATCCGGCGGACACCGGAGGCCGCCAATTGCATAACGTGTGGACGCTTCGCCGCCCGGCTCCTATTCCTGTATTCCTGCGGCGGTTTGGCGACTGTCGTACGGGTACCCGAAGCCGGAGACATTCCCGTATACCGGACCGAGGAGGCATTCCCATGAAACCCGGCCGCAGCGCCGGCGTGTGCCTGGTGGTGGAGGGCGAGACGAAGCAGGGCCGGCTGCGCACGTACATCCCGGCCCGCGCGGAACTGGCGGAACTACACGACGGCGGCGGCGAAGTGAGCGACGCCCCGGAACTGGAGAGCAATGTCGTCCGCGGCGAGGACTGATCGCACGGCCTGGGCCCCCACGGACCAAGCTCCGGACAGCCCAGGCCACGAACCCATGGAATGGCTGCGGGAAGCCGCTTGCGCGGACGAGGACCCGGATCTGTTCTTCCCCGTCAGCACCACCGGCTCGGGAGCCGATCAGGTCGACCGGGCCAAGCAGGTGTGCCACCGCTGCCCGGTGCAGGACCGGTGCCTCGACTGGGCGCTGAGGACCGGACAGGGGACCGGTGTGTGGGGCGGCATGGAGCCGTCGGAACGCCGCTGTGTGCGGGGTCGGCGCTCCCGGGCGAGGGTCACGTAAAGTGCCCGATTGCGAACATTGAGTGACGGGCGCAATGTGGATGAGGCAGTGAAACCTCCACGGTGAAAGGAACCGTCATGGGCAAGAGCAAGGCCAAGGCCAAGCAGATGAAGGGCAAGCTCAAGGAGACCGCGGGCAACGCCATGGATGACAAGCGCATGCAGGCCGAAGGCCGCAGCGAGCAGATGATGGGCAAGGCCCAGGAGACCGCGGAGAAGGCCGGCGACCGGATCAAGAAGTCCGGACGGTAGTCGGGCCGGAAGAGCCACGCACGGGCCTCGTTCCTGTGCAGCCGTCCCGACGCTGTCGCGTCCGTACGGCTGCCGGGGCGAGGCCCGTGGGCCGCTCCGGGCCCGGCGGCGGTCGCGTGCTCATCGGCCGCGCCGCGCCGTGGCCCGTCGCCGGTCGGCTGGTACGTCCCGTTTGGTCTCAGTCGGTCACCCGCAGTACGAGCTTGCCGCGGGTGCGGCCTTCCTGGCCCCGGCGGTGCGCATCCGCGGCCTCGTCCAGCGGCAGTACGGCCTCCACCTCGACGCTCACCGCGCCGCTGCCGACCAGGCCGGCGATGCGGGCGAGCGACGCACCGTCCGGCTCCACCAGGTAGGCGCTCGCCCGCAGCCCCTGGGAGCGGGCCGTCTCCAGGAGCTCGGGGGAGACGCCGGACGGCACGGCGATGATCGTGCCGCCGGGGCGCAGCGTCTTGAGCGACCGGGTGCTCGTACCGTCCTGCCCGTCACCGACCAGATCGATCACGACGTCGACGTCGCGCACCGCGTCCTCGAAACGGACGGCGGTGTAGTCGATCAGTTCGTCGGCACCGAGTGAGCGCAGCCAGTCGTGCTTCGTCGCGCGCGCCGTGCCGATGACATGCGCGCCGAGGTGCTTGGCGAACTGCACGGCGAAGTGCCCCACTCCGCCCGCCGCCGCGTGGATCAGCACTCGCTGTCCGGCCTCGACGCGCGCGGCGTCGACGAGCGACTGCCAGGCGGTGAGCGCGGCGAGCGGCATCGCGGCGGCCCGGTCGTGGTCGAGCGCGGTGGGCTTGCGGGCGAACTGGCGCGAGGGTGCGGTCACATACTCGGCGTACGCACCGGCCTGACGCGGGAACCACGGCATGCCGTAGACCTCGTCGCCGACCTCGAGCGTGTGGACGCCGAAGCCGACCTCCTCCACGACGCCGGAGACGTCCCAGCCGAGGATGAACGGCGGCTCTCCCAGAACGCCGGCCATGCCGCCGCCCTCGCGCGTCTTCCAGTCCACCGGGTTCACACCGGCGGAATGCACCCGCACCAGTACCTCGGTGGGCAGCGGCTCGGGCCGTGGCACCTTGGCGAGACGCAGCACTTCGGGGCCGCCAGGGGCGTCCTGGGTGATCGCGCGCATGGTCGGACGGCTGCTCATGTCGGGTCTCCTGGGGTGTATGCCGGGGGCGTGGACGCGCCGCCCGGCCGGTTGATCATCGACACCCGAGAAGCTACCTGTGGGGTAGTGGTAACCCGCAAGGGACACTACTATCCATTGGAAAGTAGTGAGGTCCAGCCGTCGGGAGGCGACTTTTCATGGCCGTTGCGTGTACCACCGGCGAGCACGGGGAGCACGATGTGTACGAAGCGCAGTGTCCCTGCCGCGACGTACTCGACGTGCTGGCCGGCAAGTGGTCGGCACTCGCGATCGGGGCGCTGGAGGAAGGCCCGCAGCGCTTCGGCGCGCTGCAGCGGCGGCTCAAGGGGGTGAGCCCCAAGGTGCTGACCAATACGTTGCGCCGGCTGGAGGCCCATGGCTTCGTCGACCGCACGGTCTACCCGGCCGTACCGCTGCATGTCGAGTACGAACTGACGAGGTTGGGGAGCGGTGTCGCGCAGCCGCTGGGGCAGCTGCGGGCGTGGGTGGAGGACAATCTCGACGGCATACGGTCCACCGGGGTGGAGGAGCCCGCCTGCGGCTGATCGCCTGTCCGCAGTCATTGGACCGGGGCATCCTCAACACCCGCCCCGGCGGCCCCAGGTCGGGTAAATTCCCTCTGTGCACGGGCAGTTGTTCTCAGTGACCTGCAGGGGACCAGGAGACGAGGGGAGCGCCGTGGGCGGGAGACTTTACGGCCAGGGGACGCTGCACGAAGGCTTTGTGCCCCGGCTGGTCGGTCTGCATCAGAGCGACGGGTACCAGATCCCGTTCGCCTATCCGAGGGGCGCGCCCCTCGTCCATCTCGTCGGCGGACGCGGCAGCGGCAAGACCGCGCTGCTGAACGCGGTACAGGACGCGTACAACGAACGCGTCCCACTTGCGCGCGTGGACCTCGCAGCGCCCGGATTCGGCGAGCCGGGCGTCGCCGAACTCAGCGACGACGATGTGCCGAACGCTTCGCACATCACGCATCTGCTGTATCTCCTCGCATACAAACTCGGCTTGGACGTAGGCCATTTCGGCAAACCCATGGCCTTTCCGAGGCTATCGCTCGGCCTGCTGGTGGTGACCGCCTGGCGGCCGCTGAACAGCGACGAAGCCGATGTGCGACCCGCCGACCTGCGGCGCGCCGAAGCTGAACTGGGGGACTTCATCACCGCCGAGGACCCGGATGTGAAGCGCCGCCGTGAGAGCCTCGGCCAGTGGTTCGACGTCGTCTCCCAGAACCTGCCGCAGGTGCTGGAGGTCGTGCCGGGCCTCGCGGGCATCGCCGGCATCGTCCTGGACACCGCCCGCATCCAACTCCTGAAGGGCGAGCCGGACCGCGGCGCGCTGGCCTGGTGGGGCGAGCGGCTGCACCGCTCCCAGGGATATCAAGGAGACTCGCTGCAGCGGCTGTTCCAATTCGTACGAGGCTTCCGGCGGCTCGACGACCGGCGGCGCACCGCCGAGGAGCATCTCGTCGCGGCCCTCCTCGACGACATCGACGGCAACTACGGCCGGCTGAGGCGGCTCAACAGGAAGCCGCGGCCGCTGATGCTCCTCGACAATGCGCACACCGAGGTCGGCCAGACCTTCACCGGGCTGCTCGAATCCGGCTACGCCCCGAGCACGAAGGACCCCACCCGGCCCGTCGTGATCGCCACCCGGCTCGGCAAGGGCGAGGAGTACCCGCCGCTGAGGGCGGTCGCCGGGGGCGCCACCCCCGCGAGCCGCCCGCTCGTGCTCGGTCTCCCCGCCATCGAGCACGGACACATCGGCGAGATGCTCGGCACAGTCGACTACCCCGAGCATCTGCCCCGGCTCGTCGCCCGTTACAGCGGAGGCCGCCCGGCCAGCGCCCGTACGCTCGCCGACGCCGCGATACGCCGCGTCCAGGAAGCAGGCGCCATAGGCACCCGGGAGTTACTGGACGCGGCAGCCCCCGACCTCCTCACGAAACTGCTGCCGCAGCCCGCGATGCGCGACCGTCTCGTGCTGCTGTCCGCCGCGGTCGACGAGGAAACCAGGCGCGGCCTGTGGACCTTCGCCCACCCCGAGGACCACTCCGAAGACCTCGTCGCCGCCCGCGTCCGCGAGGCCGACGAGTACCGCACCCGCGCCTGCCTGGACGGCGACCGGGCGCTCGACCTGCTCTTGCGCCACCGGCTGGCGGCCACCACATCGCACGACAGATGGCGGGACACCCACCTGCGCCTGCGCTCACTGTGCGACCCGAGCGGCACCACGTATCTCCATCACACCCTCGCCCTCGGGCGGGTGGACGAAGTCGTGTGCGGGCTCCACCACCGGTTCACCGCCACGCCCGCACCGCAGTGGCTGGCCGCGCTCAACGACATCTGCTCCGCACCCCATCCGCGCGAGGACTACCGGTCGCCGGACGCCGCCGATGCGTTCTCGTGCACGGCCTGCGGCAGCGAAGGACCAGGACCGCACCACGACGCGGTGAACAGCCTCGTCCCCATCGTGTGGCGGTTGTCCGACCCGCTCACCCTCGCACCGCGCGAGGACGATCTGACCAGCGTGCGCATCGCGCTGGAGACGCTCTACGGCAACAAGACCGCCCACGCCGCCTACCGCGCAGCTTCCGCCGCGTGGCCCGCCCGCCTCAGGGCCGGCGTCCAGGCTCCCGACCTCCCGATCTCGGAAGGGTCCCCGTCATGACGTCCTTCATCAGGCGACTCCCCGGCGGCCCGCTCACCAAGGCGGGTGTCCTCCTCGTCGCCGTGGTGGTGCTCATCGCCGCCGCGTGGACCGGCTACGCGATCTTCGGCCCCGACCCGTCCTGCGGAAAGGGCGTCGAGCGGCGCGGACCCGACGGCGAGCAGGAGTGCACCGGGGTGACCGACGGCAGTTACGCCTTCGCCCCCAACCTCGAAGAGGTCAGCGCCCGGATCAAGGCCGAGAACGATCAGATCAAGGGCGAGTACGTTTCCATCGCCGTCATGCTGCCGATGGCGCCCACCCAGGCCTTCGAACAGCAGAAGACACTGCACGAGGTACAGGGCGCCTACCTCGCGCAGTACCGGGCCAACCACGAATCCAACAGCAAGAAGCCCGCGATCCGGTTGCTGCTCGCCAACCCCGGCCGCAACCACACCCATTGGCGTCCCGTCGCCGAACAGCTCGGCTCCCTCTCCGAGAGCGGCAGCGCGAATCTGCGCGCGGTGATCGGATTCGACGTGAGCACGGCCAGCACTCAGCAGGCCATCGCCTATCTGACGAACGAGCGGCGCATCCCCGTCGTCGGCGGCCCCATCACCGCCGACGACTCCGGCAACAGCAAACACAACCCCGACGCCTACCCGGGCCTCGCCCGTGTCGTCCCCACCACCAGCGACCAGGCCGCCGCGCTGTCCCACTTCAACAAGGACATCAAGCCCGAGAACACCCTGGTCGTCGAGGACATTCGCACAGGCGACAACTACGTGGACGCCCTCAAGCGCGCCTTCGCCAACCGGACCAAGGGCTCACCGCGCGCCCCCGAGCAGTACCGTGCGCCCGACGAATTCCATGACGAAGGCACCACGGCCAACGCCTTCGACCAGATGGTCGACACCATCTGCACCTCGTCCGCCGAGGTCATCTACTTCGCCGGCCGGCCCGTGCAACTGCGGCAGTTCATCAACGAGCTCGGCAACCGCGGCTGCACCGAGAAGAAGTACACCGTCATCACCGGATCCGGAGCCTCCACCCTCTCCTCCGACAAGCGGCTCGAATGGGGCGCCTTCGGCAAGGGCGTGACCCTGCAGTACGCGGCCGTCGCCCACCCCGACGCCTGGAAGGACGCCGGGCCGACCGTCACGGGCGGCTCCGCGGCGGCCTTCCGTACGCTCGAGAGGCTCTCCGCCGACCCGGAGGTCGGTGACATCGGCCCGGTGGAGCTGACCGACTCGCGCACCATCACCTTCTACGACGCCGGCCTCACCGCGATCACCGCCATCCGGATGCGCGACGACGGCGACCCCGTCATCCCCGCGCTCGGCCGCATCAGCGACTCCTGGCTGCGGCTGCACGGCATGGGCAAGGTCGAGGGCGCGAGCGGCTGGATCTGCCTGGACAACTACGGCAACCCCTACAACAAGGCCGTCTCGGTCGTGGAGCTGGCCCCGGACATCCCCGGACGCATCCGCTTCGTCGGCCTCGCCTGGCCGACCGGCAAGCCGACCCCGAAGGACTGCACGGCGCCACGCAGCGAGTGAACTCCCCGGGCACCCGGGACTGCTAAGACACGCCTTGGCGGGCCTCGTAGGCGACCCCGGCGACGACCAGGTCCTCCCAGGCCATGCCGACGCTCTTGAACAGCCGGGGCCGGGAGACGTCGGCCTCTGCCGTGCCGCGCGCCAGTTCCGCCAGGCCAACGAGGGACTCGGGATCCAGCGCGCCCGACTGGACCGCGAGGATGATGTCACCGGCCTCGCGCAGCGCCGCCGCCCGCGCCTCGACCACCACCGTCGAGCGGCGCACCGTCTCGTCGTCGACCTCGCGAGCCTGCGGCTCGTGGGAGCCGACGGCGACGACCGTCGCATGCGCGGGCAGCGCCGATCCGTCGAAGAGGGGAGTACGGGCCGTGGTGCAGCAGGCCACCAGATCGGCCTGCGCCACCGCCTCCGCCGTACCCGCCTCGACCAACGGTGCCGAGTCCTGCCCCCAGTCCCCGTACTGCTGAAGGAAGGTGGCGAGACGGTCGAGGTCGCGGCCGACGACCGAAATGTGCCGCAGGGGGCGAACGGCGCGCAGCGCCTCGATATGGCTGTGTGCCTGAGGGCCGGTGCCGAAGACGACCAGGCGCTCGGCCCCCGGCACGGCGAGCAGGTCGGCCGCGGCCGCCGAGACCGCCGCGGTACGGATGGCGGTCAGCGCGATACCGTCCAGCACGGCCAGCGGGCTCAGCGTCTCGGCGTCCAGCAGCAGGTAGGCGCCCTGAATGCGGGGGATTCCCAGCGCAGGGTTGCCCGGCGCCACGGTGGCGATCTTGACGCCCGCGTAGCGGCGGGAGTGCGAGGGCATCATCAGCAACTGCCCGTGGCTGACCGGGACCACGGAGCGGGCCGGGTCGGTCTCCGGGTCGAGTCCCTCGCACAGCGCATCCTGGAGCGCGGCGATCGCGGCGGCCATGGGGAGGGCCTCGCGTACCTCGTCGGCCCCGATGACCAGCGCCGCACCCTTGCTCATCTGCCCTCCAGTGCCCTGTGAGTGAAACGCTACAGGTCACGCACCGGCCGGGCGGCCCCTCGTCCACGGACAGGGCCGCCCGGCCGGGCGAGCAGCGAGCACGTCAGACGTTGGGCACCCTGAGTCTGTCCCAGCTCGACTTTCCCGGAATGCCGTCGGCGTCGCTGCCCGTGAAGCCCAGCTTGCGTTGCCATGCGGCGTACGACTTGCGGTCGGCCTCCGACCAGTCGGGGCTCGGCCCCACTTCGTACCGGCCGCAGCCCTCTGCCACCAGCCGCTTGCCCATCGCCGTGATGATCGGACTGCGCCGGCCCGGCGCGAAGAACGCGGCACCGGGGAACGGCTCGTACGTCGCCGGGGGCTTGGGCGCGGGCGGCTTGGCCGGGCCGTCCGGCCTGCCGCCGAGCCGCGCCTTGATCCGGGCGCGCATCGAGTCCATCGTGAACCCGCGCGGGTCGATCTTCCCGGGCTGCCACTCCTTGTGGCCGATCACCGAGCGGAACGTCCAGCCGTGCGCCCGGCAGATCGCCGCCGAGGCCTTCTCGATCGCCTCCAGCTGAGCCGCCGGCCACGGGTCCTTGCCGTTGCCGAGGTTGACGCACTCGAAGCCGTAGAAGTACCGGTTGCCGTCGGTGTTGGCTTCGTTGTCGGCGGGCAGCGCCGTCTCGTTGATCACCGCGCGCAGGACGTCGTCGTCGCCGAGTCCGGCGTGGTTGGCCCGGCCGTTGCCGACCATGTGCACCGTGCCGTCCTTGGCTATCACCCCGTGGCAGAGCGGGCCCGGCAGGCTGGAGTAGCCGTTGTAGCAGATGTCCACGGAGTTCTGGGTGCCCGAGGTCACGGTGTGATGGATCATCACCCCGTGCATGGGCCCCCAGGGGCCCTTGTGATTGCGGTTGTGCGTGCGCCAGCTCCGGTGCTCGACGACCTGAAGTCCTTCGTCACGCAGGACCTTGAGCAGTTTGGAGGCTGACAGAGGCGTTGCCATCGTGGTGCTCCTTTCCAGGTGGTACGTCAGTTCTCGGGCTGTCCTTCGACGTCCTGCCCCGCCGGACGCGAGCCGGAACCGTCCGGCGCCGCGCTCTCGGCGGCCGCGGCCTCCGCCTCGAACGTGGCCTCCGCCTCCAGCGCCTGTGCGTCGGCGGCCGGGATGGCGGTCGCCAGCGGCCCGAACTCCAGCCGCAGATCCGCCACCGAGCCCTCGCCCAGCACCCAGGCCAGCGGCGCGTAGTGGACCTGATTTCCGGCCGGGGCCTGCAGCAGCGGCCGGCGCGCCGCCTCCGTCGGCCACTCGACATTGCCTGTCGCCGTACGCGCCACCACCGTCCAGAAGTCGCCAGGGCGGTACGTCCTGCCCGGCTCGAAGTACACGAACACACCGTCCTCCAGCGGCAGCCAGCCGCCTTCCTCGATCCGCAGCGCACCGTCCCGCAGCCTCGCTGTGCCCTGCTTCGTACGGCTCGAACCGCTCCGCGAACCCGACCGGTGGTCCCAGCGCCGCAGGAACGGATGCAGCTCGGGACGCCGCCCGACCGACGGGTCCGGCTCGCCCGACAGCCGCACCCGGCGGCCCGGCAGATCGACCTCCTCGACGCGCAGCAGCGGCAGCGGCTCGCCGCGGCTGATGTAGGCGCTGTCCACGAACTCGACCCAGTCACCGACGTTCAGATCGAGCTTGTCGTCGCTGCCCAGAGACGCCAACTCCGCCCATGTGCCGTCGAGTTCGTCGACCGGGAAGGTCACAGAGCCGTTCTCCCGCGACCACTTGAAGGTCGCGTCCTTGGCCGCGCCGCCCTCGTGGATCTCCACCCGGTACATCTGGTTCTCCTGGCCCCGGTAGCGGGCGTCCGGCTTCACCAGGCACGGGTCCTCGTCCGCGTGCTCGGGGCGCTCGCTGCGCGCGGCCATCCGCGCGCTCGGCGCCTGCGCCGCCGCCCACTTCGCGAACGCCGCGCGGACCTGGTCCTTCGTCGAGCCGTCGTCCAGCTCCAGCTGCGAGCCGGGCAGCGGCAGCACCTGCCAGACGACCTTCAGCCGGGCCGCGGTGTCGGGCATGGCCGAACCCAGCGCCACTTCGCGCAGCAGCGGATCCTCGGCCGCGGTGACCGAGCGCTCCCACACCTTCAGATAGGCCAGATACGGGAATTGAGAAGGCAGCCGGTCGCCGGGGCGCTCCGGGTCCCGGTGGCCGTCCGGCTGGTCCCAGTACGTCCAGGTGGCCGACGGCTGCGCGTCCGCCGGGGCGTCCTTGTCGCCCTCCTCGGCGCTGTGCCCGTCGTCGACGACCGGGACGCCGGGCTGCGGGCGCGTCGCGTCCAGCAGGATACCGTCCACGTAGTAACGGCCGCCGCCGATGGACAGATCGTCGAGATCCCGGCTGCCGCCCAGGAAGTGCAGTTCGAAGCCGGTCGCGCCGCGCGGCCCGCCGTGCTGCCCGATCAGATCGGCGGCGGTGGTACGGGCCTGCGTCAGCTGGATCGCGGTCTGCTCGTTGGCGTCGGCGTCGAGCTGGACACGGCCCTGCTGTGCGATCACCGCCGAGTAGTGCCGGTCCGGCCGGAAGGTGATGCGGGAGATGTCTGCGTGCATGGGAAGGGGTCCCCCTCGGAAGTTCGGCAGTCGGTGAAAGAGTCGTGTCGGGTGACGGGGATGTCGGGTGACGGGGATCAGGTGACGGCGATGATCCCGGCGTCGGTACCGGCCGGGGTGTACTCGGCGAGCCGGGCCCGCAGGCTGTCCTCGCGCTGCGGCTGGTAGAGGTCGTGGAAGGCACCCATCTCGGCGCCGTCCTCGGCACCCCGCCAGATCTCTTCGGCGCAGCCCGCGGCGAGTTGCCCGTACGCGGGCGTGCCGTACCGCTCGCCGGTGAACAGCGGCCGGACCAGCTGCGCGTTCTCCTTGCCCACCAGGTCCGGCTGGCAGCGGTGGCGGCGCGGAGTGCGCGAGCCGGGAGGCACGTACGAGAACCGCACACAGCCGATGCCGCGCCGGGCCACCTGCAGCCGCCCGGTGAAGATGCTGTTCTCGGCGATCTCCACTGCGTGGGTGTGGACCTCTCCGATGACGGTGGTGCGGTGCACGTGCAGCACGGCGTGGGCGTGGCGGCAGTCCGGGGCGGACAGCGCCGCCCGGTCGTGGCCGGTGGCGTCCAGGATGCTGTCCCTGACATGGATGGACAGCGGGTCGTGGTTCACCTCGTCGCCGATCACCTCGATGGTGCCGAGGATGCTGCGTTCGACGGAGACGCACGCGGTGGTCCGGTCCAGGACCAGGCTCGGCTCATCGGGGGAGTGCGGCTCGCACTCGGGCTCCAGCGACCAGCCCGGTACGAGCGTGCAGTGCCGCAGCACCACCGCTCCCACAGGGCCGGTGACATTGAGCCCGCGACCGGTGATCAGCAGACCGTCGAGCACGATGCGCGGGGCATCGCCCTGACTCTCCTCCTGGGCACGGATGTTGAGCGCGTCGGGCCGGTTGCTGTACCAGTCGAGCAGCCGGATCACCGGCCGGGTGCCCTCGGCCGCGCGCAGCTCCAGACGGTCGCCCGGGTCCAGATCGAAGTCCAACTGCTCCTGGTAGGCGCCGCTGTGCGTGATCTCGATGATGCCCTCGGGACCGCAGCGCCCCGACCGCCTCTCGCCCCGCCAGTCGTTGTACGCGTCCATGATCCGCTGGTACGTCTGACCGGGGCCGACCCGGTAGACCGTCGCGGCCGCCGGCGTCTCACGCTCTCGGGGGTACTCACCGCCGCCCGTGTCGTCCGCGAACGCGTAGTGGTAGGTGACCCACACGCCCTGCCGCGGCGCCGACCGCGACCCGAAGGCGATCCGGCCGAGCGCCGGGTCGACGGCCACCTGCCCGCGCCTCGGGCGGTAGCGCCAGTCGGTCAGATCGGCCACCACGATGTCGGACAGCGGCACCGGCTCGTCCTGCCCGTCGCGCCAGATCGTGAAGCTCTTGCCCGGCCCGTAGTAGTCCGCGAGCCGGTCGGCGAGCTGCCTGCGCCGTATGTACGCGGGCACGTTGTCGATCGTCGCGACATGAGTGGCGGACGGCTCCGGCACCGGCTTGGTCACCAGGGGCGTGTCATTGCCCAGGATCGAGAAGGTGTAGAGGTTACGCGCCCGGTCGATGCAGTACGCGGGCGCATCGCTCACGTGGTACGGCTTCAGCCGCCAGACGAACAGCCCGACCCCCGCCGGGGAGTAGCCGCCCTGCGTGCGCGCCGAGCCCGCCCGCCGCACATTCACCGACTGGGCGACCGCGCCGAACGGCCCGCCCGCCAGATCGAGCGCCGCCCCCTCCCGTACGTCCACGAGCCTGCCGCGGTCCCGCCGGCGCGCGTTGACCGCCTCAGTGCCCGATCCGTACAGCTTCACCGGCTGCTGGTGGGAGACGAGCCGGGAGAACTCGACGGCCCGCGAAGGCCATCCGGCGACGTCCTCGGCCAACTCCTCGAGCAGGGCCAGGGATCCCTTGCGCCGCCGGTTGGCGACCGTGGCGGCCACATCGCGGCGCGGTGCCAGGGCCTCGGCGAGGCATATGCGTGAATCGTCCCCGTCCGCGCCCTCAAGGCCCTTCGCCTGCACCCGCTCGTAGCCCGGCAGCGGGGTGTAGCCGACCAGATCGCCCAGATACGGCAGCACCCACTCGGCCGCGGTCTCCACGAACCAGTCCTCGTAACTCTGCTCGACCCCGTCCCGCACCCGGTCGACCTGCTCGGCGATCACCGCGAGCAGGGCGCGCAGGGGTTCCCCGCCCTCGGCGTCCCGCAGGCGGTGCCACTGCGGGAGCAGCTCCGCGAGCCCGTCCGGTTCCCTCGTCATGCGGTGACCTCCGTCAGAATCAGCGTGTCCGCGACATGCGGGGAGAGCAGGGCGAGCTGCGCGGGCCGGATGCCGCGGAAGACGAACACCGCCCGGCCCTTCTCGAGCGGCCGGGTATCGGTGATGTCCGGGTTGAGCCGCAGCAGTTCGGCGAGCGGGATGCCGTAACGGGCGGCGATTTGGGTGAGCGTCTGACCGCCCTCGGCGGTGACTCGGTGCACGTCCTCGTCGTACTCCGCGAGCCTGGCCCCCACCGCGGTACGGGGCTCGGCGAGCTGTTCCCCGAGGCGCGTAAGCTCGTCGGGCGTGACGGAAGCCGGTACTCCGGTGAAGGCATCCACGTCAATGTAGTCGACGCCGGGCACCTTGTGGGCGGTCGCCAGCACCTGAGACAGCCGGGCCGGACGGCCCAACTCCCGCCGCCCGCTGCCGAATTCACGCAGCAGCGCCTGCCGCAGCCGCGGCTCGACCACGGTCCAGGTGTGGTCGCGGGCGACCTTCACCTTCGCCGCCAGGAGCAGCAGCACCAGCTCGCGCACGTCGACGCGGACCGGCAGCCGTGAGTCCCCGTACTCGGCCAGCGAGGAGCGCAGCGAGCGAAGCACCTCGGAGTCCTCCGCGATCGCGATGTCGTCCACCCCGGCGACCGTCACATGCAGCACTCGCCGTCGGCCGTCGAAGATCTCGCGCGCCGCCGCCCGGCCGATGCCGGCCCGCGAGCGGGCGAAGTCCTCGTAGTCCGTGACGGACACGAGCCGGTCGAGCGCGGAGACCGCGAGCGGGATCGTGCGCCGGGTGAGACCCGGACCGTCGGCGTCCGCGCCGCCCGTCGCGGGCTGCGGATTGGTGACGGCGGTGACGCCCAGCGGCCGGGTGATCGCCTGGGTGATGCGGTCCGCCCGGACGTTGGCGGCCTTGCCCGTGCCGAAGCGGTACCGGGCCCGGACGTTCTCCTGCCCGGTGGGCAGCCTCGCGCCGTGCACCCCGTCGCCGAAGGTGACGGTCGTACGTCCGTCCCCGGCCGTCCCGGACACATAGACCCGCTCGCGCGGCCCACGCCCCGCCAGACTGTCCACCTCGTGCCACAGCAGCCCGTCGACGCGCACCTCCAGCGTGGGCGTCGCGCCCAGGGGATTGTCGGCGGGCAGCCAGGTCAGCGGCGACTGCCAGAGCGTGAACGTCTGGTTGGTCCGGTCGGCGTCACCGCTGCCGATCGGTTCGTCGCGGCTCTCGCCGTGCGTCGCCGGCACCACATTGCCCTGGACGCGGACCGTGTCACGGCGGTAGCGGTAGGCCAGATCCGTGGTGAGCGTCAGCTTCGTATGGACATGGTCACCGGGCAGCCGCGGGTCGAGCTGCTGCTCCACCGCGGCGATCACGGCCAGTTCGGTGCCGCGCACGCCGGCCGTGTTCGGGATGTCGGTGCGCTCGCCCGACACCACCAGATGACGACCCGGCCGCAACCCGTCGTACAGCTCGGCCAGTTCGAGCTCATTACCGTGCACGTCCTCGCCGAGCGGTTCGTCGGCCAGTCGCAGCGCCTCGCCGCCGGCATGCACGGTGGCGTCCCGGATCGTGGAGAGCAGCACGTCGTGCTCGTCCAGCCAGGGCTCGGCGAGGGTGAGCTCGGTGCCGCGGCCCGTGATCCCGTAGTTGGTGTACGCGGCGGTGCGTACGGCGGTGACACGGGTGGTCACGAGCGCGAGCTTCTTGTCCCCGGGAATCCCGTCCGGCCCCTCGGCACCCTTGCGGGGACGCTCGATCGCGACCCAGCTGCCGACGGTGATGCCGTCCTGCACGGAGTCCAGCGGCAGGACATGACGGTTGGCCTGCTCCGGCACGGTGGTGATGCCGACCTCGACATTCGCCGGCTCACTGCCGACCGTGTACCGCACGGTCACTTCGAACCCGCCGTGCGTGACCTGCTTGTGCTCGCCGGGAGACAGCAGCCAGTTGAGCGGCTCGCCGTTGTGCACGGCCACATGCACCCGGCCGTCCTCGGCGGGCCGGGACACGAAAATGGTGCGCTCGGGCAGCCCGGACGTGAACTGTGCGGTTACACCGGGCTCCTGAGAGTCTGCGGGACGCCTGGTCAGCCAGCTCAGATCGTGGTCCTGGCCGACGCGGGTCTGCAGCAGGACCCGTCCGGGCCCCAGGCCGAAGCTCGTCTCTGCGGGCAGGTTCTCCGACCGCTGCACCGAGGATCCGGTCTCGATGTGCTGGAACTCGGCGCGTACCGGAACGCGGCCTGCCGTGTCGTACACGACCCGCATGGTCGTCAGCGCGGATCCGGAGAGCGGCCAGTCCGTCTGCCGGACGACCCGCCCGCGGTCGTCCTGTACGGGCTTGAGCGGCGCCGTCGCCCCGAACGGAGCGGCGGTCACCCGCATCGCCTGCAGCTCGCGCAGCAGCGCGGGCACGGCGGGGGCGGCCTGCCGCCACGCCGTGTACATGCCGTCCGCGCCCCGCGGATCGAGCGCGGACAACAACTGCGCGCCCAGATCGGAGCCCGAGGCGAAGTAACGGCCCGGATCGTGCGACAGCGTGCGCGCGCCCGACGGGGGCCGCACGACGCGGGTGCGCAGTGCCGGAAGTAGGGCGCCCAGCGCCCGCATGGCAGGAGAGGCGGCGTCGGCCGCGGGGCGCGGAGGTTCGGGGCGCGAGGGCTCCAGCTCGGCCGCGCGCTCCATCAGCTCACCGACCACCGCCTCCAACTGCTCGAACCAGGCGGCGACTTCCTCGTACGCGGCGGCGATCGCCTGCGCCTCGGCGAGCCGCTCATGCGGATCGACGAGCCGCCCGGCGAACTGCGCGGGCGTCTTGATCCCGTCCAGGTCGGCACGCAGCGGCGCCAGCACCTGCGTGTCGAAGGCCTCGATGATCCGGCTGACAGGACGCGGATTGGGGTTGTCGGGGGTGGGCTCGCCCTCCTCGACCTCCCGCTCGTCCTCTGTGATCCACTCGCGCAGCTCCGCCACCAGCTCGGTCAGCGACGGCGGCGCGGACTGCGGCAGTCCGATCGCCGTCACATCGTCGTCCCGGTCGATCCGGACGCGCGCCACGGGCAGCAGCAGCCGCTGTCCGGCCGCGTCCTTGCCCGCGTTCGTGCCCGCGTTCTTGTCCACGCCGAAGACGAAGAGCAGCCTGTCCCCGGTCTGCAGGGACGTACTGGTCCCGGACACGAAGATCTCGGACTGCTTGCGCAGATCGTCCGGGGTGAGCAGCGCCGGCCGGCGCCGGCGGACCGTCAGCTCGTTCCAGGCCCAGCGGGCGACGAGATCCTCGCTGGTCTCGAAGGCCTGCGACTCCTCGTCGGAGGTGCTGGGCACGCTGTTGCTGCGCGCGCCGCGGGGGATCAGCACCGGCACGTCCTCCGCCCGCGGATCCCGGTCCAGGGTGTACGCGAGATGGGTGTCGGCGGCGATTCCGGGTCGCGGCCGGTGCCCGACAAGGCGCCCGAGCAGGGCCAGCGAGCGGTGCTCGTCGGCCGTGCGCAGATAGCCCTCGTCGGCGATGCGCTCGGAGTGGAAGGTGAGCAGGTCGCCGACGACCGCCCAGGAGTCGAGCAGCCCGATCGCCGGATCGTCCGGGGTGCGGACGGTCAGCCCGCGCAGCGCCGGATAGGCGGGGGATGCCAGCCGATCGAGCATGGCCGCGAGGAACGAGCCGTACTCACCCACCCGGTAGTCCAGGGCGGTGCGGCCCGGCGGGTTGTACAGGACCTCGGGCGCGTGGCGTTCGTCGTGTCCACCGCAGCCGCAACCGCAGGAGCCGCTCATCGGGCACCTCCGCCGAGCTCGATCGACAGCCGGCCGAACTCCGGCCGGTCGGGGTCGTTGTCGCAACGTGCGATCTCCAGCGGGCCGAGCCGCAGCACGCCTGCCTCCAGTGCGGTGTCATCGAGTGGATCTTCGTGGAACAGCCGGCGCAGCCGGGTCACCGTCACGCTCTCCACGCCCTGGACGGCCGCAGCCACGGCCACCAGACGGCTGAGCCGCACCGGTTCACCGAAGCTCAGGGCATCGGGGTGGAAGAAGCCGATCCGTCCGCCGGACAGCCGACGGCTGCCCAGCAGCCGGTACAGCTCGGCGAGGATCTGGCCGTGCTGATGGCCGGGCGCGGCACACACCGTGAGTGCGATGTCCAGCGGCACCGACCTGGCCGGTCCGACCACCAGGTCGTGGCCGATCCGGCGGTAGCTCTCCAGCGCGTACGACACCGAGTCGAGCAGCTCCGGGGAGGGATCCCCCGTGCCCTGCGCGTCGACGGCGACATGCGCCTCCTGCACACTGCCGGTCCAGCGGATCTCGGCGGCCGCCCGCTGCACCCCCGGCAGCTTCGACGCCAGCGCCGCGTAGTCGTCGGCGGTGACGGCCCGCAGCCGGGAGCGCTTGAGGTCGAGCGGGGCCAACTGGCGTACCTGCTCGATCGGTTCGGGCTCGGTGCCGCCGACGGCGGGCATCGGATTGCGCACACCGGCGACGGGCAGCGGGTCCCCGGCCTCCGAAGCCTCCGGATCACGGCACAGGACGAGGTGGTTGATGGCCTCCGCGCCCACGTTGCCTGCCGTGCCGCCGCCGAGCCGGTAGTGCAGCTCAAGCCGGGCGCCCGGCTGCGGACGGGCGCCGTACCGGCCGTCCCCGAAGCGCAGCGCGATCCGCCCGTCGTCCTCCAGCTCGCCGACGAAGTGCCGCTCGCGCGGGCCGGATCTGAGCAGATCCCGCTTCGGCGTCCACGGCTCGTCGTCGTCCGCGATCGTCACCGCGGGCAGCGCTGCCCGCGGATCCTGTACGAGCGCGGCGGCAGGCCCCCGCAGCACCGGGTCGGCCGGGTCGAGCCCGGCCGCGTACTGCGGGCCCCAGGTGTGCGTGATCTCCCAGGCGACGCCGTCATCGAGTACCGCGCCGGCCCGTGCCCGGGCACTGAGCACCTCGATCCGGCGCAGCTTGGCCGCCAGCAGCCGTTCGCTGCGGTGCAGCAACTCCCTCAGCGCACGCACCGGATGGCGGCGCAGCTCAAGACGCTCCAGCACCCGCAGCCCGAACAGCACGGTCAGCTCGGCGATCTCCGCCTCGGTGAGGCCGTCGCAGTCGCGGGCGCTGCGCCACAGCTCCACCAGCCGCTGGCGGACCCGGCCCGGAATTGCCGCAAGCCGCAAGGCCTGCCCGGCCGACACATGGCGCGGCTCCGGAAACGGCACGGACTGGACGACGGGGGAGCGTTGCAGCACCGGCCGGAAGCGCGGCCGGATGCCCGGGTAGACGACCTGCGCCAGCAGCGTCTCCAGCGCATCGGCCTGGGCGTACGCGGTGCCCGGCACGACCTTCTCGCGTCGCCGGCCCGCGAGTTCCAGACCGAGACCGGCGCGCCCGGTCGCGTCCTCGCCGACGACAGTGAAAAGCTCCCGCACCTGATAGGCTGTCAGCAGCCCCCCGCAGCGGGTCTGCTCCAGGCGGGAGTTGATCAGATCCGCCGTCGGGTTCCCCTCATCACGGTCCCAGCAGCCGAAGCCGGACGGATCGCAGGACCCGAGGACGGCCGGCCCGGGCGGCACGGTGACCGTCTCAGGCGCTGAGCCGCAAAACGTCAGCGACCGGCCGTGGTCGACGAGCGCGACATTGCCGCGCACCACGCTCACATCCTCCACCGGCTCGCACCCCGGGCCGCCGCGGGTCGACAGGCAGACGGGGAAGGCGAGCGCGTCCTCCGGGGCCCAGGTGATCTCCAGGACCGGCTGGTCGGCAAGACGGTCCACGGCCGGGGTGACGGAGGTGAGGCGTACGGCCTGACGGTGGGCCGGGTCGGCGTCGCCCGGAGTACCGGACCGCGCCCCGCGGACCTCCTCGAACAGCAGCAGATCGCCGGGGGAGAGATCCAGCGTCCTGGCGGCGCACTCCTCGTCGGTCCACTCGTCCCGCAGCGTGGCGGAGGTGGCGCCCTTGGGCAGCGAGCACACGTCGTCGCCCCAGGTCCAGAAGCGGATGGTGTTGTGCTCGGGGCGCAGCACCAGCGGCTCGTCGCCGACGACCGGCTCGAAGACCTCCACCGAGCCACGCTCGTCGAGCACCGCCAGATCCCGGTCGTCGATGACGGTGCCGATCTCGGGCCGGTCGCGCGGCCCGAGGGTACGGACGTCGACCGAGGCGAAGCGGAACGTGCCGGGCGCCAGCGTCAGCGCCCGTACGGTCTCGACCGCGACGAACGCGCGCGCGTTGACGCCGTCGTGCATCGGATAGTCGATGAGCCGTACGTGACGGCGTACAGAGACCCGGCGGCGTGCCGTGTCGAGATACGCCTCGGTCGCGACCGCGTCCTGCTGATAGCTGATCCGGTCCGCGGTGTGGGCGAGCAGTTCGACCAGCGTCGTGCCGAGGTCGGCGGCATTGCGTTCGACCCAGTCCGGGGTCGTCAGCGCCAGCCGGTCCAGGATGAGGCGGCGGATCGTGTCGTAGTCGCGCGCGGTGTAGTCGATGACCGGCGCGGGAGCGTAGGCGGGCGGGCAGTCCGGCTGCTCGTCCTTGCAGTCGAAGGGGGTGGGGCAGTCGGGCCGGAACTCGAACCCGGCCGAGAAATACCGCTGGTCGAAGCCGGGAAAGGGCTCGGTGCCCGGCCGCCCGTACGGATCCGTGTCCACGACCGAGAGCCGGTAGCCGGGGGCACCTCCAGCGGTAGCCGGGGGAGTGTCCCCAGTCCGGTCCAGCGTGACGTACAGCCGGTCGTCGAGCTCCGGGTCCTCCTCGCGTTCGACGGAGAGCTCCACGGCCTCGATGCCCGTGATCCGGCGGCCGCCGTCGATGCGTATGTTCTCCGGGCGCAGTCCGTGGGGCGCCTTGCCCAGGAAGGTGACGGTGAGGGTCAGCCCGTCGTCACCGACCTCGACCGCGTCGACACCGCCGAGCTGCGCCGCCCGGACCTTTGTGCGCCTGCCGTCCGCACGGCAGACCAACTCCTTGCTCGTACCGCTCATGCCGGGCCGCTCCCCTCGAACACCTCGTCGCGCCGGCTCGCGGTGGAGCGCACCACGTAGCGCAGATACACCCGGACCACGTTCTCCTCGCTCACCACGTCCAGGGCTTCCACCTCGATCAGTTCGCCCAGCCAGCGCTGGAGCGAGGCCTGCACAGAAAGCTCCAGTGCGGAGGCCAGCTCGGGGCTGTTGGGCGTGAAGACCAGATCGAGGAGCCCGCAGCCGAAGTCGGGGCGCATCAGGCGCTCGCCGGGGCTGGTGAACAGCAACTGCTCGATCAGATCCCGCACATGCTCGTCGTACGCCGCGTGCGCGGTGCGTCCCCGCCGGTCGGTGCGGAAGGGAAAGGCGATGTCGCTCCTCGGCGTCCTCGTCGTCCTCATCGGGAGGTCACCCCCCGTGTCGACGCGGCGACGACCGGCGGGCCCTGCGGCACCAGCGCGGCGCTGAAGCACAGCGCGGACGTGCTGTCCAGCAGCACGGGCGAGCCGTCGATGAGCAGGCTGTCGCGGTGCGGCGTCCAGCGGACGGTGGCGCACGGATGCGGCACGCCGTCGATCGTGTGGCGGCAGCCGTTGACGATGAAGACATCGGCGGCGGTGGGCACTTGACAACCGTCGATCCGGACGCCGGACGACGGGGCGGAGGCGGGCACGACCCGGCCGCCGTGCGGGCAGCTGATCGCGGACCCGCCGCTCACGAGATTCCCGGACAACACGATTCTCCCCGTTTCATTGGTCCTTGTGCTCATCGCTTCCTCGGCACGATCAGCCGGCCCTCGTTGATGTTGACCTCGTCGCCGATCAGCACGATGGACGCGCCCTTGCCGTTGCCGATGGTCACGCCCTTCTCGTCGATCTGGATGTACGCCCCGCCCTTGGCCTCGAGCAGAATCCCCGTGCCGCCGGGAACGTCCGACATCACCAGCTTGTGATCGCCCGGCGTCTGGATCACCACCGGCTGCGAGCCGGGCAGCTCCGCGGCCGCGTGTGGCGGCAGCTCGGAGGCGTCCCCGTACCAACTCCCGGTCCAGATGGGGAAGCTGGGATCCCCCTGCTCGAACTCCATCCACACGCCCGCGCCGATCTGCGGGACGACGTACTGGCCCGCCTGCCGCCCGGTGAACGGCAGGCAGGGCAGCGCCCAGGTGGACGCCTCGTCGCCCAGCACGTCCGGGACCTGGGCCGTGATCCGGCCGAGCCTGAGCGGGTCCTTGTTGTCGATCACCCGCCCCCGGAACTTGCCGAGAAACCGGTTGTTCGGTCCTGCAGCCATGCGAAGTTCTCCTGGTCCTCACGTCTTTACGGACGCACTGTGTTGCTACGGGCGATGAGGCCCTCGCGGGAGAGCGTGAAGTTCTGCCGGTACGAGCCGGGGCGGAGATTGTGGGTGACGGACTTGACGTAGTAGTCGCCGTCGTATGTCACCCCGGCTCCGCGCACTCCGACCAGCTCGCGCGGCCGCAGCACGTATCCGTGCCGGTTGACGTCGAGCTGCCCGGAACCGGAGATCGCGTCGGCGGACGTCGCGGCGCGGCCCAGCATCTCGGCCTGGGCCTGTTCCAGGGCCTTCTTCGCGGTCCCGGAGAGCGTCTTCCGCTTGAGGGCGGGCGAAGCGCGGCGGCCCAGCGGCGGGCGCAGCGGGCTGATGTCGGGCTGGGGGAGGAGCTGCGCGTTCCGCGTCCGGGGGTCCTGCCAGCGCGCCTGCGGCTCCTCGCGCGCTGTCCCGTCGTACGCGAAGGTCAGCTGGTCGACTGTGGAGTTGACGTCCATGTTGACGTTGAGCGCGTGCTGGCGCTCGCCGAGGCGCTGCTCGGGTCCCCAGAAAGCTGTGGACCGGCCGGGGCGGGGCCCCGGGTCGAGGTAGAAGGTGTAGCCGTTCGCTCTGGCCAGCTCGTTCACGTACTGCAGATCGGTGCCGGTCTGGTAGTCGACGCGCAGCTGCTCGTGGGGCGGCTGGTGCACCTGCTCGCGGAAGATCCGGGGGTCGATCCCGTAATCGGCGTACTTCTGGAGAATCCGCTCGACGCGCTTCGAAGGAGCCAGATTCGGATACCGGTCGGTGCGCTCCTCCAGGTCCATGAGCAGGGTCAGGTCTTCGCCGGTGACGGTGAGGGTGGTCTGCCCCGGGACATTGCTCGCCCCCACCTCCTGCCGAACGATCAGCCCGTCCAGGACGACCGTGGGGGTGCCCTTGATCGAAGTGATGACGATGACCCGGGTCTTCGGGTCGAAGAACCCCTCGGGCAGCAGCCGCTGTGTGAGCAGCCCCCTCTTGGTCAGGTCGAAAGCGAGCTGGAACCCGCTCCGTTCGCCGGCGGTCATGGTGATCTGCGCGGACAGCAGCGCCTCGGTCACCTCGGCCGGCACGGGGCGGGTGAGCTTGGGCCCCATGCGCAGGGTGAGATGCACGGGCCCGTTCCCGATGGGCTCATCAGCCATGGAATCCACCCGGCAGAGGAATATCGATCTCCCGCCCCGGTTCTGCGGTCAGTTCGCCGGGATCGAGGACGGGGTTGGCGTCCGCGATCTGCCACCACTGCCCCGGGTCGCCGAAATAGCGCTGCCCGAGGTGGTCGAGCCGCTCACCGCTGTTCACGGTGTGCGGCGCGGTCTCGTCGGCGGCCTCGCTGAGCGGTGGCAGCAACCGCCGCTTCGTGTAACGCACTTCGGTGCCGTCGCTCAGGCGGTGCACGCCGATCTCGGCGTCGTGGTACCGGCTGGTGCGAGGGTAGGGGTGGGCCCCGGGTATCGCGTCCAGTGCACTCTCATAAGGATCAATCACGTCCTACAGCCCCCGTCCCAGCCCGAGTTCCGCCAGCCGCCCGCCTCTTGCGGCCCTGGCCAGCCGCTCCTTCTGCGCCAGATGTGCGAGATACAAGTCGGCCCCCCGATGCCCGGCCGGCAGATCGCTCACGCTGAGGACCTTCATGCCGATGCCGAGGCTTGCCCGTATGGGATTGAGGTTGACGTCGAACGCCGACTCGTTGATCGACAGTTCGGTGAGCCGTACGGGCATGACCCGCTTGCTCCCCCATGTGAAAAGGGTCAGCGGCATCTCGATCGGGCTGATCTCGATGGTGCCTTTCTTGGTCAGCCGGGAGGCCTCGCGGAGCTGAGCGCTGGTGGGATGCACCAGCATCTCGAGCGTGGCGAGCTGGGGATGGATCCCGTCGGGCGCGGCGACCTCGAACTGATCGGTGGCGTCGATCTCGGCGGTGAACTTCCAGCTCTCCTCGGCGGGCCCCTTGAGGCGCAGGGCCTCGTTCCGGTCCCCTCCGCTCCCCCCACCGCCGCTGTCACCGCCTCCGCCGGCGGCCTGGGGGGCGAGGGAGCGTTCGAGGGTGTCGGGGTTGAACTGGAGGACGATGATGCGTTGGGGGGTTCCGCGTTCGGGGTCGACGACGACGATGCCGGAGCGGATGGGCTTGGGTATGTCTGCGTAGCGGGTCACAGCCGGGCCTCCAAACGCTGAGTGAGCGCTGTGTAGTCATGGGCGGGAAACGCGGTGGGAAAGGCCTCGAGCATTTCGGTGAGCTTTTCCGCGCGGTGCTGAAGTGTGTTCCGGAGAGTTACGTCGGCGAACAGGAGTTGCCAGCCGAAGGTTCCTTTGGTCAGCCGCAGTGCGTCCAGGTAATCGCAGTAGTTGAGACTGGTCCTCACGCACGCCTGCGGGTTGGCAATGGCATCGTACAGATCCCTGTCCTGATACCAGATCTCCAAGGGGTCTTTGTCAGGCTGAATGCGCACAAAGGCCGCCTGACCGGTTGCGTCGCGCGGCGTGGAATCGATGATGCGTAGCTCCGAGAACAGCTGGCGGTCGCTATCCGAGGCGTCGGATGTGGGGCGTGGGGAGGCACCGATAAGGGCTTTGTAGAAGTGCGGGAGGCTGAATTCTCCCGCGAGCTCGTGACGGGACCCGACTAGTCGCCATTGGCTGGCGATGCGCTTGAAGCGCAGAGCGCAGCTCAGCAGCTCCGGACCCAGCGTCAGGTCCGTCCACTCTGCCTTTGTGTCGGACAGTGGAAGAAACTCGTCAAGTGCGAACCACAGCTTCTGTTGCTCGTCGAACAGCACATCGAATGCTTCGCTGCGGCGTAGCTCGCCGAGGGACTCCCGGTGTCGTTCCTCGTTCGGTGTCAATGGCTTCACGTGCGTTCTCTTTCCAGATGTCGGGCCGTCGCTTCCACCGCAAGGCTAGAACTCCAGTCGGCCCTCTCGTTTCAACTGCTCCAGCCGCGCGCGGAGTCTTTCGAGATTGGCGAATGGCCGGCCAGGCCTTCCTCGGCGTGATGCCTTTAGCCTGTTGATCACGCTGCTGATGTCGGTGAAGTCCGCCTCATCGCGCAGCGCGACGATGGCGTTGACGTAGGGCTCGTCCACCTGCAGGACAAGCCGCATGCGGTAGAGGTCGGTCTCGCTGTTGATGTCGATCTCTGACACCTCGGCGGGGATGGGTGGCTCCTCCAGAGGGCCGATCGAAACGGTGTTCACCGGTGTGTCGATTTTGTTCCAGTCGCTGCGGCTGTCGCCGCGCTTCCCGGGCTTGCGTTTGTAGCGGCCCCAACTCGCGTCGATCGAGCTCGGGAATCCGGGCGGACGCGTGTCACCGGGGTAGCGGCTGTCTCCGGCCTTCTCGCTCCAGTACTGGATGTTTATCGAGTACCAGGCGATGTCCTTGCCGCTGCTGATCTCCGCGGCCGCAGGGGCCTCGACCGGCCGGAGTGCCATGTTCTTGTACTGCCTGGCGGGCACGAGGTTCTCGTTCTCGATGGTTCCGCCCAGTTCGCGCGGCAGAAGGTGCGTACGACTCCATCGCTCGTTGTCGTTGCCCGTGTTGTCGATGTGGTCGTTGATGTACCGGAATCCAATGGCATCGGGAGTGCGCTGCCTAGCCTCCTGGCCTTTCCGGCCGAACTCCTTGTTGAGGTACTCCGCTGTGAAGCTGGAGATCAGTCTGTTGTCCCTGAAGTTCGGAGCCTTGACCGGCGGGAGCTTCTTGTCCGGCTGTTCCGTGTCGAGGTAGTCGACGCCGTCCCCCTGGTCGAACTCGCCTGGAATGACCGGCAGTGTCGGGTTGAGTTTGGCCATCACTTGGAAGTGTGGCGGATTCAGCCTTGACAGGTCGGTGAGTCGGAACCAGCGGCGCAGTCCAGCAAGGAGTCCGAGATGCGTCATGCGATGCATGCCCGGCCGCAGTTTGCGCTCCTCAATGGGACGGATCCTGGCAACAGCTCTCGCCAGTCGCGCCTGCTTCGCTTCCGGAGAGTTCTCCTTCTTCCTGCGCTGGTCGCGGCTTTGCTTCTTGTGGTTCGTACGCCTTTTCTTCTCGTCGCGCATGCGGTCGCGCTTCTTCTTGAAGAAGTCGCGCACCTTCATTGCGCTGTTCTTGAGCGCCTGGCCGATCCTGCTCTTGCGGAGCTTCTTGCCCAGAGCCTTGCCCGCGTTGCGTACCTTCTTCAGTGCTGACTTGACCTTGCCCTTGATCTTCTGAAGCGCCTTGCCCAGCGGAGACTTCGACTTGCGCGGCTTCGTCCGCTTCGGGGCCTCGGTTTCCTTCTTCTTCTTTGGCGCGTCGGGCTTCTTGTCCTTGGCCAGGTCAGGCTTCTGGTCTGGTATTCGGTGCTTGTTTGGTGTGGAGTCGCGGCCGCCTTCCTGTTGGTTCTTCGCCGACTCCTCGTCCTTGTGCAGCTTGTCCTGGGACTCGTCCCGGCTCCGGTCTCGCTCCTTGTCCGGCGTCCTGCTCGTCGGCCTGTCCGAAGTCGCGTCCTTCGGCCCCCGGTTCGCCCCCGGCCCCCGGTCCGTCGACGTCGAGCGGTTCTTCGGGACCCGCGGGCCCTTCGGCTTCGCCGGGCCCGTCGGCTTCCTCAGCGCCTCCTGGGCACTACGCACCGCGCCCCTCGCACGGTTCACCGCGTCGCCCGCCGCCTGCTTCGCTCCCTTGCCCGTCTTTTTCAGGCCCTTCATGATCTTCTCGGCCATCGCCTTGAGGCGCTTGCCCACGCCCTTCGTCGCGCCCGCCAGACGGATCATCAAGAAGTTGGCGATGAAGTCCAGCAGCGCCACGATCCCCGCCGCGACCGCCTCCGCGAACAGGCAGGCCGCCGGGCCCGCCTTCACCGCCTTCAAGTACGCCCAGAACTTGCTGAAGGCGTTCAGGATCGAGCTCAGGCTCTGCCACGCCGCCATCAGGCCCTGCACGATCGTCAGGATCGCGCCCGCCGCCGGCACCAGCATCGAGACGACCTTCTCGATCACGATCGACGCGATCATCATCGGCAGCGACGCGATGATCGCGTCCCACGCCATCTTCCCGATCTGCTTGATCGAGACGCAGCCCTTCACCAGGACGTTGATCACGGCCTTGCCGAGCCCGAGGATGCCCTCGACCTTGGTGTCGAACCACCGCTTGACGCCCGTCTTGATCGCGCCCCAAAGGTGGTCCTGAATACCGGACTTCGCCGAACTGCCCGCCTTGCTCAGCCAGCCGCCCGGGTCCGGCGCGATGTCCGCGACCAGTGCCGCGAACTTGCCGAGTGCCTCGATCGCCGCCTGGGCGAACTTGATCGCACCCAGGATGACGGCCTGGTAGATCTTGATGACGGCCTTGAGACCGGCCTCGAGCGCGTCGAGGAGTTTGTTCAGGCCGGCGGCAAGGGCGTCGAGCAGGGCGTTCACGGCCTTCTTCAGGCCGTCCGCCAGCTCGTTGACCTTCGCAATCGCCTTGTCGCGCAAGCCCTCGATCGCCTTGCGGAACTTGTCACGCAGTTCCGGGAACGCCGCGAGCAGCACGTCCCCGATGGCGATCAGCGCGTCCGCCAGCACGTTGATCGCCTTGATGGCGAGGTCGCGTACGAAGTCGATGGCCTTGTTGGCCCACTCCTTGAACGTGTCGATGATGCCGTTGACCGCCTTGCGCGCGGCATCGAAGACCTTCGTGACCGCTTCCAGGAGCGCGGTGAAGAATCCCTTCACCTTGTCGGCGATCCAGCCGAAGAAGCCGCCCGAGGGCTTCTCCTCTTCCTTCTTCTTCTCGGCCTCCTTCTCCGTGTTCTCGCGCTCCGTGTCGATCTTCTTGTTGTCGTTGTCCTTTCGCTCACCTACTTCCTTGTCCTTGTCGTCGCGGGCTTTGACGATCTCCTTGTTCTTGCTGGTGTGTTCCTTCTCGGACTTGGTGTTCGCTTCCTCGATCTTCGTGTCCTGCTCGGCGCGCCAGTTCTCGCGCTCCCGCTGAGCTTCATCCGCGACCCGGCCCCGCTCGGCGGTCTGCTTCTCGGTGTTCTGAGTGACCTCGCGGTCGATCTCGGTCTGCTTCTCCTGCTTGGCCTGCTGCTCGCCCTGCTTCTGTTCCTTCTCCTTGACGACCAGATCGCCCTGGGCCTGGCCGGCGGCCCCCTGGATCTCCGAGCCGCGTTCCTGCTTGGCGACCGCGCCGACCCCTGGCTTGGGCGCGGAGTCGGCCTGCACATCGCCCCCACCGCCCCGCTTTCCACCGCCCGTGGCCTTGCCGACCAACTGCTCCTGGGGCGCGTTGGGGAAGATCCGGTCCTCGCCCATCGGCTTGGCGGAGTCGTCACGACCCGTGCTCTGGATCTCGGACTGCTTCTCCTTGAGCGCCTTGGCCTGGTCGTCCGTGCGCTTCGGGTCGCTCTCGCCCTCCAGCCTGATCTTGGGGGCAGGGCCGACCGTCTTGTTCTGCAGTTCCGGGTCGACGGTCGGGACCGCGTCGGCCGCGGCTTCGACGTTCTTCGCCTCTTCGGCGGTCAGCTCGGCGGCCACCGGAGCAGGCGGCGGGGGAGTGTTGTCGGTGGGCTTCGCGCCCTCCGCCTTCTCGCTGCCCTTGGCCTTCTGCTTCTCGCCCTGCTCCTCGGGGCCCAGTTTCTCGACTTTGCCGGTCACCTGGGCTGCGGGGGGAGCTGCCTGTGGCGGAGCCGACTGGGTCTGAGGCGCGCCCGAAGGACGCTCCCGCGTAGGGGGGTTGGCGGCCAGGCGCTGCTGCTCCTCGCCGACCTTCCTGTCCGCCGCGCGGTCCACACCGGGCATCGCGGCCGCCGCCTGGTCGGGCGCCAGCTTGCTGACCGTACCGATGGCGGCCTTCGGGTCCTGGCCCGAGACGTCCGGCGGCTCCTGCTGCTTCTCCTCGGGAGCAGCCCCGCCTCCGCCACCGCAGCTGCCGCCGCCCTCGTCCTTCTCCGCCGCGGGCTCCGGCGGGGCGCAACCGCCCCCGTCCTTCTCCAGTGAGGCCTCCGGCTGGGCCTTCGCCCCCTCCGGCGCGGGAGCGCCGAACTTCCCAGGGCTTTCCGCCTGTTCGGCCGCGGGGCTCACGGCGGCCTGCGCGACCGACGGTGCGCCGCCGGGTCCGGCCGCGGCACTCGGCCCCGCCGTACTGCTGCCGCCGACCACACCGCTCGGCGCCGCTCCCGGACCGCTCTCCTTGGGCACCGAGCTCTTGGGCGCCGATGCCTCGTGGTCGCCCTTCGCGGAGTCCGCGACCCGGCGCGCGGCGGGGGAGGGCCTGCGGTCTTCTACCGAGGTCCGTTCCGTGTGTGCGCCCGCCGGCGGGGTCGCGGACGCCGCCGTACTGGTGGCGACGCCCACGCCCGGCGCACCCGCCGAGGAACCGGCGGCCCCCGGCCGGGGCTTGGCGTCCTGTTCCGCCTGCTCCTTGCGTTCCTCCTGCTGGTCCTCGGCGCTCTTGGCGTCCGGCTGCTCCGCGCCGTCGCCGGACTCCGAGTCCTTCTCGTCCGCGTCCTGCTGCTGTTCCGGATTCTGCTGTTCCGGATCCTGCTTCTCCGCCTCGGGCTCCGGATCCTGCCTGCCGTCCGTCTCCGGGTCGGGGCCGACCTCCTGGTCCACCGGCTTCTCCGGCTGGAGGTCCTTCTCGCTGCGGTCCCCTGCCTCGGCCGCCGGGCCGCCCTCGGGCTGCGGCGCCTCACCCTCGACCGGGCCCATCTCCGCGCCGGGCGGCTTGGCCTCCGCCTCCGGGGCGTCCTCGTCCTCTTCTTCCTCGGCGTCGTTCTCCCGCTGCTCCTGGACCTGTTCGGCCTTCGTCGGCGGGGGAGCGGGGAAGGTGGGCACCGTGGCCGTGGGGTTGTCCGCCGTCGGAACGGACGAGACATCGAGGTCGGTCTCCGGCAGATAGTCCTCGGGCTTCAGCTCGGCCTCGCCCGCGCCACCGCCCTTGGCCCGGTCGCCCTCCTCGCCGCCGATCTCCCTGTCCGCGCCCGCCTCGAGCCCGAGCGGCTTCTCCTCCTCGCGCGGGTCGCCCTCGTCCTCGTCCTTCTCGTGCAGGCCGTGCTCGGACAGCGCGCTGTCCCGCTGCTCCGCCCGCTCGTCCACCTTCTCGGCTCGCACAGGCCCGGGCTGCCCCTTGGCCTTCGGGTCGACGTTCTCCTGCTTCGACCCGTCCGCGGGCTTGTTCGCGTCGTCCTTGCGCTTGCGCTTGTCGGCACCGGGGGCGTTGGCCTGCTCGGGGTCCTGCTCCTCCCGGTCCCGCTGCTCCTTGCGCTCCTCCTTCGCCTGCTCGGCGCCCTCCTGCTGCCCCTGCGCCCGCTGATCGGCGGCCTCGTCGACCCGCTGACGGTCCTGGCCCTGCTTCTCCTCTTCCTGCTGCTGCTCCTGCGCTGCCTGCTGCCGGGACCGGGCGCGCTCGTCCTCCTGCTCCGTGCGCCGGGCGGCTTCCGCCCCCTCGGCCGCGGCGTCCGACTGCGCCCTGCTCCGGTCGCCGCCGCGCTTCTCGTCACGCGCCTTGGCGTCCTTCTGCTCCTCGCGGGCGTCCTCGTCCCTCCGTCCCCTGGCCTCGCGCCCGCCCTCCTCCTTGCGCTTCCACTGGGTGCGCTCGACACCCAGCAGTTCGAAGAGGTCCGTCTCGGGCTCGGGAACTTCGGCCGGCTGGAGGTCCACCGGCTCGGCCTCGGACTCCACGGCGAGGTCCAGCAGTCGGTCGTACTCGTTCGACAGCAGCCGCACTTCCAGCCGGTCGAGCACCGAGTCCTGCAACTGCGGTGACATCCGGGCGAGTTGGAGACGTACGCGGCCCGACAGGTCCGCCGGGTCGCCGCGCAGCGAGCGCAGCACCCCGTTCGCCAGCCGGTCCACCAGCGTCGCAGGGTCCAGCTGTTCCATACGGTTGCGGTCGGCGTCGACCGTGGCGTAACGCAGCCAGCCGGGCGTGGCCTGGTCCGGCTCCACATCCGGAGCAGCCTGCTCCTCGTCCCGCACGAGGGCCCGCGCCGCCGACTCCGCTTCCCGCTCCATCGCCTGCTGCGGCAGGCTCACCGCGCCGAGGTCGCGGCCGACGCGCAACGCGCCGAGCCCGTCCGGGTTCTGCACCGTGTGCAGCAGCTCATGGGCGAGCAGCCGCTGCCCGTCGGCCGTGCCCGGCCGGTAGGTTCCCTCGCGGAAGAAGATGTCCTGGCCGACCGCCACCGCGTCCGCGCCCAGCAGCTCCGTGAGCGTGCCCGCGTCCCGGTCGGTGTGCAGGCGCACGCGGCTGAAGTCGTGGCCGAGCTGCGCCTCCAGTTCGCGCCGGACGCTCAGATCCAGCGGCTGCCCGGCGCCACTGACGATGTTCTTCGGCTCCGGTGTACGGGACTTGGCCCGCTCCTTGCGCTTGCGACGCCGTTCCGCCTGGGCCGCCTGGGCGTCCTGGGCCGAGGCATGGGACGTACTCATCGTGACTCACCCCGACCCGAAAGACCTGCGTGCACCGCACGTGCCAGCGCCTCGCCGAGCCGCCCCGGAGAGGTGGTGGCGGGCAGCGGCGGCAGCCCGGACAGCGCGTCCAGGGCTCGGCCGCCGTCCGCGGCCAGCGGCACGCCCCGCTCCCGCACCAGCCGGGCCAGCTCGGCCTCGAAGGCGGCCGAGACCCGGTCGGGGTCGAGCCGCTCGAAACCGTCGAGCACCAGCTCGCCGATGTCCACACGAAATTCCCGGGGAGCCTCGTTCAGATCGTTTTTCAGACCCATCCGTGGACCTCCGAGGGCGTCAAGGAGCGGTCCAGCTTGAGGTATTCGGTACGCGCCGCCTCCAGCATGTGACGCATCTGGAGCCGGTCGCCCTCCTCCGCCGCGAGGAAAGCGCCCGACAGCGCGATGTTGCGGATGGAGCCGCCCGCCACCGTCAGCCGGGCCAGCAGCTCGGGATCGACGCCCTTCATCGGAGCCCGCGCGGGCAGCACCCGCCGCCAGATCTCGGCGCGCTCGCTCTCGCCGGGGAAGGGGAAGTCGACGACGAAGCGGATACGGCGCATGAACGCGGTGTCCAGCGCCTGCTTCATATTGGTCGTGAGGATCGCGAGGCCCCGGTACGCCTCCATCCGCATCAGCAGATAGCTGACCTCGAGGTTGGCGTACCGGTCATGGCTGTCCTTGACCTCGCTGCGCTTGCCGAAGAGGGCGTCCGCCTCGTCGAACAGCAGCAGCGCGCCGCCGCGTTCGGCCGCGTCGAAGACCTTGCGGAGGTTCTTCTCGGTCTCGCCGATGTATTTGCTGACCACTTGCGACAGATCGATGACGAAGAGATCGAGACCCAGTTCCTTCGCCATCACCTCGGCGGCGAGGGTCTTTCCGGTGCCGGAGCCGCCCGCGAAGAGCGCGGTGACGCCGAGGCCGCGGCGCAGCGTCGCGGCGAAGCCCCACTCCTGGTAGACGGTGGAGCGCTGACGCACATGCGCGACGATCTCGCGCAGAATCCGCAACTGCCGTTCCGCCAGCACCAGATCGCCCCACGCCGCCTGCGGCTCGATGCGCCGGCCCAGCTCGTCCATGCCCATCCGGGCCTCTGTGAGCCCGGCCCGCCAGGCGAGACCGGTGGCGTCCAGCTCGTCCTCATCGGGCAGATCCCGTACGACGGTCGCGCCGGCGGACCGGATCAGATGCGGCGGCAGCGAGAACTGCTCGACGAGATCCTTCAAGTCTTCCTGCGACACCTCCGGTACGGCCTCGAACGCGTCGGCCCACACCCCCAGCTGCTCCTCGGTGTCCAGCGCGGGCACGGTCACCCGCTCGCCGCGCGGGCGGGCCGTCTGCCGCGGATCGGGGCTGGAGACTACGAGCGGGACAGCCGCGCTCTCGATGAACGCGTCGGTGGCCGCGGCCTGTTCGCGGTCGAGCTCACCGACCTCCACGAGCAGGGCAGCGGGCAGCAGGATCGCCTCCCGCTGCCACAGACGCGCGAGCCGGTCGCGCTCTGCGGGGTCGGTGGGCATGTCGTCGGCGGCCATCGCGTACAGGCCGAGTCCGCGCCGACGGGCGGCCGCGGCGGCGATGTCGGCTCGGGTCCGCAGATCGCCGCCGACCAGTTCGACGCGCAGCGGGGCGTGCGGGCCCGCTCCCGACCAGCTAGCCGCGACCTGGCTCGCCGCGAGGTCGTACGAGGCGGGCAGCGACTGGGGTACGGGCGTACGGCGCAGCAGCCCGTGCAGCCGGGAGTCCAGATAGGGCGAACCGACCAGGAAATGCAGGATGCGCTCGTCGAGCCGCAGCCGGGAGGCGGTCAGCCGGGTCTCGTCGTCCAGCTCGACGAGCCGCCAGCGGCGCAGCGGGGCGACGGGCGTGAGGGCGCTCCAGTGCGGTCCGCCGAGCGCTGCGAGGGCGAGCGAGAAGGTCGGGTACGCACGCTCCGGATCCCCGCAGGCGGCTGCGCACCGGCCCCCGGTGGTGGGGTCGAGCTCCGCGGCTGCGGCGAGCAGGATCACGTCACGCTCGAAGGGGCTCAGTCCGAAGCAGGCGACGAGTGCGTCGAGGGTGGCGACCGGGGGGGCGGCGGGTGCGGGGCTGTTCCGCGGTATGAGTGCGTCCGCGCTCGCCAGGGGGCTCGGTCGGCCGGCGCGTGTACTCACGGGGCTGTCGTCCGCAGCCGAGACACCGCTTCGGCGGGCCGTTTCCGCCGCGTTCGCGGTGACGGCCGGGACGGCGGCCCGCCGTAAGGGTCCTGACGCACCCTCATCTACGCGCGGCCGGTCTGCCCCGTCCTGCCCTGCGGCTTCGCCCGCGCCGGCGGTCCTGTTGCCTTCTCGTCGTACCGGTCCGGCGGCGTCAGCGCCGGCTGGGGTCGTCGGCTCGGCGGACCTGCCGCCGTGCTGCGCACGATCCGCGTGGGCGTCGATGCGCGCAAGGACCGACCGTACGGCCGCAGCCAGCGCCTGACCGTCCGACGCCGCTCCCGGACCTGCCCCGTCGAACGTGCCCATGCCCTCACCCGCCCCCGTGTCGCGCACTGTGCCTCAGTTCTCCTTGCCGTCCGCGCCTGTGCCCGCGTCTGTGCCCGTGCCCGCGTCCTTGCGGGCAGGAGCGGGCGCGGCCCGCTTGGCCGCCGATTTGGCAGTGGACTTCGCCGCAGCCGTCTTGGCCGCAGCGCCCTTCGCAGCGGCGGCGCGCTTCTTCGCGGCCGCGGGCGCGGGAGCCTTCGGCGCGGCGTCCGCCGCCGCCTCCTCGGTCTCCGGGGCGGACGTCTCGACCACCTCAGCCCCCGGCGATCCCGGCGGCACCGGCGCACCCGGCGCCCCGAACGGCAGCACCCGCACCGTCCTTCGCTCCACCGGCTTCGCCGGGACCGGCCGCTCGCGGCCCTCGATCAGGACCAGCGACGCCTGGTAGGCCACCGACAGGGTGTACGGGGTCTGGTGCAGCATCCCCCACAGCTTCGACGTTTCGTCGATGTCCATCACCGTCGGCGTGAACCGCACCCGCTGCGGCGACTGGGCCAGATCGCTCCCCGTCAGATACGGACGCTCGGCCGCCAGCTCGATCAATTCCTTCGGCAGGACGGGGATTTCGTGCAGGGCCCGCACCACGCAGCCGATGAGCCGCTGGCCGACCAGCTCCGACTCCTCCCCGTACGCGCTGATCAGATAGTGCAGATCCAGCGCCGCGGCAGGGCGTTTGAGCAGCGTGCCGTCCGAGGCGCGCGTCGGCAGGTCTGTGTGGCGCATCGAGGCGTTCGGAGTGACCTGGTACAGGAAGACGTTGATGGTCGGCTCGGCCGGCGGTTCGGCCGGCGGCTTGCGGGTATCCACCTTGACCGCGATGTCCGTCTCGGGCCCCAGATTGCTCTCGATGAGCAGGGCCAGCGCCTGGGTGACGGTCGCTATGGCGAGTGCGTTGCTCATGACGTCAGTCCCTCTTCTCGCCGCGCGACAGATAGTCGTCCAGGGTCAGCGCGGGTGCGCGCCGTCCGGAGTGGTCGGGGCGGCCGCCCGCGGGGCGGCTCGCGCCGGGCGGTGGTGCCGCGCTCACTTCGAGTCGGCCGATCTGTACGTGTACGACGCGCTCCGCCGGCCGCGGCGCGCGCCGTCCCACCCCGCTCAGCGCCGCGCCACGGGCGGCGGCGGTGTCGGCGCCGCGCGGCCGGGCCGGAGCGGTGGCGGCCACCGGGGGAGCGGTCTCACGGGGCGCGGGAACCGGCGGCGTCCGCGGCGTATCGGCCACCGCGGGCACCCCGGCCCGCCGCGCCGGTCGCGGAACACCGGTGGCCGGATGCGCCGTCGCAGAAGCTGTCGCGGCGGGCCGCAGCAGCGGCCCGGGACTCGGCGCCGCTTGCGCCGCGCGTATCTCGGGCTCGCCGGCCCAGGTCGTCTCGGTCCGTACGACGGTGTGGTGGTCGGTCCGCACCTCCCGCTCGTGCCGGACCAGCTCGGCAGGACCGAAGGCGGGACCGGGCGCGGCCGGAATCAGTGCCGCCGGCGCGTCCGGCTCCGGCTCCACGCTCCGCAGCGCCTCGACCCGCTCGAACGGGCCGGGCAGCCGAGGCCGGACCCGCGCCGCAGCGCCACCGGCCGCCGGCACCGGCGTGTACCGGGCGAGCAGCCGGTCGAAGTAGTCAGGCATCTGCGCACAGCTCCAGGTAGTAACGACGCCGCAGCGGGCTGAGCGCCAGAATCTCCGGCTCGCTCCACCCGTAGGCGGTGGCGAGCAGATGGACGTCGAGCATCAAGTCCCGTGCCCAGGTGTCCAGTTCGGTCCACAGATAGGAGGTGATGTCCAGCTCGGCCGGGGTGGCCTCACCGCACTCGGGACAGGCGATGTTCAGCGTCACATCGGCCGCCGGATCCGCCGCCTCTGCCTTCTCTGCGAGCCGTCGCTGCACCTGCTCCGGCAGCAGCGAAGCCAGCCGCTCCGGCGGAACGGCCTCCCCGTCCCGTACTGCCGAAACCGTGCAGCGTGCCACCAGCACCTGGCGCGCCCGAGCCGGATCCCGAACCGCCCCGGCCGCCGCGAGGTCGGCGACGGTGGGCAGCCGGAACTCGACCGCCCATTCGCCCTCCTTCACCCGCAGCGGCCCGTCCGGCGTCCGAGTCCGGGTGCCGAGCTGCGTGGCGTCGAGGTCGAACTCCATCGCCTCGCCGCACGACGCGCACTCGACACGGACCTGCATGCGCTCGCCGAACAACGCCCGGCGCAGCGCGAACAGATCCGCCTCCCGCTCGCCGACCGGCATCGACAGCAACTCGTCGGCGCCGGCCCCGGGGCGGGCCGCCCGGTGCAGCAGCAGAGACCTTCCCGACTCGTGCTGCGCAAGACCGGCCTCCCAGGTGGCGAGCAGCTCGGCCGGTCCCGTCGGCGTCATCCCTCATTCCTCCGGTGCGAGAGGCCGTGCTCAGGCCGGATGGGTGAACGAGGGCTCGACCGGCTCCTCCACCTCGTAGTCCCGCTCCCAGCCCTCGCATTCGAGCTTGACGCTCTGGATGGCCACGGCGTTGGCGTTGGCGTCCAGCTCGCCGAGCACCTGGTACTCGCTCACCCAGGCCCGGTACAGCTTGTGCGAGACGGCCACCTGCCCGGCCTCGTTGAGGACCTGGATGATGATGTCCTTGCGGAAGTCCCGCAGCGAGACCTCCGAGCCGAGCCCGGCGCCGACCTGCCAGACCTTGTTGGCCCAGCGGTCGAACTCCGGGTCGTGGGTGACGCCGCGTTCGAGCGTTACGCCCTCGAACTCGGAGCGGCCCGGCGACTTGCGCGGTGAGCTCGGGTCACCACCGTGGCGGTGCTTGACCACTTCGGTGGTGCGCTTCAGAGGACTGATCTTGCTGATGCCCGCGACCGTTCGACCGTCCCAGAGGACCAGGAACTTGAAATTCTTGTACGGGTCGAAGCGATGGGCGTTTATCTGGAACTCAGCCATCGGTTTCCTTCGTGTTCCTTTTCCTTGGGTTACGAGAGGTCGAACTGTCCGGCCATCTGCTGGATCTTGACGATCACGAACTCCGCCGGCTTCACCGGCGCGATGCCGATCACGACATTGACCACTCCGGCGTCGATATCGGCGTCGGTGGTGGTGTCCTTGTCGCACTTGACGAAGTACGCCTCGCGCGGCGTGCCGCCCTTGAACGCCCCCTGCCGGAACAGGTCGTTGAGGTACGCCGACGCCTTCAGCCGGATCTGCTGCCACAACTGCTCGTTGTTCGGCTCGAAGACGACCCACTGCAGACCGCGGTGCAGGCTCTCCTCGACATGCAACGCGAGCCGGCGCACCGGCACGTACTTCCACTCGCTGTCGAGCGCGTCCGCGCCCTCGAGCGTGCGCGCGCCCCACACCAGCGGACCCACCACCGGGAAGGTGCGCAGGCAGTTGATGCCCAGCGGGTTGAGCAGCCCGTTCTCCCGGTCGGTGAGCTTGACCGTCAGCGACCGCACACCGGCCAGCCGTGCCTCGGTCCCGGCCGGCGCCTTCCATACGCCGCGCTCGCCGTCGGTCCTGGCGACGACGCCCGCGATCGCACCCGAGGGCGGGAAGGAACGAAGCCGCCCCGTGAGCGGGTCGGTGAGCTGCAGATGCGGGAAGTACAGCCCCGCGTGATTGCTGCGTACGGGCTCGAACGCGCCGATTCCGGCCCGCGCCGCGTCCACGCTGCCCCAGGTCGACGGCGAGTCGACGAGCAGGAAGATGCGCCGCTCCCGGCACAGCTGCTCGGCGGCGGACAGCACGGTGACCATGTCATCGGTGGACTCGTACGCCGAAAGCTCCGGCAGAGCCAGCAGGTTGACGTCGTCCACGTCGCGCAGCGCCTGCACACCGGTCTTGCGCGCCTCGCTGCCGATCAGGTCGCGCGGTCCGGGCGGGTCGCCGTCCTTGCCGCCCTGGAGCGGGAAGACGGGCGGGTTGACCGAGGCCTCCAGGCCCAGGTCGTTGGCGCACTCGCCAATGAAGCGGACCACGTCGTCGGGGTCGACGGAACCCGCAACGACCTGGAGGCGGCGGCCGAATGCAGTGACCTCGACGCCGGCGAAGGCGTGCTTGCCGGGGGCGTCGGGCAGCGCGCGCAGCTTGCGCTCGAGGAGCAGGGCGAGCTCGGTGACGGTGCGCGGCGGCTCGCCGTCGTGGTCGGGCTCGTAGAGGGTGAACTCGCGCTCCACGTCGCCGATCTTGACCTTCAACTCGACGTTGAGGTCCGGTAGTTCGGCCGAGAACGGCTTGGAGACCGTGCCGGAGGGGTCGGGCCGGTCCTCGTCGAGCGCCTTGACCCGGACGAGGGAGGAGCCGGCGCCCACGACCGTCTCCACGAAGCGGCCGTGGCCGGAGTGCATCGAAAGCCCGGTGAAGGACTCACGGGCGCCGCCACGGGCGTCGAGGATGTGCAGGTTGAACGTCTTGTCCGGGGTGGGGGTGTCGTGGTCGACGGCGACCCGCAGGCCAGAGCCCCAGACGCCGGGCTCCTTGGCGTGCACCTCCAGCACCGGGCACTCGCTGTGCCCCTCGGTGGAGTGGAGCGTGACGCACGCCTCCTCGCCGGTGCCTGCCTTGGCGACGCGGACGATCACCGCGACCGTGCCACCGTTGCCGAAGAACTGGTGCACCGCGTAGCTGACGGCGCTCTGCGAGGTGAGTCCGCCGAAGCGCCGCTCGAAGTCCGCGAAGCTGGTGACCCGCACGGGTTGGTTGAGCGGACCCCGGCGGGTGTGCCCCACGAACGCGGTCACCGACGTGGTGACCGAGGCGATGGTCCGGATGCTGCTGGGAAGTTCTTCGATGTATACGCCGGGATAGCCCATGTGCGTCGGCATTCCCCCTCCATTCCCTTTGCGCACCAAGAGATGAGGAGGGAGGTGAAGAAACCACGCGTATGCGTCCAGCAGGCATACGCGCTCATCACTGCATTCCCCCGTCACACACCCCGTGCGATATCGGTCTCGCAGGGCCATCGGCTGTGCCTGCGCTTGTGGCTCCTGATGCATGAGTGCCTCTAGGGAGTCTGGTTTGCCGCTGAAGGGTCGGTCAAGGGATCGATTCAGTCATCCGGTGATCATTGGGTAGGGCGCTGATCGGCGGCGATTTGGCGTGGTCAGAGGGGTATCGTCGGTCGAATATGAAGAGGTGTTCACGATCGCTTCACAGGAAAGTGCGATCGAGGGTGGGAAACAAGCCGAATACAACTGGACGCGGCGCGCCGCCTTGTGTCCGGTTCGCGAGAAATGACCAATTGGGCCTGTCCCTCGCTGGGTTGGCGCGGGCAGGAAAGTTCCCTGGTCGAGGCGGCAATTCGGCCGTTTGGCCGGTCCTGCGCCACGACGGACTGCAGCTGGGGTGATGTCCTCGGCTGTAATGAGACGGCCTGGGGCCCGAGGTGCTCCTTACGGCCAATTCCTCTGGGGGATTCAAGTCTTCGGCGCGCCTGCTCGGGTGGCGGGGCCCGAGCGAGTTCCGCGAAGCGGCGGGAGAGTCAGACCCGTCCTGCCGCGCGGTGCGGCTCGAACCAGCTGCCGCTGTCCGGTGGTGCGGGCTGGGGCTGTGCTTCCGGCTGAGGCTCGGATTGGGACTCGGGCGCCGGGAGGTCGAGCGGGCGCGTACGGGCGTCCGGATCGATCCAGTTCACCGGGCGTGGATCGAGGAACTGTTCCGCGTGCGAGACGTGTCCGCGCTGTCGCACGGACGGGGGCAAAGGATCACGGATGAGCGATTCTGCAGGCAGCCCGCACTCGTGCAGCAATTCGGCCGTCTCCTGCACGAACATCACCGGACCGCACAGATAGACGGTCTCGCCGGTCCACTCCCGGCGCGCGCTCAGATTGCTGTGCAGC
The DNA here is from genome assembly GCF_042888505.1 of Streptomyces sp. NPDC002870. NCBI lineage: Bacteria > Bacillati > Actinomycetota > Actinomycetes > Kitasatosporales > Streptomycetaceae > Streptomyces > Streptomyces sp. NPDC002870. The sequence continues at coordinate 191,052 of NZ_JBIAPW010000008.1, forward strand.
CGTTCCGCGGCCCGTATCCGGCCCTCGCCCCGCTCCTCGTACCACCAGTAGGCGCTCAGACAGGGGTGGGCCCGCAGGAGGCCGACGAGGGAGCCCCCGTCGTAGAAGTCGGCCTCGCCACGGGCCACGACATCGATTCGGATCCGGGGTGCCGGCTTGCGGGCGAGCAACTCGTCCAGGACCGCCTTGACCGGAGCCCAGCCCGAGCCGGCGGCTATCAGAGTGACGGCCGGAGTGCCGGGCGGAGGGGCGAGCGCGGATCCTGAGGCGGCGCCCAGACGAAGTAAGTGGCCGGGCTCTGTGTGGTCGCACAACACATTGCTGAGCCGCCCACGGGGGACTCGGCCAATATGGAATTCGAGCACACCGTCACTGTCGGGGCGGCCGGCCAGGGAGTAGGGCCGCCACACACCCGGCAGATCCGGATGCTCGATCGTGGCGTACTGGCCGGGGCGCCATGGATAGCGGGCGGACGGAACGGCGTGGATGACGGCAGTGTGCCCACCATGCAGCCGGTGCGAGACGACAGTGGCCTCCCACGACGCGGGCTCGCTCGCGGCGAGAGAGTTGTGCGCCCCGCCGGTCATGGCCTCGGCTGTGCTTGCGTACACCCGCAGCCAGGCCGCTTCGGTCCGCGCGTCCCACGACTGCGTGCTGTGGTAGCGGACCGCGGCGACGAGACTCTCGCCCACCGCCCCGTAGTCGTCGTCGCAAATCCCGAACTTACGGTGGTCCCTGCCGAGTTGAGCCAGATGAGCGCAGAGCCCTGGGTGGCCGAGATGGTCCACGACGTGCACGAGGGCGGCGAACAGCCGCTCGTACTGATCGTCCATCGCGGCCGGGAACAGCTTGCGCAGCTGCGGATGGTGCGTGAACAGGTGGGAGTAGAAGTAGCGGACCACATGACTTGCACGCCGTCTGACGCGTTCCAGGCTCGCTCTGACCAGATCTATGTCGTCGTCGTTCATGGATTCCCCCGGGGCTGCACGGTTGCGCGACAGTTGAACGCGCGTCACAGTGCTGAGCGAGCTGACCGTATCAACTCGTGGGCGGATCTGAGTCGTTGCGGCATCAATTACTTCTCGACTGGAACATTTCCCTTCGGCCGGGACGGCCGGCCGTTGCTACAGGCCCTGCCAGACGGGCTTCGCGGCGTAGGTGGCGCGGAAGTAGTCGGCGAGCTTGAGGCCGGCGGCCGCCGCCTCGTCGACCACGACCGTGGCGTGCGGGTGCAGCTGCAGTGCCGATGCGGGCACCAGCGCGGACAGCGGGCCTTCGACGGCGAGCGCCACGGCGTCGGCCTTCGCCTCGCCGGTGGCCAGCAGGACCAGGTGGCGGGCTTCCAGGATGGTCCCGATGCCCTGGGTGATCACGTGGTGGGGGACCTCGTCGATGCCGTTGAAGAACCGGGCGTTGTCCTGCCGGGTCTGCTCCGTCAGCGTCTTGATCCGGGTGCGGGAGGCGAGCGACGAACAGGGCTCGTTGAATCCGATGTGCCCGTCGGTGCCGATGCCGAGCAGCTGGAGGTCGACGCCGCGGGCCTCGGCCAGCGCGCGGTCGTAGGCGAGGCAGGCGGCCGCGACGTCGTCGGCGGTCCCGTCGGGGCCCATGAAGGACGCGTCGGTGAGCCCGAGAGGTTCGACGACCTCGCGCAGGACCACGGAGCGGTATGACTCGGGGTGGCCTGACGGCAGTCCGACGTACTCGTCGAGCTGGCAGATCCGGGCACGGGAGGCGTCCACTTCCGAGGCTCGCACTTTGGCCGCGAGGGCTTCGTAGATGGGCAGCGGGGTCGAACCAGTGGCGACGCCCACGAGGGCGTCGGGCTTGCGTCGCAGCAGGTCAGCCATGGTTTCGGCGATGAGCTCGCCGCCCGTGGCGGAGTCCGGAACGATGACGATTTCCACGAAGATCCCTGTCTCTGAAGGCGCAAGTGGTGTAGACCAATCTACCCGGTGGGCAGGGTTGCTGTCGCGCGCGGGGATATCGGGCTTTTCCGGGCGGTCCGCCCGTCCCGCAGCAGGCCGAACCCGGGGCGAAACCTGGTGGAAATCCCCCGTGCGGTGGCGGCTCTACGCTCGGAGGAGCAGATTCGAAGGAGCGGATGAGGAACCGCGTAGGAGGTGAGCGGATGGTCACCGGCCTCGGACCGCAGACGACGGACCGCAGCAGGCTGCGCTCCGTCAGCGAAGGCGATGTGCAGCTGCGCCACTATGTGGTGCACGGCTACCGGCGCGCATACCGGATCGCCGGAGAAGGCCCGGCCGTCCTCCTCGTCCACGGCATAGGAGACTCCTCCGCCACCTGGGTGGACCTGATCCCCGGGCTGGCCCGTCGCTACACCGTCATCGCACCCGACCTTCTCGGCCACGGCGCGTCGGACAAGCCGCGTGCGGACTACTCGGTCGCGGCCTACGCGAACGGTATGCGCGACCTGCTCGGCGTGCTCGACATCGACCGGGCCACCCTCATCGGCCATTCGTTCGGCGGCGGAGTGGCCATGCAGTTCGCGTACCAGTTCCCCGAGCGCACCGAACGACTGGTGCTGGTCAGCGCGGGCGGCGTCGGCCGGGAGGTCAATCCCGTCCTCAGGGCGGTCTCCCTGCCGGGAGCCGACCTGCTGCTCGCTGCGCTGACGCTGCCGGGGATGCGGCAGGGGACCGGTCTGTTCGCCGAGCTGGTCAGGATACTGAACACCGACCTCGGGCAGGACGCTCCGGAGCTGCTCAACCTCGTGGACGCGCTGCCGGACGCGACCTCCCGCAGCGCCTTCATCCGTACACTGCGGGCCGTCGTCGACTGGCGGGGTCAGGTGGTGACCATGCTCGACCGCTGCTATCTGGCACAGGGGATGCCGACGATGCTGCTGTGGGGATCACGCGACAGCGTATTGCCTGTTGAGCACGCGCACGGCGCGCATGCGGCAATGCCCGGAAGCCGGCTGGAGATCTTCGAGGGCGCGGGCCACTTTCCCTTCCACACCGATCCGGCGCGCTTCCTGGCGCTGGTTGAGGACTTCATCGAGACGACCCGCCCTGCCGACTGGAGTAGGGAGCGCTGGCGGGAGCTGCTGCGCGCCGGGTGCGGCGTCGAGGCCGAGCTGCAACTGGCGAGCGAGCGCAGCGCGACCTGAGGACGCGCCTGCCGGTCAGAACAGAGGGAGTTGACCGGGGAAGTCCGGCACGAAAGCTCCGTCGAGATCGGGCTGCAGCGCCGGATCGAGGTGCGCCTGCCGCCGGGACCCGGGGCAGGAGACCAACTCGGCCGCGGTACGTGAGCCGGCCGGGTCATGGCGGGCGAACCGCCCTGCGACGACGGCGATCTCGCGACGGCAGACCGGACAGCGACGACGGGGAGCGGACATGCCCCCAGTCTGCCAGCCGACTGGACGGGTCCCGGTGGGCCCCTGAATCCCAGCGCGTTCGCTTCAGTCGGCGTTCATGTGCTCGCTCGCTGCCATGTCCTGGGTGTCGCCCGACGAGCGCGGCGGTCGGTGATGACCTGGGCGGGGGTGGTGGTGAGCGGGCTCAGCAGGCCGAGCAGGGCGGACTGGCCGTGCGCGGTGGCACCCTCCCTTCGTTGCTCTCACAGCGAGGTCTGAGCCAGGGGACGGCAACCCCTGGGTGGACGCAGCCCTGGCTGGGGACGGAACATCCGCCGATCGTGGGGGGCGCGGCGGGACATGGCGGCGACGCCGACCGTGTCCCACCCGCCCGATCCCACCCTTTGCAGGAGTTCCCATGTCCCTCCAGAACCCCGCGGAGAGCCGCGCCAGGTCCGACGAGAGCACTGATCAGCCCCGAGTCGCGCAGCCCGGCGCACGGCGCCCCCGGTCGGCAACAGCCGACCGGGGAGCGATCAGCTCCCGGCGAAACCGTCACCGCCGGATGGAGAGCCTGCGGTAGCGCGATCTCACGGCCTCCGCTGTGCGGCGGCCTGGCTCGCCCATCAGCCTTGACCTGGGCGGGCATTCACGACCGAGTCGGCGTGTCGATCACAGCGGACATCATGGCCCCGCGGCACGGCGACGGTGAGGAACGACTGGCCCGGATCAAACGACGGCTTGCTGAGCCACCGGGCCTGTCATCCATTCCAACCACCAAGGAAACAACCCGTGCCTCTGCCCAGGAGAAGGCTTATGTCTCTGCGATCCAACAGAACCATCCTCCCGGCCGCAGTCCTTGGCGGCTCCTTGCTCGTGATCGCCGGAATGATTCCGGTCCGGGCGGACGCCGTACCTGCCAAGGCCCCGCTCACCAGCACGTATGTCCTGAGCGAGCGCTGGTCTCCGGCGGGTGGTCTGAGCGATCAGGCCCGCACTACGCTTGAGCGCTCACCCCTGGCGCGTGCGGCCCTGCGCCTCTACGAGCCGTTCGAGACCGGCGACATGACGACGTACGACCGCCTCCTCACGGAGGGCTTCGTGGATGTCCCGCTGGCACCGGGGCAAGGCCCGGGCCGGGAAGGCATGAAAGCCCATGTGCGGGATGACATCGTGGCCACGTTCCCGGACCTGAAGATCCGTATTGAGGCGATCCATGTGGCCGGTCGAGTCGTCACGGTGCGCACGGTCATCAGCGGCACGCAGGTCCGCCCGTTCCTCGGTGTACCGGCCACCCACAAGGTTCTGTCGTACCGGGCAGTCGACGTCCATCAGTTCAACCACCACCGGCAGATTGCCCGTACCGACCATCTGGAGGACTTCTTCGGCGCGTACCGCCAGATGACGCAGCCGTCCCAGTCAGCGCGGCGAGCCGGATGACCGAGAACAGTCCGCATCGATTTGACCGGCGGGCACTCCTGATCACCGCCGGCGCGGCCGGCATGGCCGCGCTGGCGACGGCCTGCGGTGGCTCGGGCGGTAGTGCGCCGAGGCGGGCGCCGACTTCCTCAGCCCCCGCGATCGCGCCAGGCTGTGTCCTCACCCCGCAGTCCAGCGAAGGCCCGTACTACGAGGACCTGGATCGGCTTCGATCGGACATCACTGAGGGCCGCGACGGCGCACCGCTGCGCCTGGAACTGACGGTGGTGCGTGCCTCTGCGGGCTGTCGGCCACTCGTCGGTGCTGAGGTCGACGTCTGGCAGTGCGACGCGTCCGGCGAATATTCGCAGGACGGAACGACGTTCCTGCGCGGCACGCAGCGTACGGATACGGCGGGCCGCTGCTCGTTCCGGACGATCGTTCCCGGCTGGTACGCGGGCCGGGCCCCGCACATCCACTTCAAGGTGCGACCCGACAGGCGTACGGAGTCCACATCGGAGTTCTATCTCCCGGAGGATTTCCTCAGGACGGTCTATGCCCGCGCGCCCTACGTCCGCCGGCCCGGCCCCGACACCCCCAACACCCGGGACCCCCAGTACCAGGAGAGCGGGCCCGCGACGACGCTCCGGCCGGAGCGGGAGGGGAAGGGATGGCGGTCCGCGTATGTGGTGGGGGTGGCGTGAGGTACGGAGGACGGGATCTCGCTCCTCAGGGCGATCTGCGCTCCGCACTCTCCGGGATGGCCGAGGGAATGCGGCTGAATGCTCCGGATGACGCCCAGGCCCGCCCGCAAGCTCGCCGCCGGCGTCAGACGTAGGCAACTGAACCGATAGGTCGGTTGACCGATGCCGCGACAGCGGAACCCCGCGACCATCGGCACTGTAGCTCCACCGATGGTCCCGACTCGGGAGATCACGAGCACCTCATCCAGCACACACCCATGCAGTGACATCGACGAACGATGCCGCTGGCAAGAACATTGAGCAGGGGATCGATATGGGCGCAGAGAGCGACACGCCGCCCCCTCTGTCGGCAACCGACGTCTTTCATGGTTGCCCGCGTACTCGTGGAGGCAGTGGCCCACGGCAGCTGTGCCGCACCACTGCCTCCTCTCCGCCTCGCCCGGCCCTCCCTCACCATTCCTCAGGTGCTCCTTGCCCTCGGTGCGGTCGACGCGTGCGTCCACGGGGAAGCGCATGCCAGGGGACGGCGACCCCAGGGTCGGTGCAGCCCTGGCTGCAGTCGGGCCGAGGGTCGAATGCGGAGGCGACGCGGCTCGTCGCAGTCGGTCGGTTTCCAGGGCGATGCCGCAAGAGTCCGGACCGGATTCCCAACCTCGGCAGAGCGGCAGCGAGTGTGCAAGGGCGTGTAAAGCGGTGGTGCCCAACGTCGATCGGGTCGACGGCACAGAGAAGCACGCTGGTGGTGCGCGGCGGCCGGCGTACGACACCGGTCCGACCCTTCGCCTGTCCTTGCGGATCGGAAAGGTACTGGAGTGCTCCGCCGAACTCGGCACCGCGGTACCCGCGAAGGGACCTCCGCCAACTCGAAGAAATGGATCCACGTATGGACGCGGAAGCCGTGTCATCGGCGAGTCAAGTCGACTGGCCACTGCATATCGCGCCCCAGAAATCGCCACGCCTGGGCGCGAGTGGGACACAAGCCCGGCGTGGCGAGCGCCCGCAATCCCGCCACCACGGAGCCACGGCGGGACTGATCCTCGCTCAGCACCAGTTCCGGGCGCGGCAGCCTCCCTTCTTCGGACGGGATCACGAGATCGCCACGATGCGGTCGATGCTGGAGCAGACGGAAGGGCCGTGTTCGATCCTCTGGCTTCACGGTCCTGCCGGTGTGGGAAAGACGGCGCTGGCCGGCCACTTCATGGGCGAGCTAATAACTGACGGCGATAAGTGCCTCGTTGTGGACGGTCGAACGATCGAGCCCACGGTGCAGGGGTTTGTGCGTGCCGTCGGAGGGCCAAGGTGGCCTTCCGGCGTTCGGCGGCTGCTCCTCGACTCGGCGGAACTGATCGCTGGGCTGGAAGGTCTGCTCCGCACGAGCTTCATGCCGATGGCACCGGAAGGCGCTCTTCTGATCATCACCAGCCGGGTCAGGCCGAGTTCCGAGTGGATCACCGATCCTTCGTGGTGGGACAGTTTCAAGTCACTTCCCTTGCGCAATCTGAGCCGGGAGGATTCGGCCGCATTGCTCCGCCGTCGAGGCGTGCCGGAGCGTGAGACCGGTGGCGTGCTGAGGTTTGCTCAGGGCCATCCCCTGGCCCTCGCCCTCGCTGCGGACGCGATCTCGCAGAGGCCGGACGGCAGCAGGCCGTGGTGTATCGAAGACTCACCCGATGTCGCCGAATCCCTGGTCCGCGAGGCTCTGCCCGACAATCTGACGGCACCGCACAGGGAAGCGGTCGAGATCCTCGCGATGGCCAGGGTGACTACGGAAGAACTGCTCCGTACCTGCCACACGGGCGATGCGGCCAGGAGCGCCGAGCTCTTCGCATGGCTTCGGGGGCTCGACTTCGTGGAACCGTCGCCCGCCGGCCTTGTGCCTCACAACACGACGCGCGAGGCGATAGTCGCAGACTTGCGATGGCGGGACCCTGCACGGTACGAGGACATGCTGCGCAGGGTTCTTGGACATCTCACCTCCAAGGCCCTTGCGCCAACGATCTCATCAGCCCAGGGCGGCGCCGCCCTTGACATCCTGTACCTGGGCAGGCACAACGACATTCTCAAAGACAGCTATCCCTGGGATCTCGCGCCGGAACTGCTGCCGGACCGGGGGGAGCCGGTCGGATACGACGAGGCCATGTCCCTTGTCGCCGAGCACGAAGGCCATCATTCACTGCGGTGGGCAATGGCGTGGTGGAAAGTACAGCCGCGCGCTTTCACCATCCTGCGCCGGGATCCGAGGTGTTCCGATGTGCTGCTGGTGGCGCTCAGGATTACCCCCGACGCCCCGGGTGTCCCGGACGATCCGGCGGTGCAATCCGCACTTGCATGGGTCGCCGAGAACAGACCCCTGCGACCTGGCGAGGACATACTGATAGTCCGCTGGATAGTCGGCGATCTCCCGGAGGAAGCGGGATCGCTGACGCATCTCCAGGCGATATCGGCTCTCGTCGGGCGCTGGATGAACGATCCTGTTCCGGCTGTGGCTTTCACCTGCGGCGCGGATGGTGCCGCTTGGTTCCCCATCTTCTGCCTGGCGGGGCATGAGCAAGTGGAGGGATTTCTCTCCCTGGGAAGTGGTAGCCGTGCGGCTTATGTTCACGACTGGCGAGTGACGGGTCCCAGGAAGTGGTTGACTGTCCTGGAAGACCGCATTATCCGTCCAGACCTCACTCTCGACGACCTTGGGCCGGCCAATACCGAAACGCCCCTGTCGAGGGGGGACTTCGCCGCTGCGGTCAAGGAAGCGTTCCGGCACGTACGCCAGCCGGATCAGCTGGGAAGCAATGGTCTATTGCGCTCGCGGGTCCTACCGCTCGATGGCGGTCTGCGGGCTCTGCGTGGGATTCTGGCCGAGGTCGTGACATCGATGTCGTCCGACCCGCAGGGACAGGAACTTGGACGCGTTCTGGAAGTAACGTTCCTGTCCGGTACACGCAGTCAGGAGGCGGCGGCACGTCACCTCGCGCTTTCTTACAGCACCTACCGCAGGCGTCTTGGCGTTGCCTTGGACCGCGCGACAGATGTCCTGTGGGAGCGCGAGCTGTACGGAGTGTCGTCTGCTGAGCGTTGATTCAGGCGGGGGTGCGGCGGCCCCTTCGCCAGTGACCAGTGCATGAACCATAACTGCCGCTTAGTGACCGTGAGTTGAACATTGAACCGAACATTTCTGGATGAGGTCTCCCGGTAATGTCCGATATTGCGACTGCGATGGCGGAGCAGCAGCCATTCAGAAAGGCCACCGGGGGAAGGTGTCACGTTTTCATGCAGGTTGGGACCGAGTCAACGCCAGTAGCGGCCGACCGTGGGCAACACGCGTACAGGAGAAACGCACCCGAGAGCGTGGTCACGGAGATGTTTGACCAGCACCTTGTGGCCCTGCAGCGATACGCCGTCAGCATGCTGGGCGGAGACTGGCACAAGGCGGAAGACATAGTCCAGGAGGCGGCCATACGTGCATGGCTGCAGGCCAAGGAACGGCCTGACAAGGACCTTCATCTGCAAGCCTGGCTGAAGACAGTGGTTCGCAATCTTGTCATTGACGAGCACAGGGCACGGAAGGCTCGTCCGCAGACGGCGGACTACATCCAGGAGGAGGATATTCCGGAAGCGGATCCCTCCGACCACGTGCTCGCCAGGCACGTCATCGCGAACGCCATGACAGATCTGAGCGTGCACCATCGGGAGGTCCTATGGTTCGTCTATTACCTCCATAGCACCACCACGCAGGCTTCGGAGGCCCTCGGCATAGCCACAGGGACGGTCAAGTCGCGCTCCTACTACGCCCTACGCGCCCTCAAAGCGGCTCTCGCAGCTCGTGGCGTCAGTATCTGACGACGGCGCGGCCGGCATGCCGGGCGCGGGATCTGCGGTACGTGACGGACGTGGGGGCCCAAGCGGCGAACCCATGTGGCCCGTCGTGTGCCGAGCGGCGGGTCGCTCTGTGGGCCGTCGGCTACGACCAAGGGCGGTTCACGATCTGGGGTCACCAGGGGGGAGTTGGCCTCGTGCACGTCTGTGCCGCGTGCCGGGCGTCAGCGCCTTCGGCCGCGTTGTCGCGGAATCCGGCAACGTCAGCCGATGCGTGACCTTGTCCGCCGACTGCGACAGCTGTGGAAGCCGCAGCTGAATTGTGCGTTCCGCTGTGGCGGAGAGCCGGGGAGTGTGTTGCTGCATCGCCGCTTGGGATTTGGCACGCCACGTCGACGAACGCGGCAGGCGCCAGCCGTAATTCATTGCGAGAAGGCGCAGTTCGAGCGCGACCAGGGCTGACAACACGGCCGTGATGACCTGGAGTTGTCCGATGGCGTGCAGGAACGAGGCAGACCCTGCGCCCACAATGGCCGGTACTGCGTAGAGATCGCTGTCCCAGCGCAGCACGGGAGGCACTTCCAGCGCGAGCAGGCTGCTCAGAATTCCGCCGCCCAGGGCGGTAGCAACTCCCAGGGCCAGGGCGGCAAACGCTCCGAAACCATGTTGCAGGGCCTTGATCGCTCCGGTGGTGCTGAAAAGACCCAGAGCGGCCGCGTCCAGCACTTCGCACAGTTGCGGCCGACGCTGAAGCACGTCACTAAAATAGATGATCGCGGCTGCCACGACGGGCGCCGCCGCGTAGCCCGGGTCGGTGAAGGCGATGGGGCGCGCTCCGAGGACGAGGTCCCGGAAGAGCCCGCCCCCAAGCCCCGCAGCCTCTGCCATAACGACGGTCGCGAAGAGATTGTAGTCCTTGCGTACGGCGAGAACAGCTCCAGAAATAGCGAAGGCGAAGATCCCCAGGAGATCCAGTGGATAGTGCATCAGAGCGTTTATTTCGTTCATATCGGGTTACTACCGTGTCCCGTTCCCCCTGCGCGTCCCGCTGCGTCGGGCGCTTGTACAGGTGCCATGTCGTAAGGCGGGTCTCATAGGTCGGGCCGACCGGGATGTTGGTGCTTACGGACTTCCCGTCCGCCTGATCAGAGGTCCGCAAGCCAAAATATGGCCCGCCGCGGCGATGGTGGCCCTGATAAGCCGTGTTGAGCGGGGTTTGGACAGCCTTTGAACCACCGACTCAGAGGATGTGAGCGTGCGCAAGTGACCGTTCGTCCGAGTGGAGGGCTTCGTGCTTGCCGGAGATGTCAGCCTCCTGCGGCCTCTCGCTGGAGCACGGGGGTTGCTTCACGCTGCTGAGGCCGCAGGAGTTCTTGGATTCTAATGCAGCAAATCAGAGGACGTCAATCAAAGGTTGATTAGGCGTCAATGTATAGCCTACGTTGCTTCGAATGCTCGGTTGAGCGCCTATTCAGTAGGTGACTGCTCGGCTGAGCATTTACGAATGCTCGCATTAGGTCAGTCCCGGGAGCCGGGAGTCGAGATCCTCGCGGCGGAGGCTGCGGCCGACGAGCCCAGTGAGGCGGGACGGGCATCGGCGCTCTTGCCGTGAGAAGTGTCAACGTGCGTCGCCCAGGACGGCGTCGAAGTCCTGGGCGACACACTCGGTTTCCACGGGTTTACTGTTCGACGACCTTGGTGCCGATGCCTCGCTGGATCGTCACCGAAGCGGTCACCTTGCCGGTCTTGGCGGCGGCTTCCAGCTGCAGATCCGTGCAACTGGTCGCGGACGTGGCCCCCTTGGGACCGCAAATCCCGCCCCTTCCCAAGATCTTGGTGTCCTCGGCGACGTAGAAGGGTCGGCCGTCGACCTCGATCTTGCCCGGTGCCAGGTAGGTCAGAGTGCCGGTGACGGTGCCGTCCTTGCGGTTGTCGGCGGTTGCTCCGCCGGTGCCGCTGTTGCCTGACGTACCGGCGCTGCTGCCTGCCTCGTCGCCGCCGGGCGGGCTCGTCGGCGTGTCACTGCCGCCGTCGGCTCCAGAGACGTGGCCTTCGTCGACCTCGGACGGATTCCCAAAGTTGTACTGATCAGTGATCTTGGTGGCAATACCCTTCTCGATCACCACCTCCGCCCGGGCGGTGCCGGACTTGGCCGCCAACTCGGCCTGCTCCACAGTGCACTCGACGGTCTTGTGGTCTGCTGGATCACCGCAAATCTCGCCCGTTCCCCAGATCTTGCTCTGCTCGCCGATGTAGAAGGGCCGGCCGTCGACCTCGAGCTTGCCGGGTGCCAGGTAGGTCAGAGTGCCGGTGACGGTGCCGTCCTTACGGTTGCCGACGGTCGCTCCCTCGCCTTTGGCGGCGCTCGCGCTGGAGGTCGTGGGCGAGCCGGCGACGGCATCGCCCTCCGGGTTGCACCCGGTGAGGAACAACCCTGTCATCAGGATGCCGAGCGCGGTGAGTGTGTGAGAGCGGTCAAGCGACATGGTGGAGTGCCCTTTCGGGGGTTGGTTCCCGGTGTGTCGACTCGGAAACGCCCTGTACAGGCCACCGGTTCACCGCTGGGAGCCGCTGTTGCAGGGTGGTGATGAATCAAGGGTTTTTGTTACGTGACACGAGGGCCTGGCTTGCGGGTACGGTGCCCTCACCAGGCTCCACGGGGAAGATGCGACAGGAGACGGGGGCGAGGTCTCCCAGGCCGCAGTGGCCCGACCCGCTGGCGGTACGTATCAGGAAGACGCAGCCGGCAGAGGCGTTGGCCAGCCTCAGGCTGACCCGGCGCCGTCCCTCGGCCAGAACGATCCCGGTCGGATCGCCCGCGGCAGCTGGAGCGGTCGCGGTGAAGTGCCACGGTTCAAGAGCCGGAGCCCGCGAGATGCGGACGATGTCTGCACCGGTGACGTAGCGGGCCCGCCGCTGCAGCGTCTGGTTGCCCGACAGGATTGCCATGCGGCGCGGTGCGTACTGTTCTTCAGTGTCAAAGAATTTTCCATTCGTCCAGACCGTCTGAGGCCTTTTCACGGCGTCCGGCCTCCGGCTCATTGCACCGATGGCCGGCTGGTCGGCCGCGACAGCAGGCTGTACGCGATCCGCTGCCAGCGGCCTGAGGTGGCGATCACCAGACCATGACGCGAAAGGTGGGGCTGAAGACGTTCGATCCGCGCGCGAAGCGCGGGGCGACTCAAAGGCTGATTGCCCGACCCCAGCAAGAGACTCAACTCATGGCAGCACCATGGTGCCGGGCTATGCAGCAGGACCTGGAGAAGAACCCTCTGCGTTCGATGTTTCGGCATTGACGCGGTCAAGTCTCTTTGCCCGGACGGCGCCGGAAACGAAGCGGTTGCCGCCCAACGCTGATTTGCCTTGAGTTTTGCTGCCAGTTCCTCAACAGTGCCGTCCCGGCGCAGTACGTCCAGAGCGCCCGCGTTCAAAATCGGCACCGGATCATATCCCGCGGGAATCAGCGCCGTAACGGGACCGAGTCGGCTCAACACCCGTACTCGACCCCTGATTTCGCTCGGTGGGCGATTCAGCGGGAAGTCGAGCAGCGTCAAAGATTTGGGGCTCTGCATCAGGTTCTCGTAGGCTCTGCTTTCTCCCCAATCGTGGGCTACAGGCCCCAAGAGATGAGCCTTGCGCATCGAACGGAGAAGAGAGCCGCTCCTTGATCGGTCCATCGTGATGAAGGTGTTCGTCGATATTTCGCTGACCGGTTGAGCGTCAGACTGCTCCCGTGCCGGCAGCGAGGCGTTAGCATAAATGGCGTCCCCTTTCTCGCGTGCTGGTCACCGGAGGCCGCTTTCGGGGCAGGGTATGCGGTGGGCATCGCGGCTTCGAGTGAATGAGCTACTTGTGAACAGAGAGAGCCGGGAAAAGAACAGAAGTTGAGCGCGGATTGAGCAGCCGACACAAGGTGTCAGTGACGCCGGGAAGGATGCACGCATGACAAAACTCCGCCCCCGGCCACAGCTACGCACTCGCCCGTGCAGCTGCGGCGAACGCCCGAATGCCGCATCGTGAAGCCATGCACCTGCTGCTGACCTCGGACACGCATCTGCCCAAGCGGGCCCGGCAACTGCCCGCGGACCTGATGGACCGGATTGCCCACGCCGACGTGGTGTTCCACGCGGGCGACTGGCTCGACAGCGCAACCCTCGACCTCCTGGAGGCCCGCTCGGCTCGCCTCATCGGCGTCTACGGCAACAACGACGGGCCCGAGCTTCGGGCCCGGCTGCCCGAGGTGGCCCGGGTCGAACTCGGCGGGCTGCGGTTCGGCGTCGTGCACGAGACCGGCCCGGCCCAAGGGCGGGAACGCAGGTGTGCCGACCGATTTCCCGACCTGGACGTGCTGGTATTCGGGCACAGTCACATTCCGTGGGACACAACAGCTCCGGGCGGATTGCGGCTGCTCAATCCCGGCTCGCCGACAGACAGGCGGCGACAGCCCTTCTGCACGTACATGACCGCCGACGTGTCCGACGGGCAGCTGACCGACGTGCGTTTGCATCGGCTGTAAGCGCCCGGCCGTCACTGCTCGTCCTCCTCGTCCTCTTCGTACTCCTCTTCGTCCTCGTCGTATCCCTCGGCCTCTTCGTCCTCTTCGCCCTCTTCGGCCTCGCCCTCTTCGTACTCGTCCTCGGCAGCTTCCTCTTCCTCCATCGCCTCCTCGTGGCTGCGCACCACCTCGCCGTCGCGGATTTCGCCCCGCCAGCCCTCAGGCTCCTCGTCGGTGAGCGTGACGTACCGCTGGAAGTGCTTGAAGTCGAGCCGCAGGCGGCGTCCTTGGGCACGCCAGATGTTTCCGGTCTTCTCGAAGAAGCCCGAGGGGTAGTACTCGACCACGAGCACGATGCGGGTGAGACTGGGCGCCAGTTCGTGGAAACTCACGCAGCCGTGGGTGGTGCCTTTTGCCCCCTCGGAGGTCCATACGATCCGATCGTCCGGCACCTGCTCCTGAACAGTGGCATTCCAGCCGCGAGTTGACGGGCCCACCTTCACTTTCCAGTCGCTGGTGATCTCGTCCTTCTGCGACACATTGCGTACACCTTTGGTGAAGCCGCTGAACTCCTCGTACTGGGTCCAGTGGTCGTAAGCAGTGCGGATCGGCACGCCCACGTCCAGCGTTTCGACGATGCTGGTTATCTTGGCGCTGCCGGATTTGCGGCCGCTTCCACCGCCCACCAGGTCCTTGGCCTTGTCCACCACGTTGTCCTTGACGCCCTTGAACTTTGCGCCGACGAGCGCCTTCAACGGGGAGTCACCCTTGAGCTTTGCGCCGATGAGCGCCTTCAACGGGGAGCCATCCTTGAGGAGGCCGGCGCCGGGAAGAGGACCGCCCTTCTCGGCGGCGTCGAAGAGTTGGTCGGTGACGTCCGCAAGTTTGTCCCCGGCTTTTTCCGCCAGTAGCTCCACCTGAGCGCTGAGGTAATCGGAGAGCTCGTCGCGCAGCTGGTCCAGACCTGAGGTTTCGGTTTTCTTTGCCATGACCTACCTCCGCCGTCCGGCCGTCTTCTTGGCGGCCGTCTTCTTCGCCGGAGCCGCCCTCTTGGACGTGGTCTTCTTCGCGGTCGCCTTCTTCGCGGCGGTCTTCTTCGCCGCCGTCTTCTTGGCCGGGGGCGAGGCTTTCTTAGCGGTCTTTTTGGCGGGCGCCGCCTTCTTCGCGGTCTTCTTCGCCGGAGCGGTCTTCTTTGCCGGGGCAGCCTTTTTCGGGGCGGCAGTCTTCTTGGCGGCGGCCTTACGAGGAGCGGGTTTGGCTGTCCGCTTCCTCGCTGGGGCAGCGGCGGGGCGACGGCGGCGCCGTGGCGGCTCTTCCTCCTCCGGTTCCTCTTCCTCCGGCTCCTCCTCTTCCTCCTCTTCTTCCTCTTCTTCCGGTTCTTCCTCCTCCTCCGGTTCCTCTTCGTCCCGGTACTCCTCCTCGTACTCGGGCTCTTCCTCCTCTTCCTCCGCCGGCTCCTCTTCCTCCGGCTCCTCCTCGTAGCCCTCTTCCTCGTCTTCGTACTCCTCCTCCTTGCCCGTGTCCTTCTCGCCGAGGTGGAGGGTGCGTTCGCGTAGAGAGCCTGCCAGGTCGGCGAGGCGGCGGTCGGCTGTGGCCGCCAGTGCCTTGCGCCCTGCTTCCAGCAGTTCGCCCCGCGCCTGGTCCTTCAGGTCCGCGACCTGTGGAATTTCTCCGAGTTTGCGCAGGCCTTCCGTGGCCAACTGCTGAGGGTTGAGCCCGAAGCGGCGGCCGGCGAGATAGGTCGCCATGGCGAAGGCGAGTCGGCCCTTCTTCGTACGGCCGAGCAGGTACCCGCCCGCGATCGCGGCTGCGAGCGCGATCTTGGTCGTGTCATCCATGAACCGGTCCCTTCGGAAAGGGCGGGGCGCCTGCCTCCGGGCCAACGCCCTCTGCCCAGCGCGCGATTGACGAAGCGGGGACGCACAGACACGTCTCACGGCCCGCTGTCCCCCGGGTCGCCCGCATCCATCGGCGGATTCTGTGGGGCATACCTAAGCCGATGCGGGATATAGCTCTATATGATGAAATTGTATGTTCGTGCGTGGGATATGGCGCGCGCTCCGACCATCGGAGAGACCATGGCCGCAGCAGAACCCGCCAAGCGGCGGTCCAGCGGTAGCCGCAGCACCGACCGCGGCACTCCGAGGGACCCCACGCGCCGCTCCGGCAAGGACAAAGCGGCTTGGGCCATGCGTTCCGCGGCGAAGCAGCTGGAGGAGTTGCTCGGGCGGGCCCCCGAGTCGGTCTCGTCGCTGAAACCGACGGACGACGGGTGGGAGGCCGAGGTGGAGGTTCTGGAGTTGGAACGCATCCCCGAAACCACCAGCGTGATGGGCAGCTACCGAGTGACGCTGGACAAGGAGGGCGACCTGGTTACCTATGAACGGACGCGTCGCTACACCCGTGGACAGATCGACCGGCGGGGCTGAGAGCCACAGTCGGTGAAAGGAGGCACCATGACCGTGGTGCCGCAGGGCGGAGCCAGTGTCTCCAGAGGCGGAGGCGGTGGTACCAGCAACCTCTACGACGTCCTGGAACTCATTCTTGATCGCGGGCTCGTCATCGATGTCTTTGTCCGCGTGTCGTTGGTGGGCATCGAAATCCTTAAGATCGACGCGCGGATAGTCGTGGCCAGCGTCGACACCTATCTGCGCTTCGCCGAGGCCTGCAACCGCCTCGATCTCGAGTCCGGGAGCAAGCAGCCGGCCCAGCTGACCGACATAGTCGGTGATTCGGTGGAGAGCGGAGCCAAGGGCAAGTCCAAGGGCGCCCTCACCGGCGCCGTGGAAGCGGTCACCGACTCCGTCAAGAGCGTCACCGACCGTGACGGAGGCGACGAGGGGGAGGACGAGGACAAGGAAAAGGAAAAGGAAAAGGAACCCGTGGAGAGGCGACCTCGGCCGGCTCGGCGGAGCGCCCGACGTGAGAGGGGTTCGCCCCGCGAGAGGGAATGAGCCATGGGCGTATACATCTACTCCATCACCGAGAAACAGCACCCGCTCCGTCTCGACGGTCTGAGCGGTGTCGGGGAACCGGCTGCCGCCTTGCGGACAGTGACAGGCGGGCCACTGACCGCGGTGGTGAGCGACGCTCCGGACGATCTGCGTCCCAAGCGACGCGACCTCAGCGCGCACCAGGAGGTCCAGGAGCGGCTCATGGCGGACGGCACGGTACTGCCGCTGCGATTCGGCCTCATGGCAGAGAGCGACGAAGCCGTACGCCTCGCCCTGGAGGAGCGTGTCGAGGAGTACACGGACCGGCTCAAGACGCTGGAGGGTTGCGCCGAGTACAACCTGAAGGCGTCGCAGGAAGAGGAGGCTCTGCTCCGCCAGATCCTTGAGGAGTCGGGCCCCGCACGGGAGCTCAACGACGCCATCCGCAGCGGTACCGCGGGCCCCGAAGCGCCTGTCGCGCTCGGTGAGCTGGTTGCCCAGGAGGTGCAGGCGCGCCAGGAGGCCCTGGCCGCGGGTGTGGTCGAGGCGCTGCGCCCGTTCGCCCGGGACCATGAGAACTCCCAGCCGACCGGAACGGACTTTCTCAATGTCTCTTTCCTGGTGGCCGAGGACCAGGAGGAGCCTTTCCTCACCACGGAGTTGAGCGTTGCCAACCAGATGGGCGACGACTTCCAGTTCCGGCTCAACGGCCCCCTTCCCCCCTACACCTTCGTCTGAAGGACTTCCCATGGGACTGCTCACACAGCTCCTCACCCTCCCCCTGGCGCCGGTCCGCGGCGCTGTCTGGGTGGCTGACCGCGTCCTGGAAGCGGCCGAGAACGAGTACTACGACCCGGCGCCGGTCCAGCGCGAACTCGCCGAGCTCGAGCGGCAACTTGTCGCTGGGGAGATCGACGAGGAGACGTTCGACCGGCGGGAGGACGAACTCCTCGACCGGCTCGAGGAGATCAGGGCCTTCTGGCAGGGCGAACAGTCCTGACTCGGGTACGAGCGAAAACGAGGCCATCACTGTGACTGAACCTGTGGCCAACCGACTCGGCTCCTACCCGTCCAGAGCGGCGCCGCACGGGCAGGGCTCCTCCGCCAATCTCGCCGACATCCTCGAGCGGGTGCTCGACAAAGGCATCGTCATCGCGGGCGACATTCAGATCAATCTGCTCGACATCGAGCTGTTGACCATCAAACTCCGCCTCCTCGTCGCCTCGGTCGACAAGGCGAAGGAAATGGGCATCGACTGGTGGGAGCACGATCCCGCGCTGTCGTCCCGGGCCAGGGGCGAGCAGTCACTCGCCGAGGAGAACCGGCGGCTGCGGGCCGAGATCGACGCTCTGCGCCAGGGCGGGGAACTGCCCGAAGGTGAGGAAGAGCCACGGGCCGCCCGTCGCCGGGGGAGTGCTCGCGATGAGTGACCTCGTCACGTACGCGTACGCCGTGGCACGCAATGCCGCCGGGCTGGAGGAGTCCATGGCCGCACTGACAGGCGTCGCCGACGCCCCGGTCCATCTCGTGGCCGGAACGCGTGACGACGAGACGGTGCTCGTCGTGAGCCCGGTACCCGCGCAGGACTTCCAGGAGGACGCCCTCAAAGGGCACCTCGAAGACCTGGAGTGGCTGGAGGCGGTCGCCCGCGCGCACAACCGCGTCATCGACGCCCTGGCCACGCGCACCACGGTGCTTCCGCTGCGCCTGGCGACCGTGTACCTCGACGACACCAGGGCGCGGGACGTCCTGGACGCCGGGAGCGCCGCCTTCGCGGAGCGACTGGCGCAGCTCGCCGAGCACGTCGAATGGGGAGTCAAGATCTACGTCGACCTGTCCCCGGCGCCCGCCGATCCCGCTCCCGCTCCGGATGCGGACCTCACCCCCGGGCGCGCCTATCTCCGTAGCCGCAAGGAACAGCGGAGTGTCCGCGACAGCGCCTACCGGGCTGCCGAGCAGGCCGCTGAACGGGTCGAGGCCGCGGGGCGCGCGCACGCCGCCGGCAGGGCTCGCCACAGGGTGCAGCAAGGCCCCCTGGCCGACGGGGTCGGCGGAAACGTCGTCAACGACGCGTACCTGGTGCCCCGGGACCGTACCGAGGAGTTCCGATCCGAAGTGGAGCATGCCGCCGACGGGCTCCAGGGGGTTCGGGTGGAGGTCACCGGCCCATGGGCGCCGTACTCCTTCGCCACGCTCTCCGCCGGATCCGAAGAGACCGCGGAAGGCGGGGGCCCATGACCGCGCCAGGCCCGCCGCGGCCGGTGGAGAACCTGCCGGAACGGCAGGTCGCGCTCATCGATCTGCTGGACCGCCTACTCAGCGGCGGGGTCGTTGTCACCGGTGATGTGGTTCTGTCCATCGCGGACATCGACCTCGTACGTATCTCGCTGCGGGCCCTGATCGTCTCCATCACCGAGCAGAATCCCTCACCCTGGGCGGTCACGAGTCCGCAGCGAGGCGGCCATGACGGCTGAGGGAGGCCGCCATGACGGCTGAGGAGGAAGGTGGGCCGGCGCGCCGCCTCGAAGAGGTCGCGGACGCCGCCGAGCGCGCCTTCCGGCTGCTGCCTGCCGCGCCTCGTGATCTTCCGCCGCCCGGCAAGGCCTCGCGCACCCCGGCACACCGGATCAGCGCCGACCCCGACTCCGTGGAACGGGACCTGATCAAGCTGGTCCTCACTCTCGTCGAGCTGCTGCGCCAGCTCATGGAGCGCCAGGCGCTGCACCGGGTCGACCAGGGAGACCTCACCGACGAGCAGGAGGAAAGGCTCGGGGCCACGCTCCTGCTTCTGCACGAGCGCATGAGCGACCTGTGCGACCAGTACGGACTGACCATGGCGGACCTCAATCTGGATCTCGGGCCGCTGGGCACGTTGCTGCCGCCCTCGGACTGAGGCCGAACGACCCCCGATGTGAACCGGGAACGGGCCGCGGGCTGTAATCCGCGCGATCTGGGGTACCCGCCGTATCTGCCCGACCGTGTGCGGCAGAACCGCTGCGGACGCAATGGATACGGAAAGGACGCGCAGGCATGAGCACGGTGAAGGAATCGGTCGAGGTCGAGGTTCCCGTCAGCACCGCCTACAACCAGTGGACGCAGTTCGAGGAATTCCCGAACTTCATGGAGGGAGTCGAGGAGGTGACCCAGCTCGACGACGTCCACAACCACTGGACCACCAGGATCGGTGGCGTACGGCGGGAATTCGACACCGAGATCGTCGACCAGCTCCCGGACGAGCGCATCGCCTGGCGCACGATCAGCGGTGACACGAAGCAGATGGGCATGGTCCGCTTCCAGCGCCTGGATGACACGCACACCCGCGTGGAACTCGTGATGGACGTCGAACCGAGCGGGGTGGCGGACAAGACCGCGACCGCGGTCGGGTTGATCGACCGGCGCGTCAAGGGCGACATGCGGCGCTTCAAGGAGTACATCGAGCAGCGAGGCGGGGAATCCGGCTCGTGGCGAGGCCGCGTCAGCCCTGCGTAACAGCTGTCGGAGACCGCTGCCCGGGACCTCAGCCGGAGACCGCTGCCAGGGCCGCCTTCCGGAGACCGTTCGGGATGCAAATTCGTGGGCGCGCTGATTCTCTGAGGGGGCCGGCTCATCCCGAACGTCCGAGGAGTGACCATGAGCGATTCAGGCGAATCCGGGAGTCACGTCCGTCAGCTGCGACAAGAAGCCGAGGGACTGAAACAGGAGGCGGAGCGGGCGACCGACCCGGGCGAGCGCCAGCGGCTCCAGGACAAGGCGCAGAAGCTGCTTGCGCAGAGCGAGCAGGAGAGCGCCATGGCCGCGGGGGACATTTACCCCCAGGAGTAACCGCCGTGACACACCCGGCCGACGGGGGCCGCCGCGTCCCGTCGGCCGGGTGTGCCGCCCCGTTCTGTGCAGGTGAGCGGGGTAACGTGGAACGGTCCACTCACGCGTGCGCGGCGGATGGAGTTGGCAGTCGTGTCGACCTCAAGTCATGAGGTGTTCGGCGCTCCCTGCTGGGTCAGCCTCATGGCCCGCGACCTGCGCGCCGCGGAGGGCTTCTACGGTGCCGTGTTCGGCTGGGAATTCCGGCCCACGCGACTGGGGGAGGAGTTCTCCGTCGCGTTCCTCGACGGAGCCCCGGTCGCCGGCATCGGCGCACTCGCCCGCCGCCTGGCCGTGGCCGTCGCGTGGACCCCCTACTTCGCCGTCGACAACGCGGACGCGGCCGCGGCCCGTATCCGAGAGCGCAGCGCCACCGTCGCGGTCGGCCCGCTCAGTTTCGGTACCGGCAGGGCCGCCCTCGCCGCCGACCGCGACGGCGCCGCCTTCGGCATCTGGGAAGGCAGGGTCATCCCCGACTGGAGTGTGGGCCGGGACAAAGCGCCTGCCTGGCTGGAGCTGCGTACCAGAGACGCCTTTGACGCGGCCATCTTCTACGCCGAGGTTCTCGACTGGGCCTGCGAAAGACCCGGCTGCTGCGAGGTGGCCTACGAGGACGATCATGTGGTGCTGCGCCATGCCGGCGACGCCGTGGCACGGCTGACCGGAGGTGCGGTCGAAGCGGCTCCCGACCCGCAGATCCGCCCGCGCTGGCACGTGCACTTCTACGTCCCCGACACCGAAGCCGCGATCCAGACGGCCACCCGGCTCGGCGGCAGCGTCGTCCCGCCCGTCGAGGGCTACGACGACGGCACCGGGGTCACGCTGCGCGACCCTGACGGTGGCCTGTTCACGGTCACCACGCGCGAGCCGGGATAACGACCGAGATAACGCCCGCGATAACGAAGATTCAACACCGGACAGCATGACTGGGCCTGGGTGGGAGAACACTTCCACCCAGGCCCATTGCTCATGTGACCTGTCGGACCGGCCGGCCGCGTCAAAGCGCCCGGTGGTTTTCCGTCACTTGTGCTTCTTGATTTTTCCCTTTGCCTGGTCGGTTACGTCACGTACGGCTTCGCCAGTCTTTCCGGCCGCCTGCTTGGCTTCGCCCTGAACCTGGTCGGTCTTTCCCTTCAGGCGCAGGCTGTCGTCGTCCGTTGCGTCCCCGAGCGTTTCCTTGGCCTTGCCCATGGTTTCCTGGCTCTTGCCACGGATTTTCTTTCCTTGACGAGTCACGCGGATCAGCTCCACTTCTCGATCAACGTGTGACGCTTTCGCTACTTTCGCGACTACCTCGAAATGGGGCGGACAAACCCCGGGGCAGGTCGTTTCGAAGGCGACCGGCACACCGTGTTCGAAGCACCACACATGTAGTCGTGTGCCGCGATGACCAGAAACGACGCGATGCCGGTCAGGGCCGCCCGGTGCGCACCGTCACTCCACCTGGAGGCCGAGGACGCATGTGTCGTCATCGGTGTCTGCCCTGCTGTGAGTGAGTAGCCGGTCCAGTTGTTGTTCCAGCGACTGGGTGGCAACGCTCGCGGTGGCGATCAGATGCTGTAGTGAGTCGTGGATGGAGGAGTCCCTTCGCTCGACCAGTCCGTCGGTGTACATCAGCAACGTGTCGCCCACCTCGAGGCGTACTTCGCCTTCCTCGTAATCCGCATGTGCGACCGCGCCGAGCAGCATGCCGCGGATGAGCGGCAGTTTCGTGGTCTCCTGTTCGGTCACCAGGACGGGCGGCAGGTGCCCGGCACGGGCCCAGCGCAGGATGCGGCGGCTGGGATCGTAAAGGCCGCAGACCGCAGTGGCGGTGACCGGTTCGGTCAGGTGGTGAGCCACTACGTTGAGCCAGGTCAGGAGCTGGGCCGGGCCTGCGCCGGTGACAGCGAGGCCCCGTAGGGCGTTGCGGAGGACGATCATGCTGGTCGCTGCCTCGATGCCATGGCCCGCGATGTCACCGACGCATACGAGGACCTGCCCGGATGGCAGGACGAACGCGTCGTACCAGTCGCCGCCGACGAGGTGCTCGGTCTCCGCGGGCCGGTAGCGCACTCCGATGCTGAGCCCAGGCGCGTCGATCGGGCCCCGGGCCGGCGGCATGATCGCCTGCTGGAGTTGCAGCGCGAGGCGGTTTCTCTCGGCCGACTCCTGTTCCGTGTGGGCGAGTTGGTCACGCGTTGCTGCCAGCGCCACCTCGGTCCAGTGCTGAGAGGAGATGTCCTGGAAGGCACCCCGTACGGCGAGCAGCCGATCGTCCGCGTCGAGGACCGGCTCAGCGACGACGCGGACGTGCCGAGTAACGCCGTCGGGACGCTGCAGACGGAAGGCAGTGGAAGCGGACCGCCGGTGCTGAAACAAAGTACGCAGAAAGCGGCCGATGGTGACAGCGTCGTCGGGGTGGGCGTGCGCGGGCAGTTGCTCCAGAGGAATGGGTGCAGCGGTGGGCGGCAGGCCGTGGAGGCTGTGCAGTTGCTGGTTCCAGGTGATCTTGCCGGAGGTGGTGTTCTCCTCGAATCCGCCAATACGGCCCAGGCGCTGCGCGTGCTGCAACAGGCTGGCCAGCCGGCCCGCTTCGTCTTCTATCCGCCAGATGAGCAGTACAGCACCGCCATGCCTGCTGATACTGATGTCGGCGACAGCTTCGAGCGGCACCTGATCGACCAGCGCGGTGAGAGTCATCCGCTGGGCGTGGAAGGCTTCACCGGTGGCATGCACCCGCTCCACCTTCTCGAACAGTTCACTGTCCCCGGCGGCCATGGGGTAGGCCTCCAGAAGCATCGCCCCGCTGACGGCGCTGCGCGGTCGCCCCGCGGGATCGACGAAGTGACGGTTCGTGTGATGGATACGGAAGTCGGTCAGGTGCCCGTCGGCCTCGACGTGAGGCAGCAGCACCAACGCGGGATCGTAGAGGCCGTCGACGAGGTCGACCAGTTCGGCGAGGTCTCGTTTCAGCGCGTTGGGTGCGCCCGGGGAACCGAGGACTGCGGCTGTGTGGGTTTCCAGGGTGTGGGCACACAGTTCAGCGAGGGCTTCCACTTGACGCTGGATCTGACGCGGTTGCGGCGCAAGGCGATGGGGCCAGCAGATTTCCAGGACTCCGATGATCCGGCCGCCGGCGCCGGCCGGTACGGCCACTCGGCCGCCACCGGTCGCCTGATGATCGCTGATTGACGGAACGCTCGCTTCTGCCAGTGACTGGAACCACACTGTCCGGCGCTCGGTCAGCGCTCGGCGGGCCACGGTCTCCACACCGGGCGGCACGTAACGCCAGCGCCCGGCTTCTTCCGCGGCGAACCCGGCGTTGCCGGCGAGGGTGAGAGACGCGTCATGCCCTGCCGCCCAGATGGCGACCGCAGTGGCACCCAGCGGGGCGAGCGCGTGTTGCAGGACGGACTCGGCCACTGCCTGCGTGTCGTCTGCGGCCAGTGCGCCGCTCTCGGCTGCGCGCAGCCGCACCGCGACAGATCCGCCTGTTCTCCCGTCGGACCTCTCACTGGCACTCCTGGTCCGAGAAATGAAGTCGTGCGCCGCCTCGGCGAAACTGTCCTGTGCCGACTGATTGATGATGTCGGCAGCAAGCTCAAGCGGGGACATGCCCGTTTGTTCGGCCAGCCCGGCGAGGTGCCCGGCTGCCTCGGTGGGGCCGCAGTGGAACCGCTCGATCAGGACGCCTTTGGCGAGCTCGATCAAGGCACGGCCATCAGCGGCGGCATGGGCTGCTTGGACTTCACGACGAAGACGTTCCACTGTCGCGGCCAGTCGGCCGACCGCCGATGCGCCGGCCGGGTCGGCGGCGGCCTCAGCCTGGGCGTCCTCCACGATGACGTAGAGCCCGGAGCTCGCCTCGTCCTCGGTGCCCTCTTCCGACCGGTGGGGCGGGGGCACGTCGACGCGGGGGTGCCGGCGATCGGAGGCAGCTCCCAGCGGCCCGTCATGGGGGACAGGCTCTTCGGGCGGCTGGTGGGTATTCACCGTAGTGCTGCTCCTGACAGGATGGTTGACGCGCGAAAGCGGTTGGCAGGGGCGGAGCTACGGCTACGTGTTCACCCAGCGGCGGACGCACGCGATGAGTTCATCGGCGTCCAACGGTTTGGTGACGTAGTCGCTGGCTCCCGCGGCCAGACACTTCTCGCGGTCCCCAGGCATGGCCTTGGCCGTCACGGCGATGACGGGCAGCGCGCTGTGGGCCGGCATCCGCCGAATCTCCGCGGTGGCGGTATAGCCGTCCATCTCCGGCATCATCACGTCCATCAGGATCAGGTCGATGCCGGGGTTCTCGGTGAGGGCGTCGATGCCCTTGCGGCCGTTCTCGGCGTGCAGAACGTTGATGCCGTGGAGTTCGAGGATGCCGCTGAGGGCGTACAGGTTACGGGCGTCGTCGTCGACGACGAGGACGGTGCGCCCGGCCAGGGTGTCGTCGGTGTCCTGGGGCGATGCGTGTGCGGCTTCTTCGGGTCGCATGAGTGGCAGGACGTCGCCCGGCTGCTCGGCCGACAGGTGCAGGGCGATGCGTTCCCGCAGCTCGTCCAGGCTGGAGAGCAGCTCCAGCGGCTGGGTCTCGGCACGCGTCTGCAGTTTCCGTTCGTGTGGCGGATCCAGGCGACGGTTGTTGTGGGCCAGTACGGGAACGCTGCGGAGTCCCGCGTCGCCATCCATGGCGTCAAGGAACCGCAGCGCCTCGCCGTCGGGCATGTCAAGGTCCAGTACGACGCAGTGACAGGATTCCGCGGCGAGCGCGGCTGCCGCTTCCTGGGCTCCGAGGGCGCTGATGACTTCCACTGAGGCACGCGGGTCGGTCAGTTCGCGGCTGTCGGTGAACTCGGCGACGGTGCTTTCTGCGACCAGTGTCATGAGGCCACGAGGCCGTTCCTCGATCACCAGAAGGCGTCTTTGTCGCGGGGACCTTTGAAGCGGGACGGGAGCGGTGGGACGAAGGCTGTCGTCGGGGGCCGTTTCGCTTCTGCCGATTTCAGCGCTCTGGGTCAGTGCGCGGTGTTCGAAGTCCGCGCGGCACGCGGGCAGATAAAGGGTGAAGGTGCTTCCCTGGCCCAGCGTGCTCTCAGCGGTGACCGCGCCTCCGAGCAGGTGGGCGATCTCCCTGCTGATGGACAGACCCAGCCCGGTGCCGCCGTAATTCCGGCTCGTGGTGCCGTCTGCTTGCTGGAAGGCGCCGAAGATGGATTCCAGCTGCTGCTCGGCGATGCCGATTCCGGAATCCTTGACGCGGAACGCCACGGTGGGTCCGGTCCGGCGCATGGTCTGTGGCAGTTCGCTTTCCGACGCCGGCTCAATCCGGAGTTCAACGCTGCCGCGTTCGGTGAACTTGACCGCGTTGGACAGCAGATTGCGCAGTACCTGACGCAGCCGCACGTCGTCGGTGAGCAGTTCGGTCGGCACTCCAGGGGCTGTGGTGATCGTGAAGCCCAGACTCTTTTGAATGGTAAGTGGCTGGAAGGTGGCTTCGACGTACTCCAGGAGCCGGCGCAGCGGGACTCTCTCCGGATTGACGTCCATCTTTCCGGCCTCGACCTTCGACAGGTCCAGGATGTCGTTGATCAATTGCAGCAGATCGGAGCCGGCTGAGTGGATGATGCCCGCGTACTCGACCTGCTTGGGCGTGAGGTTTCGTGTGGGGTTCTGCGACAGAAGCTGCGCGAGGATGAGGAGACTGTTCAACGGTGTCCTCAGCTCGTGGCTCATGTTGGCCAAGAACTCCGACTTGTATTTCGACGCGAGGGACAGCTGCTGTGCCCGGGCTTCCAACTCGCCGCGCGCTTGCTCGATCTCGAGGTTCTTTGCCTCGATGTCGCTGTTCTGCGCGGCCAGTAGCGCGGCCTTCTCCTCCAGCTCGGCGTTGGACCGTTGCAGCTCCTCCTGCTGCACCTGCAGTTCCTCCGAGCGTGCCTGTAGCTCGCTCGCCAGGCGTTGCGACTCGTCGAGCAGCTCGTCGGTCCGGGCGTTGGCCACGATGGTGCTGACGTTGACGCCCACGGTCCCCATGAGGCGTTCGAGGAAGTCGCGGTGGACGGGCGCGAAGGAACTGAAGGACGCGAGCTCGATGACACCGAGGACTTGGTCCTCGACGAGAATCGGCAGCACGATCAAGCTACCCGGCGTTGTGCGACCGAGGCCGGACGAGACGGTGACGTAGTCTCCCGGAACATCGTCCGCGGCGATGACGCGGCGGCTGCGCGCGGCTTGGCCGACCAGGGATTCGCCAAGCTTGAACCGTGTGTCCCGGGCGGATCCCGCGGGGCGGCCGTAGGAGCCGACGAGTGTCAGTTCCACACCCTGGTCGCCGTCCACGGCGAGGTAGAAAGCACCGTACTGAGCCTCCACCAGCGGGGTCAGCTCATCCATGATGGTCTCGGCCACGACGGTGAGGTCCCGGTGGCCCTGCATCAAGCCGGAAATGCGCGCCAGATTCGTCTTCAGCCAGTCCTGCTCATGGTTGGCCCGGGTGGTTTCCCGCAGCGACCCCACCATCGAGTTGATGTTGTCCTTGAGTTCGGCGACCTCGCCGGAAGCGTCCACGGTGATGGAGCGGGTCAGATCGCCCTCCGCCACAGCGCTGGTCACCTCTGCGATGGCCCGTACCTGCCGCGTCAGATTGCCTGCCAACTCGTTGACGTTCTCCGTGAGGCGTTTCCACATGCCCGAAACTCCCTCGACCTCCGCCTGGCCCCCGAGGCGGCCCTCGCTGCCGACCTCCCGGGCGACGCGCGTCACCTCGGCTGCGAAGGACGACAGCTGGTCGACCATCGTGTTGATGGTGGTTTTGAGTTCCAGGATTTCGCCGCGTGCGTCGACGTCGATCTTCTTCGACAGGTCGCCGTTGGCGACAGCGGTGGTCACCAGGGCGATGTTGCGTACCTGGCCGGTCAGGTTGTTCGCCATGGAGTTGACGTTCTCTGTCAGGTCCTTCCAGGTCCCGGCCACGTTGGGGACGTGCGCCTGGCCCCCCAGATTGCCCTCCGTGCCGACCTCGCGTGCGACGCGGGTCACCTCGTCGGCGAAGGCGGAGAGCTGGCCGACCATCGTGTTGATGGTGTCCTTCAGCTCGAGGATCTCGCCGCGTGCGGTTACGTTGATCTTCTGAGTCAGGTCGCCCTTGGCGACCGCAGTGGCTACTTGCGCGATCGAACGCACCTGAGCGGTGAGGTTGCCGGCCATGAAGTTCACCGAGTCGGTCAGATCCCGCCAGGTGCCGGAGACCCCCTGGACGTCCGCCTGCCCGCCGAGCCTGCCCTCGGTGCCGACCTCCCGTGCGACGCGGGTCACCTCGTCGGCGAACGCGGAGAGTTGTTCGACCATGGTGTTGATCGTGTTCTTCAGCTCGAGGATCTCGCCGCGGGCGTCGACGGTGATCTTCTGGGACAGGTCCCCCTTGGCGACCGCTGTGGTGACCTGGGCGATGTTGCGGACCTGACTGGTGAGGTTGCCGGCCATGAAGTTCACCGAGTCGGTCAGATCCCGCCAGACGCCACCGACGCCGGGTACCTGCGCCTGACCACCGAGGCGGCCCTCGCTGCCGACCTCGCGTGCCATGCGCGTGACTTCGTCGGCGAACGCTGAGAGTTGGTCGACCATCGTGTTGACGGTCTCCTTCAACTCCAGGATCTCGCCGCGGGCATCGACGTCGATCTTCTGGGACAGGTCGCCCTTGGCCACCGCTGTGGCCACTTGCGCAATGTCACGTACCTGCGTGGTGAGGTTGCCGGCCATGGCGTTCACCGAGTCGGTGAGATCCGCCCAGGTGCCGGACACGCCGGGTACCTCGGCCTGGCCGCCCAGTGTTCCCTCGGTGCCCACCTCGCGGGCTACCCGGGTCACCTCGGATGTGAACAAGGAGAGTTGGTCGACCATGCCGTTGAAGACCGTGGCGATCTCACCGAGCAGGCCGTCGGCCTCACTGGGCAGCCGAGTGCCGAAATCACCGTCGCGGACGGCGGTCAGCCCGGCAAGCAGCTGCCGCAATTCCTGCTCACCGACCCTGGCGTCGCCGCGTGCAGCCGTGCTGCGCGCCGCAGATCGTGGTCCGGTCGTGTCAGCCATGTCAACCTCACTTCGAATTCGGCCGCTACGAGAGCAGTACACAGAGATACGAAGTGCCCACCCTGGACAGATCGCGAATGCCCGAGCCCACGCTTCCATCCGCCGCCCTTGAAGGCGGCAAATTCGCCAAAGACTAGCCCACGAGCTGCGACACCGACAAAGATCTGCGGAGGCGTATGTTCCGGTGGCGCGGGGTGGAGCGCGCCGCAGGGGAGCGAGGGGTCAGACGCGGCTGGAGGAGCGGGGAGTTGATCCTGCGGAGACTGACTGCTGGGCACGGCCGGGGCCGTCAATCCTGTCGGGGTGGCTGTCGGTTGACCGACTCGACCAGAAACAAACACAGCGCAGGGCGGCCCCGGACACGGATGTCCGGGGCCGCCCTGCGGATCTGGGGTCGTGCCCTACCAGCGGTACCAGCGGCCGCGACTTCCTCCGGTTCCGGCGGAGCGCATGACGAAACCGAGCAGCCATACGGCGAGCACGATCACTGCCACGATCCACAGTGCCTTCAATGCGAATCCGGCACCGAAGAGAATCAGCGCGAGCAAGAGAACGAGAAGCAGGGGAACCATAGATATCAACCTCCAGGACCTCGTGTTCCCTGCGATTGAGCCCTCATGCGCTGATTCTTATGTGTTTGGCATGTCGCTCTGTGGGCATTCGGGGTGGCCGCATGAGGGAGTGGCCCCGTAGGAACCAAAGGCCTTTGATCTGAGGGGAATCCAGGCAGCCACCGGATTGTCGGCAGTGTGACAGCGGCACCGGACCGCGACAACCCCGGCCTTCTGAAGCCGGGGAAGTCCCTCCTTTGATCGTGACGGCATGTCGTGGGAGGCGGGGGGTAGCCGGGAGACAACCCGCTCCACAGCGGCCGTTGTCTGAAGGAGGCTCCCCCATGCTGATGGCTCACCCTGTCGTCCTGCGCAATCTGATCGAGCAGTACGGCGCGCTGCGTGTGCTGCGCGCCGAGGACGGGTCATCGCAGGCGCGACAGCGAATGGACGATGTCGCCTACACGTTGTGCGTCTCGACCGGCACCTGCGACATCGACGCCGCTCTTGTCGCGGCCCGCCACCGGCTCCCCGGGGCCCGCACCGAGGACGACTCCTTGCTGAGCGCCCGACCGAGCCCAGCCGCGGGGCCGGCCGCTGTGTGACAGGTATCGGCACACCCCGGGCATGGCTCTGTCCCGGTCAGCGCCCGAGGTGGAAGCGGATCGCGGTGCCCTCCGGGCCGGTGTGGACGCGGACCAGGTCGGTTAGGTAGTTGACCATCAGCAGGCCCCGGCCGCCCAGTTGGTCGCGCAGGGGCGGACGGCGGCCCGCCAGTGGGTCACTCAGCTGCCCTGAGTCTGTCACCTCGCACAGGACCTGCCCGCCCTCGCCCCAGACCCATACGGTGCCTGATCCACCACCGTGCACCACGCTGTTGGTGGTCAGCTCGGCGACAGCCAGGGCGAAGTCGTCCTCACGCTCACCCGCCAGACCCAGGCGCTTGGCCTGCGCGACCGCGAAGTCCCTTGCATCGGGCAGGCGTTCGGCTTCAAAGGCGAACCCGGCGGCCCGCAGCGGGCGCGCCAGCGGCTGGTTGAAGGCGGCAACGACGCGGTCCGGGTCGTACGTGTCGCTGTACTCCTCGCGTCCTGCGTCGACCACGACGGGGTGCGTGGCGTACGCGTCGGCGAGCACCGCAGCATCGAGCCGTGCGGCGTCGTAGGGGCAGACGATGGTGACTTCCCGTCCGCGGAACGCGGTGTTGATCAGTGCCTCGTGCTGGACACAGGCGGGGTATTCGGCCGGAGTGCGGCCGGGCCAGATCGGCTCACCGATGATCCGCACCCGCCCGCTGGGAGGGGTGTCCGCAAAGGCCCGCAGCACCTTGGGAATGATCCTTCCCGGGTTGCGCCCGGCCTCTTTCATATCGATGAACTGCACGGCTTCGGCGCTTTTCCCCAGCTCTGCGCGCAGCAGTTGGACGTTGCTCCCGGGGACCGCTACCGCCACCGGCTCGCCTACAGCGAGACCCTTCTGGATGAACGGCACAGTCCCGGCCAGGTACTCCTGGCTATTCCGGTAGAACAGCGCAGGGTGGACGAAAGACTCAGTCGAGTGCGTCACGTCGTCACCTCGATCGCCGCCAAGCCGGGCCAGAACATCTCCAAAGCGCGCAGCAGCGCGGGCGGCGGCCCTTTGAGGACCATGCGCCTGCCGCTGCCCAGCTGCTGGGCCGCGACCGCCACGGCGGACGCACCCGCGACGTCAATGAACGTCACCGCAGACAGATCCAGGTAAACGTCCCCACCCCCGACGGCCATTCCCTCCAGTGCCCGCTCCCACGCCGTGCGCGTGGTCAGAGTGATCTCACCGGCCGCGTGCACTCCCGGCCTGTCCGTCAGCGGACAGATCTCCAATACGGCCAACCTGCGCGGCAATGATGCTGTTGGCGGGTCCGCACCGAGTGAGGCATCCACAGTCCCACCCCCACAGAGTCGGCATCGTCCCAGCTTCGCTGACCCTATCCCCACCGCGTTCCCCAGATCGCACAGAACCAGGCAGAACAAGGGCGAGAGGCATAGAGCACTCACGTCCGGGAAGGCGCGGTCAGGGAAGAGCGCACGACGAGGGAATGGCTGGAGACATGACAGAGACTTCTGTACAGACGGCCGACACCGCGCAGTCCGAGGCCGGAGCGTCTTCTCCGATCGGCGCGCCGACCGGCATCGATGAGCTGCCCTGGATCGAGGACGCGGGGAAGGTAGCCCCGAAAGATGCGAAGGCCCTTTCGAAGCTGTTCTTCGACCGGCTTCAGGTCCTCGAGGAGGGCACCCAGGCGTACCAGTACGCGCGCAACACCCTCATCGAGATGAACCTCTCCCTGGTGCGGTTCGCCGCGAGCCGCTTCCGTAACCGCGGCAGCGGCGACATGGAGGACATCATCCAGGTCGGCACCATCGGGCTCATCAAAGCCATCGACCGCTTCGACCTGTCCCGCGAAGTCGAGTTCACCTCCTTCGCCATCCCCTGCATCGTCGGCGAGATCAAGCGGTTCTTCCGCGACACCACCTGGGCCGTCCACGTCCCCCGGCGCCTGCAGGAGCTGCGCGTGGAGATCGCCCAGGCAAAGGAACAGCTCGCAGGCGGCCTGGACCGCGACCCGACGGTCAAGGAACTCGCCGAGCATATGAAGCTCAGCGAGGACGAGGTCATCGAAGGCCTCGTCGCCTCCAACGGCTACATCGCAGGCTCCCTCGACATGCCCAACGACCTCGGCGACGAGGGCCAGGCCGGCAAGGCGCGCACGATCGCCGACGTACTGGGAGAGCCGGACCCCGCCCTTGAGACGATGGAGGACCTGCATACCCTGGCCCCCCTCCTGGAACAGCTCGAGGACCGGGAGCGACGCATCATCGAGATGCGCTTCGGCCAGGAGATGACCCAGTCTCAGATCGGCGCAGAACTGGGCGTCTCCCAGATGCACGTCTCCCGACTCCTCACGCGCACGCTCGCCACGCTTCGCACCGGCATGTTCGCCTGACCAGTAACTGACCTCGGCCCTGCCGGCCCACCGGGGGCAGGCGCCGGCATCCCGCGAGCAAGGCGGCCCGAGTCCGTTACGCCCGGCCGCTTACATGAGTCCCACTCCGTGTGGCGGTGCGAAGACGTGGTACGCGCGATGCTCGCGAGCGGCTTCCGCCCTTCCCCGCAACAGGTCCGACTGGCCCCGTTCAACCAGACTGTTCCGGTGCTCCGTGCACCGTGGGCAGGCCGGATCCCAGTCCGGCAGGAGGTCTTGGTGGGCGGATGCGAGGTGGCGGGCCAGACGGATCTGCGCGCCCACCGCGCTGTCGAAGGGGTCCCAGTCCACTCCGCGTTCCCCGGTGAGCCAGAGCTCGTCCGTAACGGCCCGGATCTCCTTCATCGTCTTGTAGAGGCGAACACAGTCGGTACAAGTGAACATCCAGGCCGGAGGAAGCGGCCACTGGCTGCCGGGGCTGATGTCGTCGGCGCTCATGCTCGTCACCGTAGTATGGCGTGGGCGGCCACGGCGGGCGATGTCACGACCTCGGGCTGTGATTGTCGGTAAGCGTGTCCTCCCTCAGCTCGATGGACGGTATCCCTGGCAGGGTGTGGATGCGTCGCGCCGAGGAGCCAATACTCGGGGACATGGAAGGAAAACAACCGCTCGGTGAGTTCCTGCGGACCCGCCGCGCGCAATTGCTGCCCGAGGACGTGGGTCTGGTGGCGTACGGTGACCGGCGCCGTGTGCCGGGTCTGCGGCGCGAGGAACTCGCTCTGCTGGCCGGGGTGAGTGCCTCGTACTACGCGCGGCTGGAGCAGGGGCAGTCGTCCAACGCATCCCCGGAGGTCCTCGACGCGATCGCCCAGGCGCTGCGGCTGGACGCGGCCGAGCGCCGGCACCTGCACGACCTGGCCACTGGCACACGGCGTCGCGCCGGGGCGCGCCGACCGGTGCCGGAACGGGTGACGCCGGCGGTGGGTCAACTGGTGGCGGCCCTGGCGGATGTGCCGACGGTGGTGCTCGGTCGGCGCAGTGACGTTCTGGCCTGGAACCGTGCCGGTCACGCCCTGTTTGCGGGGCATCTCGACCCGGGCAGCCCGGACCGGCCGGCTGAGCGTCCGAACATGGCCCGCCTGCTCTTCCTCGACGGGCACACCCGCGCCCTGTACGCCGACTGGCAGGCCAAGGCCAAAGCCGTGGTCGGCACTTTGCGCCTCGCATGCGGTCAGCACCCGGATGACGCCGCTCTCGCCGCGCTGATCGGCGAGCTGACGGTCAAGAGCGCCGAGTTCGCATCCTTGTGGGCCGATCACCGGGTCAAGGCCGGCGGCGCCGCAGTTTACGAAATGCTGCATCCGCTGGTGGGCAGCCTGGAAGTCACTCAGCAGACCCTGCACACCGAACTTGGGCAGCACATCGTCGTCGCCACCACCGAGCCCGGTTCGCCCTCCCAGGCCGCCATGACGCTGCTGATGCACAGCGTGCGGACCGACCAGGAGGATGGCGTTCCCGCTCGCTCCAGCAATCCGGCGTAGTCGAAGCGGCGCAGACAAACGGTTCTGCCTGTACGGATCAGTTCGCTGAACTCACCGTGATCACCCCGTATTTCGCGTGTGGATACCGCACGCCCGAAAACCGTGAAGGAACATGAAAATGAAACTGGCAACAATCGCCGGCGCAGCCACGGCGGCCGCTGTGGTCACCCTGGCCGCCTTCACGGTGGCCCCGGCGTCGGCCGGCACCGATCCGGTGATCAAGACCCGGTTTGCCGCGCATTTCGATCTGGCGCAAGGGCAGATGCCGGAGAACATCGCGCTGGAGCCCAACGGCACGGCCTACGTCACCTTCGCGGCCAGTCGGCAGGTGGCGGCTGTCACCCCTGCGGGGAGGACGCGGGTTTTGGCCACCATGCCGGCTCCAGCCGACGGCGGAGTGAACACCCCGGTCCTCGGCTTCGCGCTGACCACCGGCATCGCCCGGGCCCATGACGGAACGCTGTACTTCCTCTATGCGAGCGGCACCGAAGACCTGACCGGCCTGTGGCGACTGCGCCCGGGCGGCACCCCGCACCGCATCGCCGCGCTGCCCGCAGGCGGCCTGCCCAACGGGCTGGCGTTGGACGAGCGCAAGGGCGTGCTCTACATCGCCGACTCCGTGCTCGGCACGATCTTCACGGTCCCCGCCGCCGGTGGTGCGCCGGCCACGTGGTCCTCCGCGGCAGAACTCGCTCCCGCCGGCTTCCTCGGCGCCAACGGCCTCAAGATCCACGACTGTGCGCTGTGGGTGACCAATCTCGACAAGGGCACTGTGCTGCGCATCCCGTTCCGGCCGGGCAACCGGCCCGGCCCGGTCCAGACCAGGGCCACGAACCTCGCCGGCATCGACGACTTCGCCTTCACCGGCAATGGCGACGAGATCCTTGCGGCCCTCAACGCCCCCAACACGGTAGTCCGCATCCGGGGCAACGGCGCTGTGTCCACCGTCCTGACCGCCGCCGACGGTCTGCAGAACCCGACCTCGGTCGCACTGCGCCGCGGCACCGCTTACGTGCCCAGCGCCGCCTACACCACGGCCACCGATCCCAATCTGCTGCTGGCCCGTCTCCCGCACAACCGCTGACCGCCGAACCACACGGAGCGCACGGAGCGCACGATGAACGAGACCGCGAAGGAGATCAGGCTGGGCGACGTCAGCGTCATCTGGGAGCTGACCGAAGGCCCGCACCCCCATGTGGCCGAGGCCTGGGGCTGGTAAGAGCGAAACGAGCCGAATTTTCCGGCATGCATCGCGTTCGCGCCTGGTGCGCGATGCCAATTCAGCGTGCCCCGACGGAGAGTGAAGGTCTGTTGGATTCCACCCGAGGATACGCAGAGTCAGACAGAGCAGGAGAATTCGATTAGCATTCCTCCGGAACCGTCCTTGTGTTGGGTCGGGCTGCAATTACTCGCCCCCTCCGTGCGAACGGGCATGGGGGGAGGATGCCTTGTGGATCATTGTCGTACGGATGTCTGTGGGTACGCCTGTTCCGCTTGAATCACTGAGCGGGCCTTCCAGATTTCGCCCTTTACGTGTCCCTTTGGACTGGCTCATTCTTGCCTGGAGCGCAGGTTGGTCCTACCCGGTCGTGAGACGCGGGACGAGGGGGCTTCGTGGACGAACTCAGGGGGACGGAGCGCGAAGGCGACGGGCGGCCTATGGCTCCCGCCGTCTCGCTGCCCAAGGGCGGGGGCGCCATTCGGGGAATCGGAGAGAAATTCGCCGCCGATCCGGTGAGCGGTACCGGCCGGATGTCCGTTCCGATTGCGACCAGTGCGGCGCGTGAATTGACGCCTTCGCTTTCACTCTCGTACGACTCCGGAGCCGGAAACGGTCCGTTCGGGCTGGGCTGGCAGTTGTCCGTGCCCTCCGTCACCCGACGCACGGAGACCGGCCTTCCCCGCTACCGGGAGGCCGAGGACTCAGATGTCTTCGTGCTGAGCGGTGCGGACGATCTAGTTCCCTTTCCGCCCGGCCACGAGGACCGGGAAAGCGAGGTCGCCGGATACACCGTGCGCCGCTACCGGCCGCGCATCGAAGCCGGCTTCGCCCGCATCGAGCGCTGGACTCGGGCCGCCGACGGAGAAGTGCACTGGCGGGTCCTGTCGGCGGACAACGTCCTGAGTGTGTACGGGCGGGACAGCGAATCGCGCATCGCCGACCCGGACTTCCCGCACCGGGTGTTCAGTTGGCTGCTGTGCGAGACCCGTGACGACCGGGGAAACGCCGTCCAGTACCGCTACAAGCGCGAGGACGCCGAAGATGTCGACGTCACGCTCCCTCATGAACGGGGCCGCGGCGGCAGGGACAGCTCTGCACGCACCGCGAACCGGTATCTGAAGAGCGTTCGTTACGGCAATCAAGTTCCGCTGCTCGACCGGAACGGGCGCCGCCCGGTGGATGTCACGCCGGAGGCGCTGCGCGACGCGGGCTGGATGTTCGAAGTGGTCTTCGACTACGGCGAGCACCAGGACGAGACCCCCACACCGGCCCCCACCGGACCCTGGCTCTGCCGCGCCGACCCGTTCTCGACCCACCGCCCCGGCTTCGAGGTACGCACCTACCGGCTGTGCCGGCGCGTGCTGATGTTCCACCACTTCCCGGGCGAGCCGGGGGTGGGCCGGGACTGTCTCGTCGCCGCCACCGCCTTCGCCTACCGGGCCGCGCCCGACACCCAGGGAGTGCCCGGCGACGCACAGCGGGGCCACCCGGGCGGCTCCTTCCTCGAATCGGTCACCGGCAGCGGATTCCGGCGGGCCGCCGGCGGCGGATACACCAGCCAGTCGCTGCCGCCGCTCACCTTCACGTACACCCGGGCCGGGATCAGCACCGAGGTGCGGCGCCTTGACGAGGGCAGCCGGGAGAACCTGCCCGCGGGCCTGGACGAGACCCTCTGCGAATGGGTCGACCTGGACGGCGAAGGGCTGCCCGGAGTGCTCAGCGAGCAGGGCGGCGCCTGGTATTACAAGCCGAGCCTCGGCGAGGGCCGGCTCGGCCCGCTGCGGCGCCTTGGCACGCAGCCATCGATGCAACTGCGCGCCCCGCTCCATCAGTTGACCGACCTCGGCGGTGACGGCCGGATCGATCTGGTACGCCTTGGTGGCGAGCCGCGCGGCTTCCACGAGCGCACCGCCGACGGCGAGGGCTGGGAGGCCTTCACCCCGTTCGCGGCCGTGCCGGACATCGACTTCCGTGCCGCCTCGACCCAGCTGATGGACCTCACCGGCGACGGCCTCGCGGACCTGCTGACCTGTCAGGACACCGGTGTCGTCTGGTATCCCGCGCTCGGCGCCCGGGGCTTCGGGGACCCGCAGGGCGCTCCCCACCCCGACGAGGACGGCGCGGGCCCGCGCCCGCTGCTCGGCGACAGCACCCAGACCCTCTTCCTCGCCGACATGTCCGGCGACGGCCTCACCGACCTGGTGCGCGTCCGCAGCGGAGAAGTGCGCTACTGGCCCAATCTCGGATACGGGCGGTTCGGCGCCCCTGTCGTCATGAGCGACGCCCCGCTGTTCGACACCCCCGACCGCTTCGACCCGCGCAATCTCCACCTCGCCGACGTCGACGGCTCCGGCACCACCGACCTGCTCTACGTCTCCCCGGACGGGGTGCGGCTCTGGTACAACCGCTCCGGCAACGCCTGGGGGCCCGCCTACCAGCTGCCCGCCCTGCCGCACCTCGGCCGGCCCGCCCAGGTGCGCACCGCGGACCTGCTCGGCAACGGCACCGCCTGCCTGGTGTGGTCCTCACCGCTGCCCGCCGACGCGGACGACCCGCTGCGCTACATCGACCTCATGGGCGGCACCAAGCCGCACCTGCTGGTCGGAGCCGACAACCACATGGGCGCCCAGACCCGCGTCCGCTACGCCCCCTCGACCGCCTTCTATCTCGCCGACCGGCGCGACGGGCGGCCCTGGCACACCCGCCTTCCGTTCCCGGTGCACGTCGTCGAGCAGGTCGAGCACCTCGACCACGTCCGGCGCACCCGCTTCACCACCCGCTACGCCTACCACCACGGCTACTACGACGGCGTGGAGCGGGAGTTCCGCGGCTTCGGCATGGTCGAGCAGCACGACACCGAGGCGTACGAGGGATACGCCGCCGAGGTGGCGCGCACCGGCGGCGCGCAGGAGACCGCACCGGCCCTGTACCAGCCGCCGGTCACCACCCGCACCTGGTTCCACACCGGCGCCCACCCCGACGGTGCGGACCTGCTGGAGAAGATCACCGCCGAGTTCTACCTGGGGCAGCGACACCTGCCCGCTCCCGAGCTGCCCGACGGCCTCGACGCGCAGGAACTGCGCGAATGCGTAAGGGCGTTGAAGGGACTACCGCTGCGCAGCGAGGTCTACAGCTTCGACGGCTCCCCGGACCAGGACCACCCTTACAGCGTCACCGAGAGCTCGTACGCGATCGAGCGTCTGCAGCACGCCCACGGCGCGGCGCACGCGGCCTTCCTCGTCAAGGGCCGCGAGACGATGACCCGCCACTACGACCGCGACCCCTCCGATCCACGCATCGCGCACACCGTCGCCCTCGAACACGGACCGCACGGACGGGTCCTGCGCTCCGCCGCGGTCGTGTACGGGCGTCAGGTGGCGGACACGGCGTTGCCAGCCGAGGTCACCCGCGACCAGCGGCGCCTGCACATCACCTGCGCGGAAGCCGACTACACCCCGGACCTGGACGCGTGGACACCCGTACCGGCACACCGCCTCGGCGTGGCCTTCGAGACCCGCAGTCACGA
Organism: Streptomyces sp. NPDC002870; assembly: GCF_042888505.1. NCBI lineage: Bacteria > Bacillati > Actinomycetota > Actinomycetes > Kitasatosporales > Streptomycetaceae > Streptomyces > Streptomyces sp. NPDC002870. The sequence goes on from NZ_JBIAPW010000008.1 coordinate 229,456, forward strand.
GATCACTGGTCTGGCCCCGGCCGCCGGCGCCTTCACCCCGCAGGAACTGCGGGACGGCATCGCCCGTGCGAGCGCCATCGGTTACGAGGCCGACCCCGACGGCACGTCCGTACAGAAGCGCCAACTGGCGGCGGACCGCGCCCTGTTCCGGGACAACGCGCTCGACCCGCTGCCGCTCGGCCAGTGGGACACCCTCGCCCTGCCATACGAGAGCTACCGGCTGGCCTTCACCCCCGCCGTGGTGGCGGACCACTACGGCGGACAGATCACCGACGCCGACTTCATCGCTGCCGGATATGTGCACTTCGCCGGCGACGCGAACTGGTGGATCCCCTCCGGCACCGACATCCGTCCGTCCGGCGACCCCGCCGCCCGCTTCTTCCGCCCCATCGGCGCCAGGGACCCCTTCGGTGTGGAAACGGTCACCGACTTCGACGCCTACGACCTGCTGCCCGAGCGGGTCCGCGTCGTTCAGGCGCCCTGGAACACCACCCAGGTGGTCAACGACTACCGCGTTCTGGCCCCCGTCCAGCTGACCGACCCCAACGGCAACCGGTCCGCGGTCGGGTTCGACGCGCTGGGCTCCGTCGTGAAAACGGCGCTGCTCGGCAAGGAGGGCGCGGGCGAGGGCGACACCCTGGCAGACCCGACCACCCGCCTCGAGTACGAGCTCTTCAACTGGACGCGCCACGGCAAACCCAACTTCAGCCGGACACTCGCCAAGGAGGAGCACGGCAACCCCGCCTCCCGGCTGCGCGAGTCGTACACACATCTCGACGGCAGCGGCGCGGTGGCTCTGACCAAGGTCCGCACCGCCCCGGGCGAGGCACCCACCGTGCGCCCCGACGGCACTGCCTCCACCGTCCACGCGGACCCGCGCTGGATCGGCACCGGACGCACGATCTTCAACAACAAGGGCCTGCCGGTCAAGAGTTACGAGCCCTACTTCAGCTCCACCCACGAGTACGACGCCGAAGAGGCGATGCGCACCATCGGCTCCACCGCGATCCGCTTCTACGACCCGGTGGGCCGCACCGTCCGCACCGAACTGCCCGACGGCACCTTCACCCACACCGAGTACGGGCAGTGGTCGAGCCTGTTCCACGACGCCAACGACACCGTGAGGCAAAGCCGTTGGTACCAGCGGCGCGGCCGACCCGATCCGCTCACCGAGCCCGAGCCGCTGGCAGACCCCGAAAGGCGGGCTGCCTGGCTGGCCGCCAAGCACGACGGAACACCCACCGCGACTCATCTCGACAGCCTTGGCCGCCCCGTGCTCGCGGTTGCCTCCCATGGAGGTGGAGCGACTTCGTCCGTACGCTCGGAGACCGACCTGACGGGCCGTCACTCTCGGATCTTCGACCAGTTGGGCCGTCCGGTCGCCTCCGGCTTCATGGGCATGGCCGGCACGCCTGTGCTCTCCGACAGCGCCGAACGCGGCCGGCGTTGGACCTTCGCCGATATCGGCGGCGGCCTGGTGCGGATGTGGGACGAACACGGCCGCGTCTTCCGTGCCGAGTACGACGCGCTGCGCCGCCCGGTCAGCGGCCTGGTCCGCCCGCCCGGCGGGACGGAGACGGTCTTCCGCCACACCGTGTACGGCGACCGGCACCCGGAGGCCGCCGAGCGCAACCTGCTGGGCACCGCCCACCAGGTCTTCGACTCCGACGGTGCGGTACGCATCCTGCGCGCCGACTTCCGTGGCAACCCCACCGAGGTGGAGCGTCTCCTGTCCCGCGACCACGCCACCGAAGCCGACTGGAGCCCGGTGGCGGCCGCCTCCTCCTACCAGGCGGTGCAGACGGCGGCCGCACCCCTGCTCAACAGCGCGGAGCCCTTGAGCGCGACCTCCGCCCACGATGCGCTGGGCCGTCCGGTCCGCCTCACGCTCCCGGACGGCACCGAGATCGTCCCCACCTACGACGACTCCGGTCGGCCCGCCTCGATCGCGGCGCGCATCGGCGGCCAGGGCGCCCCGGTCACCTTCCTGAAGGAGCAGGACTACGACGCCCTGGGCCGGCGCCGCTTCGCCCGCTACGGAAACGACCTGCTGACCCGGTACACCTACGACCCGGCGACGCTGCGCCTGACCGGCCTGGTCACCGGCGAGCCCGCAACCCCCCTGCAGGACCTGCACTACACCTACGACCCGGTCGGCAATGTCACCCAAGTCCGCGACAGTGCCCAGCAGACCCACTTCTTCGCGAACCAGGTCGTCGAGGCAACGGCCCGCTACGAGTACGACGCCCTCTACCAGCTCGTACGGGCCTTCGGCCGTGAGCACGCCGGCGGCGGCAACGACACCACGCGTACCGACGCCGACCTCGCGCCCGTCACGCAGCTGCCGCACGTCAACGACTCGGCGGCGGTTCGCACGTACAGCGAGAGCTACGAGTACGACCTGCTCGGCAACCTCACCGCGATGCGCCACCGCGCCGTGGGGGACCTGTGGACCCGCCGCTACCGCTACGCCTACCAGGACGACCCCGCCAACCTCACCAACCGCCTGTCCGCCACCAGCCGTCCCGGGGATCCGACCGCGGGGCCTTACACCGCCACCTACGACCACGATCCCCGGGGCAATATGACCCGGCTGCGTACCGCGACCCCCGACGAACTGGCCTGGGACGCCTTCGACCGACTGCGCCGCGCGGACCTCGGGGGCGGGGGAGTGGCCCACTACCGCTACGGCGGCGACGGGCAGCGCACCCGCAAGGTGGTCGAACGCCCCGGCGGGGAGATCATCGAGCACATCTACCTGGGCCCGCTGGAGATCCACCGCCGGCGGCAGGGGACCGGCGCGCCGTTCTACGAACGGCACACCCTGCACCTGTCCGACGACGCCGGCCGAATCGCCCAGGTCGACATCAAGGTCCGCGACGACCGCGGCAGCGATCCGGCCAATCCGCTCGGCGCCCCGCTGATCCGCTACCAGTACGGCAACCATCTCGGATCGGCGACCCTGGAGACCGACGAGAGCGGTCGGCCCCTCTCGTACGAGGAGTACCACCCCTACGGCACCACGGCCTACCGCAGCGGCCGTCCGGGCACCGACCTGAGCCTGAAGCGCTACCGCTTCGCGGGCAAGGAACGTGACGAGGAGACCGGTCTGTACTACGTCGGGGCGCGCTACTACGCGCCATGGCTGGGCCGTTGGACCGGCCCGGACCCGGCGGGATTCGTCGATGGGCTCAACCTCTACCGCTACTGCCGCAACAACCCGGTGATGCGGGCCGACCCGGACGGCCTCGACTCGCAGATGGTCCTCGTCAAACCCCATCCGGTCACCGGACGCGAGAGCTTCGGCCAGGTCAGTTCCCTTGCGCGAGGCATCCCCGGCTGGCACCTCAACCCGGCGGTCACCGCGCAGAACTTCCGGGACTACTGGGTGGCCCCGCAGGGCGACCAGGGCGGCGTGTGGAACGTACTGGTCCCCGATGCCCCGGTGACCGTAGGGGAGGCAGATGCCGCGCCGGGCAGCGGGCAGAGCGGACAGCAGGCCGCCGCGCCCGAACCGGAGCCGCCTCCACCGCCCGAACCGGCCGCAGAGCCTGAGGCGGCGCCCTCCGTCACCGGTTCGGCGGCCGCCCAGGCCGCACCCGCCGCGGAACGGTTCATCTGGGAGTACGACTTCCCCAAGCAGGGCAGACCAGGAAGCCGGCGCGGTCAGATCCTGGAATGGATGTACGGCGTGCCCTGGCGGGACAGCGGCAAGGACATGGACCTCATGACCGACACCGCGGTCCAGCAGGTGAAGTCCACCGACGTGGCGCGAAAGGGCGACGTCACCCGCAAGGCCGCCAAGGCCGCCGCGAACTACATCAGGGACAACCCTGCAGCCGCGGGCACCCGGCGTCCGCAGCCGGTCGTCGTCACGCGTACGGACGTGTCGGCGAGCAGCGCGAACGACATCACCACCGCGCTTCAGCCGGGACGCGGGCGCAAGATCCCGGCGAACGCCCTGCCCCCCGAGCACATCCGCGGCCTGCCCGGCAGGTGGGGGCAGGTCGGTGCGGGCCTGTCCGTCGTCGGAACCGGACTCTCCGCCTACTCGCTCTACCAGGACTGGGAGCGCGGCGACTGGGCCATGGGCGTCGGCGACGCCCTGAGCACCGCCGGCGGAGGCCTGGAGCTGTACGCGCTGGGGAGCACCGGGGCCACGGTCGCCGGTGTCAGCGCGATGAGCGCGGGACTTGTGCTCGGCGGCCTGGGCATCGCCGCGGCATCCGGTGTCTACGGCTACCGGGCCTACCAGGCGGGCGACACCGCGGGCGTCGCCGCGGGCGTCGTCGGCGTCGCCGCCGGGCTTGCCATCGCCGCCGGAGTGATCTTCGGTGCGCCGCTGTTGCTCGCCGCGGGTGCGATCGCCGCCGTCGGGGTCGGCCTGTTCCATCTGTACCGCTGGCTCAGCAGCCGTCCCTGAACATCCGCCCACGAGCCCTTGATGACACACCATCACCTCTGAGCTTGCGAAAGGACGCCGGCCGATGCGCGAGGCGACTCAAACCAACAGGTTCACCGTCCTCGGGCGCGTCATCAGCGTCTCCGGACTCCCCTTCCCCGGCCTGACGGTACGGGTGTACGTCAAAAGCGGCAGCTCCGCCAATGAGCGGGAGGTCGGCGAGCCCGCCACCACCGACGACGACGGCCGCTATCTCGTCTCCTTCCAGGGGCTCGGCGTCGCCGGCCTCGCCGCGGCCCAATTCCTGTGCCGCATCCGGGTGTTCAGCGACAGCGAACAGCTGGGCGAGAGCCCGTTCGTTCGCCTCGACGAGGAGACCGTGATCGATCTGACGGTCGACCGGGAGCCGGGGGAGCCCGGCCAGAAACCCCTGCGCGTCTACGGCGAGGTCCGCGACCGCGCGGGCGACCTGCTGCGCGGGGGCAGCGTCGAGGCGCTCGACCGGGACCTGCGCAGCGAGGAGCAGCTCGGCAGCGCGCAGTTGCGGGAGGGAAAGTACGAGATCCGGTACAGCGCGGATCAGTTCCGGCGCTCCGAGAAGGACAGCGCCGACCTGGTCCTCAGGGTGCTCGGGGCGGACGGCGAGGAACTCTTGCGTACCCCGGTGCACTTCAATGCCCCCGATGAACTGGAGTGGAACCTCACACTGGGGGAGCGGGAGTACCCCGGCCCCTCCGAGTGGGAGGTGGTCAGCGGTGAGCTGACGCCTCTGCTCGACTCGGTGTCGCCGGTGGAGCTGCGCGAGGACGACCGGTTCCAGGACATCTCGTTCCTGGCCGGGGAGACGGCACGTACACCCCTGGCCATCGGCGTGTGGGTCGGCTGCCATCGGCTCGCGGCCAAGACGGCCAGGGAGAACGTGCCGCTGGCCGCCGAGGTGTTCTTCGCCTTCCTGCGCCAGGGCCAGCCCTCGATCTTCAGCGAGTCCCTGCTCGAAGACATCAAGGACCCCCAGCGCATGGCACAGCTGGAGGACAAGACCCTGCGCGCCCTTGCCGAACTGGCCGAGGAGACCCAGAAGTCCCTGCTGGAGACGGCCCTCGCGGAGAACCTCGTCCCGTTGGCTGTCGAGGAGCGGATCCCCGCGATCCTGGAGACCCTCCGGAAGATCAAGCTGCGCTACACCGGGGACACGGTGCTCGGCGAGGGCCAGGGCACGATCGGCGACCTGCTCGACCTCACCCCCGACGCCGCCGAGAACAAGACCCGTTTCCTGGACGCCTTCTCGTCCTTCTCCGGATCGCCGGACGACTTCTGGGACGGCATCGCCCGGGACGAGGTGATCCCGCCGGGGACCGTGCCGCGTGTACGGCTCTCCCTGGAGCTGGGCGGTCTCACCCGCAACCACGTGCCGCTGGTCGGGGCTCTGGCCAACCGGTTCAGCGAGCAGACCGCACAACTCGCCGGCCGATCGGTGGAAGCGCTCGCGGTGGAACGGGAGGCGTTCGAGCGTTCCCTGGCCCGGCTCTCCACGGACGAATGGGAGCGCCAGCTGGAGCAGCCCGCCCCCGGAGGCGGCGGTCCCATCGGCGCGCCCGAGGACACCGAGGGCGACACGCCAGAGGAGAAACGGCGGGTGTACGCGGCCAGTCTGGACCGGCAGTTCGAACGGGCCTTCCCCACGGCCTCGTTCACCGGAAAACTCGACCGCGCCCAGCGGCAGAACCGCTCCCTGGCAGCCGGCGGGGATCAGCAGCTGGTGCACTTCCTCGACCATAACCCGGGCTTCGAACTCGACCGGATCCGCGTCGACCACTACATCGACCAGACTCCCGGCGCCCTGGAGGGGATCGAGGACCCCGAGGCGCTGGCGACGGACCTGAAGGCGGTCCAGCGGACGTTCAAACTCGGGCCCACCTACAGCTCGGTCAAGACGCTGCGCGACCGTGGCCTGGACTCCGCCCAGGCCGTGTACTTCCTGGGCCGCGGCCAGTTCGTGGCCGCCGTCACCGGCGCCGAGACGGCGCGTAACGGCATCCTGGCCGCCCGGCTCGCCGCCGCCGGCGAGGACGCAGAGGCGACGCCCCTCGCCGAGACCACCGCGCTGCGCCTGTACCGCCAGGCCGAGAACGTCTACGCCCAGTCCCTCGCCCTCTACAGCGACTACAACCTGGCCTTCGCCGGGGCCACCCCCTTCGCGCTGCCCGACCAGACTCCGGACGCCGAGACCCAGGCGAAGATCCGGGCGCTGCCCAATCTGCGGACCCTGTTCGGCTCCCTCGACTACTGCGCCTGCGCACCCTGCCGCTCGGTGCACAGCCCCGCCGCGTACTTCGTCGACGTACTGCGCTTCCTCGGGCAGCGCGGCACTCAGGGCAGCGGGCCGCACGCGGGCAAGAGCGTGCGCGATGTCCTGCTGCAGCGCCGCCCCGACCTGGGGGCCCTCGAACTCAGCTGTGAGAACACCGAAACCCCGCTGCCCTACGTCGACCTGGTCAACGAGATCCTGGAGGACGTCGTCGCCCCGCCGGTGCCCGTGCCGCTCGATGTGGCCCTCGCCGCCGAGCTCACCGCAGGGCCGATCTCCCCGGCCCTGCGCGCCGCACTGGCCGCCCAGAACATCACCGTCGCCGCCGACGCCCGGGTCCAGGCCCCGGACAGCCGCGGCCTGTGGACCATCCGCGACAGCCGTCATGCGTACACCGTCTCCCGCCACCCGGTCGAAAGCGGTGAGGAACTACGCCTGTTGGTTTCGCGCCAGACCTTCGGCTCCGCGGCCGAACTGCGCGCCAACCCCGAGTACACCAACCAGGAGGCCTACCGCCGGCTGCGCCGCGAGGTCTTCCCGCTGCACCTTCCCTTCGACCTGGCGCACCTTCAGGTCCGTACGTATCTCGACCACCTCGGCGTGCCCAGGCCGGAGTTGCTGGATCTGCTGCGGCGGGGCGGGCCCGGCACGCTCACCGAGAACCAGCTCGCCGCGGCCTGGCTCGGCCTGACCGAGACCGGACGGCTGATCGTCACCGGGAACCTGCCCGATCGGCGGCCGTGGGAGTTCTACGGCCTGGCCGAGACCGGCAACGACATCCCCGACCCGGACGACCCCGCCCACAGCTTCACCGGTACCTGGACCGAGGTGCTCAGCCATGTCCCGGTGCTGCTGCACCGCACCGGTCTCGCCTACACCGGCCTGCTCCAACTCCTCGAGACGAGCTACGTCAACCCCGACGGTGACCTGCGGATCGTGCAGGCGGGCGAGGGCGCCGGCGCCGAGTGCGACATCTCCACCTTCACGGTCCGCGGCCTGGACGCCGCAGCACTGGACCGCATCCACCGGTTCGTCCGGCTGTGGCGGGCGCAGGACTGGACGATGGTCCAGCTCGATCTGCTGCTGCCCGTCCCCGACGAAACGCTCGCCGCGACCCCCGGAGTGATCAGCAACAGGGCGCTGCGGGAACTCGCCGGGCTGCTGCGCCTGCGCACCCGTCTGGGCCTCGACTGGATTGATGTCCGCAGCCTCTTCCGTGGCATCGAGCACAGCGTCCACCGCGACTGGGGCCGTGAGGGCGCGCCGGACGTCCAGAGCCAGTACCAGCGACTTTTCCGTAACCGGTTGGTCGACGCGGTCGCCGAGTTCCCCGCCGACCCCGACGACATCACCGGCACCGTCGGCGACCGGGTACCCGGCATCCTCGCCGCCTTCCGCATCCAGGAAGCCGATCTCCAGCTGATCCTCGACCACCTCGGAGTCGACACCGAAACCCCTCTCGACATCGACGTCCTCAGCGACATCCACCGCAGCACCCTCGCCGCCAAGGCGCTGCGGCTGAGTGTGGATCAGTTCCTGCGGCTCGTACGGCTCTGGGACCGGGACCCCTTCACCCGCCCGGCCGCCATGGAGGACTTCGCAGACCTCGCGGCCTTGGTCGCCGCCTCATCCTTCTCGGTCGCCGAACTCGACTATCTCCTCGCCCACCAGATCACCCCCAACTCCGCCACCGCGCTGGAGAACAAGACCGTCACCGCCTTCCTGACCGCGCTGCGCACCGGCCTGGAGAAGATCACCACCGAACTGCGGATCAAGGACGAGGAGAGCCCCGAGGCCTATGTCCGGGCCCGCCTCGGACTGCTGCCCGCGCTCGCCGCCGACGCCGACCAGATCACCGCGCTCGCGATCGCCGACGGCACCTGGCAGGGCGAGACGGCCCGGCGCGACGCGCTGATCGCGCAGTACTTCACCGGGGTCCTCGACCTCGCCGAGGCCAACAGCCGCCTCGCCGCGCTGCCCCCGGGACTGACCCCACCCCAGCGCCAACAGGCCGTCGACGCCCGCTTCGGCTACCTCCAGCCCGCCCTCGAGGCGTTCTTGCTGACCACCCAGCGCGAGGCGTTCCTCGCCCAGCAGAGCGGCGACCTGCTGCGTCTGGACGTCCCCACGGCCACCGCCCTGCTCACCGCCCTGCACCTGCCCGGCTCCGCCACCACATTGCTGCGGGACATCAACGACCCACGCCTCCTCGAGCGGCTGCCCGACGGCAGCTACCGCTTCGCGCCGACCGAGGCCGATTTCCCGGCCGCCTTCGGGGCACTGCGCCTGCTGCACAAGAATGCGCTGGTCATCGGCAAACTCCACCTCACGGCGAGCGACGTGGAGTGGTGGCTGGCCGACGGGCACGCGAGCGGCCTGGGCTGGATGCACCCGGGAGAATTCCCCGTGGACGCCGTCGGCATCCCGGTGCCGCTGTCGGCGTGGACCGCCCTGGTGCGGTTCTTCACCTGGCGCGCCGGGCTGCCGCCGTCCGCTCTGACCGCGCTGGAGTTCGCCGCCCGGGTCCTGGACCCCGTCGTGCCCTCGGACGCTGTTCTCACCGACCTGGCCACGCTCACCGGCTGGCTGCCCGGCGACATCGATGCGCTGGTGGCCGCCTTCGGCTGGCTGGACGCCACCAGCGGCCTCGATGTGGTCAAGGAGCGCCTTGCGGACGCGGAAGAGCTGTTGCGGCTCGCGTCCGCAGCCGCCCTGCTGCGGCGGGTGGGCGTGGGCGCCGCGCGCGCCCTGTCCTGGGCGGTCGCCGAGCCCGGGGAGGAGACGGCGGAGAGCCTGAAGCAGACCGTGAAGGCCAAGTACGACCTCGCCCAGTGGCAGGAAGTGATCCGGCCCCTGCAGGACGTCTTCCGCGAACGCAAGCGCAAGGCGCTCGTCGACTGGCTCGTCGCCCACCCCGCCCCGGCGCTCGGCCAGAGCTGGAGCGATGCCGCCGGCCTCTACCACCACTACCTCATCGACGTCGAGATGAGCCCGTGCATGCTCACCTCCCGCCTCAAGCAGGCCGGTGCCTCCGCCCAGCTGTTCGTGCAGCGCTGCCTGCTCAACCTGGAGACCGACATCCTGGCCTCAACCGAGCTCGACCCCCGGTGGAAGCAGTGGACGTGGATGAAGCGCTACCGGGTCTGGGAGGCCAACCGGAAGGTGTTCCTCTACCCGGAGAACTGGCTGGAGCCGGAGCTGCGCGACGAGAAGTCACCGTTCTTCCGGGACCTGGAACAGGAGCTGATGCAGAACGAGGTCACTGCCGAATCCGTCGAGGATGCCTTCCGCACGTACGTCGAAAGCCTCGACAAGGTCGCCAACCTGGAGATCCGGGCCCAGTACACGGAGGTCGTCGGCCCCGACGAGACCTATCTGCACGTCATCGGCCGCACCCGCTCCAGCCAGGGAGCCGAGTACTACTACCGGCGCCGGGTCAACGGAGCGCGCTGGACACCCTGGGAGAAGATCGACCTCGAAGTCAACTCGGGCCACCTGGTGACCGCCGTGCACCATCGCCGACTGCACCTGCTGTGGCCGCAGTTCCTGGAGAAGGCCACCTCGCCCAGCCGGGTGCCCACGCCGGGACCCAACGCCACGGCCCCGCTGCCCGCACCGGACAAGTACTGGGAAATCCGGATGTTCTGGAGCGAGCTGAAGAAGGGCCGCTGGACCCCGAAGGTCCTCTCCGACCGGCCGGCCGTCATCTGGCAGTCAACTGCTGGAGGGGACAACCCCCACCACGTCGCGTTGCGCGTCCGCCCGCAGCCCCATGGCATCCGCACCCAGCTCTACGTCAGCCGTGACCCGGCCGCCAACGCCCCGCGCAGCATCCGGGCCTTCGACAAGTCCGGGCCGCAGATCAGCCTCGCGCACACCGGAAACCTCTACGAACACCTCATCTCCCCGGCCCAGAGCCGCCTGCGCGACGGCCTGATCCAGCACGACTCACAGGCACTGTGCTTCTCGTACAACTCCCTGTTCGAGGACACCTTCAAGCCGCACACTTTCCCCGCGCACTCGCAGGCCCTCTCGCTGTGGCTGGCGAACAACATCGAGGCGGGATCGACGTACTCGGTGATCGACTCGACGGCGCAGGACCTCCCCTCCTACGGCACGTCCTTCCTGTGGGACTCCCGGCACACCTACCTCATGTCGCTGAGCCAGTGGACCTGGTGGTTCTGGTGGTTCGGATTCGCCTGGGGCGGCTGGACGTTCGCCCAGGCCCGCTTCGACATTCACTACCACCCCTTCACCGACCTGTTCGTGAAGGAGCTCAACGCAGGCGGAATCAAGGGGATCTTGAACCGGCGGATCCAGACCGCCCCGCAGAGCGTGCCGGGCGCACCCGGCCTTTTCGACTTCGCCACCTACCAGCCGACCACCTTCTACGCCCCGCCGCCGTGGCCCGTCGAGGACGTCGACTTCAGCTACCAGGGCGCCTACGCCCCCTACAACTGGGAGCTGTTCTTCCACGCGCCGCTGCTGCTGGCGCAGAAGCTCGCCGCCAACCAGCGGTTCGAAGAGGCACTGGAGTGGTTCCACTACATCTTCGACCCCACCAGCACCGACACCTCCACCCCCGACCCGGACAGCCCCCAGCAGAAGTTCTGGATCACGAAGAAGTTCTACGAGACGACGACCGCGCAGTACCACGCGCAGCGGATCGAGAACATCATGCGCGCCGTCGCGCAGGGCGACACCGAACTGCGCGCCCAGGTCGCCGAGTGGCGCAACAACCCCTTCAACCCGCACCTGATCGCACGGATGCGGACGGTCGCCTACCAGAAGAACGTGCTCATCAAGTACGTGCAGACGCTGATCGCCTGGGCCGACCAGCTCTTCGGGCAGGACACCATCGAGACCGTCAACGAGGCCACGCAGCTCTACGTCCTGGCCGCCTCCGTGCTCGGCCCGCGCCCCCGCAGCGTACCGAGAAGGACGGCGGAGGAGGCCAGGACGTACTACCAGCTGCAGACCGAGCACATCGACGACTTCGGCAACGCCCTCGTCGAGATCGAGAACCTCCTCGCGGACGTCGACCCCGGCGGCATCGAGGGTGACGAGGAGGGGCCGGAACTGCCACGACTGGACGTCCTGTACTTCTGCGTCCCCCACAACAGCAAACTCCTCGGGCTGTGGGACACCGTCGAGGACCGGCTGTTCAAGATCCGCCACTGCATGAACCTGCAGGGCGTCGAGCGCTCTCTGCCGCTGTTCGAACCGGAACTGGACCCTGGCGCGCTCATCGGCGCCGTGGCGCGCGGCGGTGACGTCGCGGCGGGCATCGCCGACCTGAACGCGCCGCTGCCGCTGTACCGCTTCTCTTTCATGATTCAGCAGGCGAAGGCGATGTGCGACGAGGTCAAGTCCCTCGGCGCCGCCATGCTCTCGGCCCTGGAGAAGCGGGACGCCGAGGCCATGGCCCTGCTGCGCTCCACCCACGAGCAGCAACTGCTGCGCCAGAGCCGGCTGGTACGCGCCGACCGGATCGAGGAGGAGACCCGCACCCGCGAGAGCCTTCAGGAGAGCCGTAAGGTGGCCGAGCGGCGCCGCGACCACTACCGCCGCCTGCTCGACGACGGATGGAACGGCTGGGAGAAGGCCTGGCTCGGCCTCACCATCGGCGCGATGGGCCTGGAGACCGCGGGCACCGTGCTCAACTTCCTCGCCTCACCGATGGCGGTCATCCCCAGCATCTCGGCCGGTGCCTCCGGCTTCGGCGGCTCCCCGGTCGTCACCGTGTCCATCGGCGGCGAACAGGTCTCTGGAGCCCTCAGCAAGACCGCCGAGGCCCTCAAGGGCCTGGCCAGCATCGCCCAGATGGGCGCGGGCATGACCGCCACCATCGGCTCCTACGAACGCCGCGTCCAGGAGTGGGAGTTGCAGCGTTCCCTCGCCGAACAGGAGATGGTCCAGGCGGACAAGCAGATCGCCGCCGCGGCCGTACGCATCCGCATCGCCGAGCGCGAACTGGCCGAGCAGGACAAGCGGATCGAGAACGCCGCGGGCGAGGACGAGTTCCTGCGCGGCAAGTACACCAACCAGGAACTGTACGACTGGACTGTCACCCAGCTGTCCACGCTGTACTTCCAGAGCTACCGGCTCGCCCACGACATGGCCCGGCGGGCCGAGCGCTGCTTCCGGTACGAACTGGGCCTGGCCGACTCCGACTACGTCCGCTTCGGCTCCTGGGACAGCCTGAAGAAGGGCCTGCTGTCCGGTGAGCGTCTCGGGCACGACCTGCGGCGCCTGGAGACGGCGTACTACGAGCAGAACCGGCGCGAGTACGAACTCACCAAGCACCTCTCGCTGGCCCAGCTCGACCCGGTGGCGCTGCTTCGCCTTCGGCAGAACGGCGAGTGCTTCATCGACATCCCGGAATCCGCCTTCGACATGGACTACCCCGGCCACTACTTCCGCCGCCTGAAGACGGTCGGACTGACCATCCCGTGCGTCAGCGGCCCCGCCACCACCATCGCCTGCACCCTCACGCTCACCAGCAACCGGCTGCGCAAGGACGCCACCCTCCTTGCCGGGAAGTACGCGCGGGACACCGCCGGCGACGACCCCCGCTTCCGCGACGAGGTCGGCGCGGTCCAGTCGATCGCCACCAGCACCGCCCAGGACGACCAGGGCCTGTTCGAACTGAGCTTCCGAGACGAGCGCTATCTGCCCTTCGAGGGCGCGGGTGCGGTCAGCTCGTGGCACCTGCGGCTCAACAAGGACCTGCCGCAGTTCGACTTCGCGTCCATCTCGGACGCGGTGCTGCACCTGCGCTACACCGCCCGCGAGGGCGGCGCCGTCCTCAGGTCGCAGGCGGCCGGTGAACTGCGCCAGACGCTCAGCGACGCGGCCCTGGCCGAGGGGCGGCGCGGCCTGTACCGGGTGGTCGACCTCCGGCGCGAATACCCGGACGCCTGGTACCGCTTCCTTCACCCCGGCGGCACCACCGACGACCAGCAGCTCACGCTCGAGGACCTGCCCGACCGGCTGCCCTACTTCACCCGCGGCTTCGAGGACAGGAAGGCCCGCAGGATCGAGATCGTCGTACGCGCGAAGGAGCCGGCGTCCGCATTCGAGGCGATGCTCTCACCGCTGGGCAGCGCCCCGGCAGACCTGATCCCGGTCGGCCCGGACTCGTACTTCCAGGGCCTGCACAGAGGAGTGAGGGACCTGACAGGCAATGCGATCGACCTGGGGGCCTGGACGCTGAAGCTGAGGCGCACGGGTGCGACCGATTTCCACTCGCTGCCGGCGGACGCGGTTCAGGAGGCGTTCCTGATCGTCAATTACACCGTCGGCTGACGGGGCTGGGCGGATCCCAGGAGTCCACGTTGCGCTGTAGCTCCGCCCGGCCGCCCGGCGCGAGGCGCAGTCGCCCGGGGTGAGCCGTGTCTCACCCCGGGCGGTCCCTCTTGTGTATGCAACGAGTTGCATAGCAGCATCGGGGCATGGCGCTCGAACACGCGATCCTCGTCTCTCTGCTGGAGAAGCCGGGCTCCGGCTATGAGCTGGCCCGGCGGTTCGATCGGTCCATCGGTTACTTCTGGACCGCCACCCACCAGCAGATCTACCGCGTCCTCAAGCGTATGGAGAGCGACGGCTGGATCGACGTCCGCGAAGTGCCGCAGCAGGCCCGGCCGGACAAGAAGGAGTACTCCGTCGCCGCCCTCGGCCGGGCCGCCCTCTCCCAGTGGCTGCACGAGCCGATCGAACCCGAGAGCGTACGGCACGACCTCGCCGTGAAGATCCGCGGCGCGGCCTTCGACGACCCGGCCGCGCTGATCCGCGAGGTCGAGCGGCACCACCAGGCGCACACCTGCCGCCTCGCGCACTATCTCGCGGGGGAGCTGCGTGATTTCACCGGACATGAGGCTCCCGGAACGCCCGACGCCGGGCAGGAGCTCCAGCACGTCGTGCTGCGCGGCGGCATCGCGTACGAGCGGATGACGCTCGCCTGGCTCGACGACGTGCTCGCCACCCTCCACCGGCTCGGCCCCGATCGCTGAAACCGGCGCCGGCGAGCCACCCGCTCGCCCCGAGGCCAGATCCCTCACCGTCACCCACCTGAAGATCTCCAGCCCACAATCCCTCCCCTGAGCCGGAAAGGCGAACATCCATGGCCGACCCGCTGCTGTTCAACCCGCGCACCTACGACCCGGCGCACTTCGACCCCGAGACCCGCAGGCTGCTGCGCGCCACCGTCGACTGGTTCGAGGACCGTGGCAAGCGCAGGCTGATCGAGGACTACCGCTCCCGTGCCTGGCTGGCGGACTTCCTCGCCTTCTCCGCCAAGGAAGGGCTGTTCGCGACCTTCCTCACTCCGGCCTCCGACGCCGGGCAGAAAGACCAGCGGTGGGACACCGCTCGGATCGCCGCTCTCAACGAGATCTTCGGCTTCTACGGGCTGGACTACTGGTACGCCTGGCAGGTCACCATCCTCGGTCTCGGACCGGTCTGGCAGAGCGACAACGCCGCCGCTCGCACCCGCGCGGCGGAACTCCTCTCCCAGGGTGAGGTGTTCGCCTTCGGCCTGTCCGAGAAGTCCCACGGCGCCGACATCTACTCCACCGACATGCTGCTGGAGCCCGACGGTGACGGCGGCTTCCGGGCCAGCGGCTCCAAGTACTACATCGGCAACGGCAACGCCGCCGGGCTCGTCTCTGTCTTCGGCCGCCGCACCGACATCGAGGGCCCCGACGGCTACGTCTTCTTCGCCGCCGACAGCCGACACCCGGCCTACCACCTGGTGAAGAACGTCGTCGACTCCTCGAAGTACGTCAGCGAGTTCCGCCTCGACGACTACCCGGTCGGTGCCGACGACGTACTGCACACCGGCCGGGCCGCCTTCGACGCCGCCCTCAACACCGTCAACGTCGGCAAGTTCAACCTCTGCACCGCCTCTATCGGCATCTGCGAACACGCGATGTACGAGGCCGTCACCCACGCGCACAACCGCATCCTCTACGGCCGCCCCGTCACCGCTTTCCCGCACGTGCGCCGCGAACTGACCGACGCGTACGTCCGTCTCGTCGGGATGAAGCTGTTCAGCGACCGTGCTGTCGACTACTTCCGCTCCGCCGGCCCCGACGACCGGCGCTACCTGCTGTTCAATCCGATGACGAAGATGAAGGTGACCACCGAGGGCGAGAAGGTCATCGACCTGATGTGGGACGTCATCGCCGCCAAGGGGTTCGAGAAGGACACCTACTTCGCCCAGGCCGCCACCGAGATCCGGGGGCTGCCGAAGCTGGAGGGCACGGTCCACGTCAACCTCGCGCTGATCCTCAAGTTCATGCGCAACCATCTGCTGGACCCGGCCGAGTACGCGCCCGTGCCGACCCGCCTCGACGCGTCCGACGACGCTTTCCTCTTCCGGCAGGGACCGGCCCGGGGCCTGGGCTCCATACGCTTCCACGACTGGCGCACCGCCTACGACGGGTATGCCGATGTGCCCAACGTCGGCCGCTTCCGGGAGCAGGCGGACGCCCTGTGCGAGTTCGTGACCACCGCAGCCCCCGGCGAGGAGCAGAGCCGCGACCTCGATCTTCTTCTCGCCGTCGGCCAGCTGTTCGCGCTGGTCGTACACGGTCAGCTCATCCTGGAACAGGCGCGCCTGACCGGCTGCTCGCAGGACGTACTCGACGAACTGTTCGCTGTCCTCGTACGCGACTTCTCCTCGCACGCCGTCGAGCTGCACGGTAAGGACTCCGCCACCGCGGAACAGCAGCGCTGGGCGCTGGGCGCGGTCCGGCGCCCGGTCGTCGACGACGCCCGCTCGGCCCGAGTCTGGGAGCGCGTCGAGGCACTGTCCGGGGCGTACGAGATGGCGCCGTAGCAGCAGACCGGGCTGTCCGCCGGCCGGGCCCGCAGGCTCAGCCGCCGTCCGCACGCGTCGGCGAGCGCCGCCGGGCCGACTGCCGTCGGCGACCGCCCGTCTCGGACCGCAGGAAGCCACAGCGCTCCCCGCGGCTCCGAGGCGGGCAGTCACGGGCATGGGTGCTCGTTGCCCTTCGGCCCCCACCTCGTGCGTTCATCGCCGCGTGCCACCGTGCCGCACAGCAACTCGGTCGCCGGCTCGGCACTGCTGCCCCGCAGCACCGCAAGCAGCTTGTCCTCCGTCAGACGTCCCCCGCCCGCCGCGCCGTGCGCGTCGATACGGCCGGTGGCGCCGTCGAAGCCCCCGCCGCCCAGGCCCTGGTAGAGCACGCCTTGCAGCAAGCCGCGGTCGAGGCGGTCATCATGTCCGCCGGTGGTGCGCCAGGCCTGGTCGATGCCTTCCGCGAGATAGCGCAACGCGTCCCAGGCGAGCGCGACATGGCCGTCCTCGCGCATGGCCTTCGTCCTGGCGCTGCGGTCGCCGCCGTACGAACGGTCGTATGCGGCGAGGAATGCCGCGGCCTCCGGGCTCCGTGCCGCCAGCGTGGGGGCGTAGCCGTGCGAGACGTAGAAGAGGCTGAGGCCCTTGAAGTCGTCCCAGGGGCGCTGCTCTTCCGTCAGCGTGTTGGTGACGTCGTCGCCGCCGAGCACGCTGATCTTCGGGCAGTCGCCGGAGATACGGGCGATCTCGGCCAGGAACAGCTGGAACTGGCTGGCCCGCGCCGACCACACCACCGCCGTCCGCGGCTCCTCACTCACGGCACGGCAGACCTCGCGGGCCAGGTCCTCCACGGTCGGCACGGGCCGGCCGCCGAGCGCACCCGGCACCGGCCCCGGTTCCGGTGCGTCGGTGGGGGTGTAGAGGAGTACGTCGGTGCGCCCCGGCCCGTACGACGCGCGGAAGGACGCGGCAAGGCTGTTGCTGTAGGCGTCGGTGGCGTCGGCAACAAGACTCACCCGGCGCGCCTTCTGGCCGCCCGGCGTCATCCCGGCGCTCGAAGCGAACGCTGCCATCAGCTCGGCGGCCCGCGCATCGGTGGGGGCCGTCTGGTAGTAGTGCTCGCCCTGGCGAAGGAGTTCATCGGCGGTGCCCGAGGTGCCGACCATCGGGATGCCGGCCTTGTCGAGGATGTGTATCGCGTCGTACGTGTTGCGGCGGCTCTGCCCGAAACCGACGACGCCCGCGATGGACGGATCGCTCGCGGCGAGCTCCGCGATCCGGTCGGCGACGGCGGGTGCGTCCTTGAAGCGGTCACCCGCGTTGGCGGCGAGCACCCGCAGCGGGACGCGCTCGCCGGAACGCAGCGCCTGGGCGTTGATGTGCTGCTGTGCCAGCGCGATGCCGCGCAGCTCCGCCAACGTGCCACCGCGCACCGGGTCTTCTGCGTTCTTGCCGCCGGTGAGCGGGCCGAAGTAGACGACGGTGCGGCGACCGGGGCGCGCGTCGTCGCCGGGCCGGCCGGCGAGCTCCTTGTCGACCTCCTCGTTCTGCCGCTCGATCTGCTGGAGCACGGCCCGTAGGGCCTGCTCACTCGGCTCCTTGCCGAAGCCGGCCGCGCCTTCTGCGACGCCGACGCACTGCCCGTCGGTGCCGAGGAAGGTGGAGCCCTGGCAGGGGTCGTCCTTCTCCCGGCTCCCGATGTCCGGTACGAGGACGAGACCGGCGGCGAGCGCGAGCGTCAGCGCCCCGATGCCGAGCACACCGGCCACCTCGGCGCCGGGACCCCAGCGCGGCGACGGCGTCACCAGCGTGGGCCAGCGGCCCAGCCAGTACACCGCCGCCTGGTCGTCCTCGGGTCCCTCGGCCACCGGCACGACGATGCCGGTCGGCTGGCCCGGCGTCATCCCGCGCCGCTCGATGTTGATCAGCTCGGCGCCGGCGTGGGCGAGGCCCGATGCGTCGATGTCGGGGATGCGCGAGGCCAGCGAGCGTACGCCGCCCGCCACTGCGAACACCGAGGTACAGCGCAAGTCCTCCATGGCGGAGCGCAGTTCACGCAGGAAGCGCTGAACGCGCGAGTCGGCGGGCCCGGCCTCGTCGAAGAGAAGCACGAAGCGGGAGGCGCGGCGTCGCCGCCAGGGGTTGAAGAGACGGGCCCGGCACGCCTGGTCGAGGTCGGCGAGCAGGGCGTGCATGAGCACTCGGTCCATGCGCTCCGGCTCATTGGCCGGCTCGCCGTGTACGAGGTCGAGCGCGGAGCGGAAGAAATCGGTGGGCGGGCTCCCGTGCTGACGGCGCACCCACTCCGCGTACCAGCTGCGGCTGCGGGCCCGCCCGAGCATGCGGCGGTTGGCGCGCCAGCCATAGTAGGCGCGCGGCAGCCGCTGGAAGAGCGGGCCTGCGATGAAGTTCCACAGCAGCTCGAGCAGCGTGCCGCCGCTGGCCTGGTCGCGGCCGCCGAGCCACCACAGGGTCTGGGCGGTACGGGACCAGTTGCGGTGCTCCGCGTAGCAGTGGTTGCGCAGCTCGGCGTGGCGGCGCTCCATGAGTCCCTCGATGGCGGGCGCGGTGACGACGGAGCGCAGCAACCGGTAGCTGTGCAGCCGTAGTTCACCGGTGCCGGGTGGCATGGTCTCGGCGAGCTGAAGGGTCAGATGCTCGAAGAGTTCGAGCGGTGGCGGGTCCGTCCCGTCCGGGATCTGCGTGATGTACGCGTGCGGGGCGAGGACCTCGCTGCGGCCGCGCATCCGTGAGCGGAGCCCTGTGACGATCCGGCGTCCCGCGTTGCCGCCGCCCGGCTCACTGAGCAGGACGACCGGCACTCTGCTGCGGCTGCGCCGTGGCTGTACGACCAGTTTGTCGAACGCGTCGATGAAGCGCTCGATGCCCGGATAGGCCGGAATACGGCTTTGTGGATCTCCCGCAGTCATGAGCAGGCCCCCCTTGTTCCCCCTGAGAAGCAAGGGTTATTCCCATTGACTGCCATATGCAAGCGTGGAGTTGGATCACATGGCAAGCACAATCTTGGCGGGGACCTCCCCGCCCCACGGCGACCCCAAGCCCTCGCGTCTCCGGGCGTGCCGGTCCCGGCGCCGGCGCAGTTGCTCAACTCTCCGTCGGAGGGTTCCGCCCAGCACGCGCGCCGGTGGACTCGTACGCCACGGCGAGACGCGCCCACGGACGTTGCCGCCCGCCGCTCACGGCGGCGATCCCGGTCTCGTCGTAGCGGGATGTCGCAAGGGACCAGGCGAGGTTGCCCGCCATCAGGTGCCCCATGCCCTCCACGTAGTGGTCGATGTGCTCGCGCACCTCCGGAAGCACGCCTCGTTCGCTCAGCGTCTTGGGGAGGGCCGTGGCGAGCTGTGCGAAGCGGGCCGTTTGCGCGTTGGCGAGGGCGGCGATGTACTCGACGGACTGCTCCAGGGTGCAACCCTTCTGTTCGCGCAGGACGATGACGCTGTTGTTCACATCCCCGGCTGCCAGTTCCTTGACGAGCGAGACGATGTCGTTGACGAAGATCACCACATCACCGGTGATCTCACGCATCTCCCGCAGCGGAGAGGAGCCGTGCAGCTCGTCCGGCAGCGTGTAGCCACCGCACCTCTCGGTGAAGTCGAGGCAAGGCTGTACGCCTATGGAGTTCCGACGGACCTTGAGGAACTGCTTCAGGGAAGGCAGGCGTTCAGCGTTCCGGTTGTGCGCTTCCCCCTGGTGGGCGGCCATGTAGGCCTGCCAGTGCGTACGGAACCGACGCTGCCAGCCGTACGGTGTGCCGACGGCGGCCCGGCGCCAGATGTCCCGGAACCCCCGGACGAGCGGCGGGCCGTGTTCGCCGGACACCTGGGGCGCGCCGTCCGCCGTCATGGTCCGTACGAGGCTGTCCACCACACGTTCGATCGCTTCGGGCCGTACCCCCAGGCGCCCGTCGAACTGGTCGTCGAAGATGAAGAACCAGGCGTTGAAGTCGGCTGCGAGCTCGAGGTCGTTGCCTGTGGCGTCGGGGTAGAAATGCGCCATCAGCCGCTCCAACCGCAGCGCGTCGTACTCCGCCGTCACGGCTTCCCCCGTCAGCAGACCCGTCTCCTGCAGCCACTGCAGTGTGTGCCGCCGGGCGCGCTCCGCATGAGGGCTGAAGCGGGCGGGGAACGGAATCCTGATCGCGGCGGTGCGCCGGGTGGGGTCCGTGGGTACCGATTGGCGGCCGGAAGCCATCGCGTTCGCCATGCACACTCCCTGCGTGTCGCGGCGCGTCCCGCCGGGTCGGCGATTCAGCTCTGACGCGTTCTCGCCGTCCTTCGAGGCTAGGTGTCGCATCACCTTTGCGACCGCAGCCGACGGGTGCGATGGGGCGTGAATCCGGCGCGCGCGACCGCGTGCGCGCCGTTTTGCGGAGGAGTGTGGGGGAGACGGGGAGATGGGGAGATGGGGAGAGAGTGAAACCGCCGCGGTCGCGGGTGTTACCAGAATTTCGTCCCCGTGGGGGCAAAGCTTCCGCGACGGGTTACGGACAGTCTCCGAGGGCGTACTCTTCGCGTACTCGGACGACACACGGCCGAAGGAACTGATGTGACCTACACGGGAGACCGGCCGGGGCGACCGCGTCGGCTACTGCTGGAACGTGACGCAGAACTCGCAGCAGTGGATGCTCTGTTGGCCGACCTGAGCGGGGCGTCCACGGGCTCGGCGGCGCCGGGTACGGGCGGCTTACTGAGCTTCGCCGGGCCGGCCGGACTCGGCAAGACCACACTCCTCACGGAGGTGCGCAGGAAGGCCGTGGCTCGCGGTTGCACGGTGCTCTTCGCTCGCGGAGGAGAGCAGGAGCAGGGCGTGGCGTTCCATGTCGTACGCCAGCTCGTCCAGCCCGTACTCGCGGCAGCCACCGAGAAGGAACACCGTAAGATACTGGGCAGTTGGTACGAAATCGTCGCCCCGGCGGTCGGCCTGGTGGCGGGGAACAACAACGGTTCCCCCGATCCGCAGGGCGTGCGGGACGGCCTGGACTGGATCGCCACCCGCTTCGCCGTGCAGCAAGCGCCGCTGGTGGTGATGCTGGACGACGCCCACTGGGCCGACGCCGAGTCACTGGCGTGGCTCACCGGCTTCGCACCGCGGGTCACCGAGCTCCCGATGCTGCTCGTCGTGGCCTACCGCTCCGATGAACTCCCCGCTGACGCGGCGGCGTTCGGCAGGCTTGCCGAACGCCATGGATCGCGCCCCTTCGATCTCGTACCCTTCACCCCCGGCGCGGTCAGCCGCATCGTCCGGGACACCCTGGGTGAGGAAGCCGACGAGGGGTTCTGCCGAGAGGCCTGGGCGGTCACCGGAGGGAACCCGTTCGAGACCATCGAACTCACCGCCAAGGTCGTCGATCGAGGGCTGAAACCGCAGGTCGTACACGTGCCCGAGCTGCGAGAGCTCGCCTCCAGCGTGAAGGGCGGCGGGCTCGTCGAGCGGCTGGAGCGGCTCGGCACCTCCGCCGTCCGCTTCGCCTGGAGTGCCGCCGTGCTGGGCTCCGGGGCGTCCCGGAACCTGGCCGCGAGCGTCGGCGGACTGGGCGACGCCGAGTCCGCCGAGGCCGTCGCCCGGCTGCGCCAGGCCCGCATCCTCGCCGAACCGGCTCCCGACGCCCCCGAAGACGACCGGTTGGAGTTCTTCCACCCGCTGGTCGCCACCGCCGTTTACCGAGCGATTCCCGCGGCGTTCCGGGTGGCAATGCACGGTCAGGCCGCCGCTGTTGTCTCGAGCGCGGGCCTGGGCGCCACCGCGGCTGCCCGGCACCTGTTGGAGGTGCACCCCGAGAGTGACCCCTGGGCCGTGCGGCAGTTCCGCGATGCCGCCCGTGAGTACCTCAGGGCAGGTGCTCCCGAGGCCGCTCGGCGCTGCCTCGCCCGGGCACTGCGCGAGCCACCCGCCTTGGAGGAGCGGGCCGATGTGCTGTTCGAACTCGGCTGCTCCGCCCTGCTGACCGAACCTGCGACCACGGTAAACCATCTGCAGGCCGCACTGGACGAGCCCGTCCTCGACCCGGCCCTGCGCGAGGCCATCGTCTACCGGCTGGCACAGGCTCTGGGCCACTCGGACCGGATGGCGGAGGCCGCCGAGACGGTCGCCGAAGCCGCCCGGGGGGCCACCGACGCCAGGACCCGGCTGCGCATGCAGGCGGAGCAGTTCATGTGGAACGCCTTCCGGGCCGACGAACAGGACTCGCCCGCCCGTTCACGAAAGCTGGCCAGGCTCGCCGAGCACCTCACCGGCCGAGGCACAGCGGAGCGGTACATCCTGGGGCTGCGTGCCTGGGACGCCATGGTGCGTGGCGAGCCCGCTGCCACCGCGCTCCACTATGCGGAAGAAGCCCTCGGCGAGGGCCTCAAGTGGACTGACGAGCAGTGGGGTTTCGAGGTCCCGGTCCTGGTCGCACTTACCTTCATGTACTGCGACCAGCCCGGGCGAGCGGAGGAACTCTTCAACAGGGGCATCGCAGAATGCGAGAGCAAGGGCTGGCGCGGCGCCCATCTGTCGTTCGGTTACACACTCCTGGGCTATATCCGCTATCGCCGCGGACGCCTTGACGAGGCCGAGAACCTGGTCCGCGGCGGACTGCGGATCGCGGACAGGGTCGGGCACCAGGTGCCCGCACAGTACTTCGCCATCGGCATCCTCATCGAGATCCTGCTCGCCCGCGGCCGTACCCGGGACGCCCAAGAACTCGCCACCATGTACAGCTACGGCGAGGTCGTGCCCAGCGCCGTGGTGTACCCGGACTCCCAGACCGTCTACAGCGAGCTGCTGCTCGCCCTCGGCATGCGTCGGGAGGCCGAGCATCAGCTGTCCCGGGTCGGCCTGCGGCTCGAATCGCGCGGCATGCGCAACCCCGCCTGGTGTCCTTGGCAGCTCCACTTGGCCCAGGCACTGGAAGTCGACGAACCGGAACGGGCCCTCGAGTTCGCCTCCGAAGGCGTCCGGAGGGCCCGCCGATTCGGTACCCAGTCCGCCATCGGGCAGGCCCTGCGTGCCGTGGCCTCGGTGGCCAACGGTGCGGAACGGGTCTCACTGCTGGCCGAGGCCGTCGAACACCTCGAGCGCTCACCTGCCGGCTACGACCTGGCGTGTGCGCTGGTGGACCACGGCATCGCACTGCGCCGTGTCGGAATGCCGCAGGCCGCGGCCGAGCAACTTCACCGTGGACTGGAAGGCGCCGTTCAGTGCGGGGCCGACGCCGTCGCGGCGCGGGCTCGCGAGGAGCTGGACGCGGCCGGTCTGTGGCCGCTCCAACTGCGCACCGCAGCCACGGAGTCGCTCACCGCGCAGGAGCGGACCGTGGCCGAATGGGCTGCCCGCGGCTGGTCGAACGCCCGGATCGCGGAGGCGCTGGGCGCTCAGGACCCGGTGGTGACGCGCCTGCTGTCGGACATTTACCGCAAGGTCGGCTCCGACCACGCAGGTCTGCCACGGCTGATCGGGAGGCAGGACGGCGCGCGGCCGACACCGCCTGACTGAGCAGTGAGTGGGGGCAGACCTGAGGGGGAGCCGAGGGGCGACTCGCGATGCCTCGCCCGCCACCACGGCCGCCGCGAGCACATGCACGAGGTCGTTGGGTCCTTGGTCCAGGACCGCGCCCACTGGTTTTGCCCGAGCGCGCTCACCTGTGCGTCGTGTGACTTCCCCCGGTCCCCACGAGGCCACCCGCCGACGGCTGTTGGGCGGCGGCGATGCGGCGCTGCTGCATCGACGTCACCTGCTGCACGACCACGACGGCCAGCACCGTCGACGCCAGGGTCAGTGCGCCTTCGAAGAGGCTCACCAGGGCGAACAGCCGGGCTTCGTCGAGGTTCTTGGCCTCGTCCCAGGTCTGCCAGGCCTTGGAGACGTACAGCAGGCCGATGCTCCCGGCGAACGACAGCCACCATGCGTGCAGTGCGCCGCGTGAGGGCGCCGGCCGCTGGGGCTGGGTGGCATAGGACGCGGGGGCGGGCGGCGATGCGCTGGCGGTCCAGATGTCGTTGATGACCTGCTTGGGCAGCCACAGGTGAGCCACGGGCACGAACCAGGCGGCCAGTGCCCATCCGCGCCCGAGCCTGTGCGCCTGCGGATCGAACAGTTCGGCGTTGATCCGCACGCGCCGGAACCAGATGAGCCACAGCACGACCGTCGCGAGCAGGATCACGAACCAGAGCCCCAGGAACGCGTCCGGGGTGCCCTTCCAGGTCCACTGGAGCGATTGGAGCAGGTCGGAAGGATTCGATCCGGTCAGATCCACCGTGCTTTGGATATCGGCCAGTTCGCCGACGAGCTTTGCGTCGTAGTTGAGGTCGATGACGGACACGAGCGCTCCCGCGCCCAGAAGAATGACCAGTGCATTGGACAGGCCCCTGGGCGACTTCAGCACCGGCCCGCCGGCTGCCGGGCGCGGCGGCGGTGTCGCGGGCCCGAACACCGGTGACGGCACCGGTCCGTGGATGCCGGGAGCCGGGTGGGGCGGGAACGGCAACGCGGGCCCGAACTGGCCTGTCGGGGCGCTCGGTACGTGACCACCGGGCGCCACCGTCGGCGGCTGCCCCGCCACGTCGGCATCCAGCAGCCGTGCCGCGTGGCGCCCCAGGTGCGCGGTCAGCTCGGCAGGGAGCCATGCGCCCGCGTCCTGTTCCCGTATGTAGGGCTCGGTGAACTCCCGCAGTTGCGCGACCGTCGGCCGGTCCTCGGCGTTCTTGGCGAGACAGGCGGTGATCAGACGGAGGAGGGGGCCCTCAGGGAGCGCCGAGAGGTCCGGATCCTCGTGGGCGATACGGAAGAGCAGCGCGTGGATGCCGCTCTCGACCCCGCCGAACGGCACCCGCCCGGTCATGGCGTACGCGAGGACCGCGCCGAGGCAGAACACATCGCTCGCCGTGCCGACCCGCTCGCCCCGCACCTGCTCGGGTGACATGAAGCCCGGAGAGCCGATCACCGCACCGGTGCGGGTGGCCGGGGCTTCCGCGACCGGGTCCAGGGCGCGGGCGATTCCGAAGTCGATGACGCGCGGACCGTCGAGGGTGATCAGCACATTGGAGGGCTTGAGGTCACGATGGACGAGTCCCGCACGGTGGATGTCCGCGAGAGCCCCGAGCAGTCCGTCGGCCAGGACGAGTACGGACCGTTCGGGCAGCGGCCCATAGCTGGCGTCGGCCACGACGTCCTGGAGCGACGGTCCGGCGATGTAGCCGGTCGCCACCCATGGCGTGGCGGCGTTCGTGTCGGCGTCGAGCACGGGGGCGGTCCACTCGCCGCCCACGCGCCGGGCGGCCTCCACCTCCTGCTGGAAACGCCGCCGGAACTCCGCCTGGCCGGCGAGTTCTCTGTGCACCAGTTTTACCGCGACGGTACGGCCGCCGGCGGACCGCGCCAGATAGACCTGTCCCATGCCTCCGGCACCGAGTCTGCGCAGCAGCCGGTACGCACCGATCGCCTGTGGATCGCCCGGATTCAGGTACTCCATGTGAGGTTGGTCCTCCCCCTGCTGCCATTCGCTCACGACGCCAGCCAGAAGGATATGTGTGTTCGAGGATCGGGATGCCCACGGGGCTCTCAGGGGCGCGGCAGCGTGTGGTCGGCGTCGCGCGCGATCAGCCCTCGGCCCGAGCCGAGGGCTGAGCCGAGGGCTGATCGCGTGGCCCGCTGTCCTGGGCGCTCAGGCCCGGGAGGCGTCGACCATCGCAGCGAGTACGGAGCGCCAGTCCTCCCCGGGCTGTTCGCGCAGTGCGGTGGCAAGCCGGTCCGCGTGGTAGTGCCAGGAGTGGTCGAGGTCCGGATGCGCCCGCTCGGTGAGCTGGATCTCACTGTCGCCGGCGAGGAGCTTGCGCAGCTCGGCGGCGAGGTCCTGCCACGCGACGTGACCGCTCAGGGCGTTGGCCACGCCGTGGACGGCCGTGTCCAGGCAGGCGGTCACAGCACGGGCCAGGGCAGCCGCGTGGACCCACGGAGCGCCGTACCAGTCGCGCCCGGCTGTGCCGGGCCGTGGGAGGGGGATCGGCTTTCCGGCGAGGGCAGCCTGATAGAGCATCCCGGTCGCGCCCCAGCGCAGCTGGTCGCGCAGCCGGTCGTGCGGACCCCACACGATCGGCGAGCGTACGGCGCTGGCCCCGCCCCGGCCCCCGGTGCCGGCCGCCCGCAGCAGCAGCTGTTCGCAGTCGAGCTTCGCCTGTCCGTACGCGCTCAACGGCTGCCGGGAGGCCGACTCCTCGGCCACCCACTGCTCCGTGGGGCGTCCGTAGGCGTCCACGCTGCTGACGAAGACGAACGGGCCGCTGTGCCAGGCGTCGACCATCGCTTCCATCGCCGCCACGTCCACCTCGGGACGGGTGAAGGTGCAGGCGGCGTGGATCACCGCGTCCGCACTCTCCACCGCGGCGCGCAGGCCGTCCAGGTCGGTCAGATCACCCTCGAGGACGTCCACACCGTCCCCGGCCACCAGATGTGCCGACTCGGGGCGGGCGAGCGCGAGCACCGGCCTCCCCTGGGCGGCGAGTTCGCGCAGGATGAACGCTCCGACGCCGCCCGTGCCGCCGGTCACCAGCACGGTGCCCTCCCGCGCCCGCCGGGTACGTGACGCCGGCTGGGCCGTCGAGGCGGCCGCGGCCGCCCGTTCCGTCTCACGCGCGTCGAGCAGCGCCGCCAGCGCGCGCGGTGTCCGGTTCTGCATCACATCGAGACCGGTCAGCGGCAGCTTGAGCCCGGTGCGCAAACGCTCGGCAAGCTGCACGGCGATCAGGGAGTGGCCGCCGAGGACGAAGAAGTCGTCGTCCGGCGCGGGGGTTCGGCCCAGCAAAGCGGCGAACGCAGCCGTCACCGCGTGCGCACGGTCCCCGTGCAGCGCGGAGGCTGATGCCGCGCCGGGCAGCCGGCCGGCGTCCAGTGCGCCGTCGGCGTTCCGCGGCATCGCGTCAAGCAGCGTCACCGCGGCCGGGACGAGTTCCCGCGCGAGGGCGGACCGGAGGTGGGTCCGCAACTCGGCGGGCGAGGGGCCCCCGGTCTCCCGCAGGACGGCATAGGCGATCAGCGGTCCGGTCGCCGGCTCGGGCACTGCCGCATCGCTCACCTGCGGATGCATCCGCAGCCGGGTCTCGGCCGGATGGCAGTCGTCGTCGGCCGGGACCGCCCACGGCCGGCCGGGCAGCCGTGACAGCGTCAGCTCCGGGTCGACGGCGACTGCGGCCAGCAGGTCGGCGAAGGCGTCTGCCAGCTGGTCGCCGGCCTCCGTCGCCAGGGCTGCCTGCCCGTACTGGACCAGGCAGGCGGGCTTGTCGGTGTCCATGAGGCCGAACGACAGGTCGAACTTGGCTTCGCCGAGGCCGACTTCGACGGGCTCGGCGACCGTGCCGGGCAGCGGGAGCGCCGTGGGCTCCCGCAGGACGTCCGCGGTGACCCGTACCAGCGGCGTGCCGTCGGCGTCCCGCGCGGCGGCGCCGAGCCGCTCCAGGATCAGGTCGAAGGGAACGTCCCGGTGCTCCTGGGCCTCCAGCAGCGCGTCCCGCACCCGGTCCACAAGGACCCCGAACTCCGGATCGCCGGACAGGTTCACACGTACCGGAAGGGTATTGACGCACAGCCCGACGAGACCGCGCATGGCCGCCCCCTCGCGGTGGGTGCCGGCGCAGCCGATGACCAGGTCGTCCTCGCCGGTGAACCGCTGCAGCGCGGCGAAGGCGGCGGCGAGGGACACCGTGAAGAGGGTGGCCCGGTGCTGCCTGCCCATCTCGCGCAGTGCAGGCAGCACCGAGGCGTCGAGCTTCGCGGTGCGGGCGACGGCCGACCGCGTGCCCAGGTCGGCGGAAGGGTGCGCGGGCCGGGGCAGCCGCAGCGGTACGGCTCCGGCGAGCCGGCACGTCCAGTGCCCCAGTCCTTCATCGAGGCGGCCGGCCGCCGCGTTCTCGCGGCGCGCGTAGTCCGTGTACTGCGGCGGCTCCGGCTGTTCGTGAGGGCGTCCGTCCACGGCTGCTGCGTACAGCTGAGTCAGTTCGTCGGCGACGGTCTCCAGCGACCCGCCGTCGATGGTGATGTGGTGGAAGGTCAGCAGCACGGTGTGGTCCTGGGGGCCGTGCCGCAGCACCAGGGCGCGTGGCAGGGGGCCCGCAGCCAGGTCGAACGGACGGCGCGCCTCCTCGGCGAGCGTCTGCACGCCGTCACCGTCGGCCTCCACCACTGGCACGGCGATCGTGTCGGGCGCGGGGAGCGTCTCCTGGTACGGCTCGTCGCCGTGCTGACCGTAACGGGTGCGCAAGATGGCGTGGCGTCGTACGAGTGTGGTGAGCGCGACGGTGAAGGCGTCCACGTCGAACGGCCCGTGCAGCCGGGTGGCGAAGGGCACGCTGTAGAGGGAGCCTCCCTGGCCGAGGCGGTCCATCAGCCACATCCGGCGCTGGGCGTGGGACAGCGGGGCGGGACCCTGGTCGTGGACGGCTGTGGGGACCGGGGCGGCTCGGCGCGTGCCGGCGCGGGCCCGGGCCCTGCGCAGCAGTTCCTCCTGCAGCGCGGCGGAGCTGGGGGTGATGTCAGTGGCCATCGGTGTCCTCCGCCGCGTCGAGGTGGAGATCGCTGTGGTCGGCCAGCAGGGCGCGCTCGACGAGCGCGGCCTGTCCGGCCACCGTGGGGGCGGCGAAGAAGTCGGGCAGGGACAGCTCCACTCCGAGCTCCTCGCGCAGGTCGTCCGTGACGACCAGGGCGAGCAGGGAGTGACCGCCGTAGGCGAGGAAGTCGGCGTCCGGCCGGTTCACTTCGCAGCCCAGGCTGCGGCTCCACACCTCGGCGACGGCCTGCTGGAGCGGGGTCAGCGCCTCGGTGGCGACTTCGGCGGTTGCGGTGCCGTGAAAAGCGGTGAGCGCGCGCCGGTCCACCTTGCCGGAGACCGTCAGGGGCAGCCGCTCCACGAGGGTCAGCTCGTCGGGGACCAGATGGGCGGGCAGTTGTGCGGCGAGCCGCGCCCGCAGCGTCTCGGCACGGGGTACCGGGCCGGGTGCGGCTACGACGAAGGCGGCCAGGCGTGCGTCGTCCGCTGCAGGCCGGCGTACGGTCACCGCGGCGTCGTCCACCTCCGCCTGCTCGCGCAGGATGTGCTCGACCTCGCCCGGCTCGATGCGGAATCCACGGACCTTGACCTGGTCGTCGACGCGGCCGTGAAAGTCCAGAACTCCGTCCGGGCGCACCGAGACCAGGTCGCCGGAGCGGTACAGCCGGCCCAGCGACGCATGGTCCACGAAGCGTTCGGCGGTCAGCTCCGGCCGTCCCGCGTATCCGCCTGCCAGACGGCTGCCGCCGATCCACAGTTCACCGTGTTCGCCCGGCGCGACCGGCTGCCCGGTCCCGTCCAGGACGTGTGTGACGGCCCCGGCGATCGGGCGGCCGATCGGCACCGGGCCGTCGCAGTCCGCATCGGTGACCCGGTGGGCCGTGGCGAACGTCGTCGTCTCCGTCGGCCCGTAGCCATTGACCAACTCGAGCCAGGGGAACGCGCGCAGCACCGCGCTGGCATGCTGGGCGGCCATCGCCTCGCCTCCCACCACCACAGTGCGGAGCACCGAGAACACCCGGGAGCGGCGGGCAGCCAGCTGGTGGAACAGCGCCGTGGTGAAGAACGCCACGGTCACGCCGTGCCGCTCCACCTGCCGGGCCAGATCCTCGAAGGAGGGCCGCTCGGCGGTGCACACCACCACGGCGGCTCCGTTGGCGAGGGCCGACCACACCTCGAAGGTCGAGGCGTCGAAGGTGGTCGGCGAGTGGAACAGCACCCGGTCGCGCGCGGTGACGGTGGCGTACTGCGGAGCGGTGACCAGTTGGGCGATGCCGCCGTGGGTGACCGTCACGCCCTTGGGGAGGCCGGTGGACCCCGAGGTGAACAGGACGAGCGCCATCGCGTCCGGGCCGGGCTCAGCCGCGGGCAGCTCCGCGCCGGTCAGCAGTGGGTCGTCGTGCAGCGCCAGGGTGGCGCCCGTGAGGGCCGCGGATTCGAGCAGCTTGCTGTCGCCGACGGTCAGTGTCGCCCCGGCGGTGGCGAGCATCGCCTCGATACGCGGACGCGGGTGCGCCGGGTCGAGCGGCACGCACGCCGCGCCCGCCCACCACAGCGCGAGCTGGGCGACGATGGTGAGGGCCGAGCGCGGCACCAGCAGCGCCACCCGGTCGCCGGGGCGGACGCCGTGGTCGTGCAGGTGTGCGGCCAGAGCGCGGGCGGAGGCGATCAGCTGCGCGTACGTCAGCGTGGTGTCGCCGTCCATCACGGCCAGGGCCTGCGGGGTCTGCTCGGCGTGCCGCGCCACCAGGGCGGGCAGGCCGGCGGCGTACGCGGACGGTGTGCGGTCAGCCGGCACGGGGCTTTCCTTCCTGTGGTCGGGGGTGTTCGCCAGGACAGTCGCCATCTCAGGCCACCCCCGGTCTGACGGCGGCGCGGCGCTTGTCGAGTACGGCGGCGACTGCCCGAAGGTCGGGCTGGCGGAGCAACTCCGGTGCGCGCAGCCGCACTCCGGTCTCTTTCTCGATCACGGTCAGCAAGCGCGAGGCGACGAGCGAGGTTCCGCCGGCCTCTGTGAAGTTGTCCGTCAGTTCGGTACGGGGGCGCTCCAGCAGGTCGCGCACGACCCGTAGGACCAGTCGCTCGCTCTCCGTCGCGCCATCGTGTGAATCGCCGTTGTCGGCCGTGGCGCTGCCGACGGCGTTCGGCTGCGCGGGGGCCGCAGCCTGCTTCAGCAGTTGGGCACGGTCGACCTTGCCGTTGGCGTCGAGTGGGAAGGCGTCCAGGATCCGCACGGCCGAGGGCACGGCCTGCTCGGGCAGCCAGGCCCGTACCGCGGACAGCAGCTCTTCAGCGGTCGCTCCGTCGGATGCCAGGACGTACGCCACCAGCCGGGCGCTGCCATCGGCGGAACGGGGCGCGGTGACGACCGCGCTGCGCACCGACGGGTTCTGTTCGAGCGCGGCCTCCACCTCGGCCGGTTCGATCCGTACTCCGCTGATCTTCACCTGATCGTCGAGACGGCCGAGGAATTCCAGCCTGCCGTCGTCCAGCATCCGCACCCGGTCCCCGGTGCGGTACACGCGGTCTGTCTGCCTCGCGTCGATCCCCGGGGGCGGGGCGATGAACCGACGTGCCGTCAGCTCCGGGTCCAGATAGCCGAGCGCCAGGCCCGTTCCGCCGATGCACAGTTCGCCGGCCTCACCGCGGGAGACGACACGGCCGTCCGCCGCGGTGACGACGACCGTGGCGCCCGGGATCGGAGTTCCGATCGACGGCGCTGTCTCGTCGCCTGCGTCGTGGTCCGTGGCGCGCATGGCGTGGGTGGTGGTGACGACGGTGGCCTCGGCCGGCCCGTACGCGTTGTGCACCGTGGCGGTCACATCCGCGCCGGGACGTCGGCGCATCCGGTCGCCGCCGACGACGAGGTGACGCAGTTTCAGGTCCTGGGGCCAGGGCCGGTCCAGCACCGGTTCGGCCATCGGAGTGGCCACGACGCACACCGTCAGGGCGGCGTCGCGCCACCATGCGGTGAGTTCGGCCGGGTCCCAGCGAACAGCGTCCGGAGCGGGAACCAGAGCCGCGCCGGACGTCAGACCGGCCCACAGCTCCATCACATGCGGGTCGAACGCGACGCCGATCAGCAGGGACTGCCGGTCTCCGGGCGCCAGGCCGGTCTCGGTGCGGTACCAGTCCAGCAGTGCGGACAGAGCGGGTTCCGCGACGGCGACGGCCTTGGGCCGTCCGGTGGAGCCGGAGGTCAGCACGGCGTAGAAGGCTTCTTGCGGAGCCGGGCGCGCACTCGCTGCGGGAGGGGCGAAGGCCGCGACGGCCTTCGGGGCGGCGTTCGTCCCCTCTCCCGGCAGCGGCAGCGCGATCTGCTCGGCGGCCTGATGGCGGGCGGGCAGCACGGTGAGGTCACCGATCAGACAGACCACGGCGACGTCCTCGGTGACCGCGTCGATGCGGCGCTCACCGGGGCGGGGGCCCAGCGGGAGATAGACCGCGCCGATCCGGGCGAGGGCGATCGCGGTCACGGCCAGCGCCGCCGAGCGGTCCAGGCAGACGCCGACCAGGTCGCCCGGGCGGACCCGGTCGCCCAGGGCGCGAAGGACGTCGGCGGCGGCCTCGTCCAGCTGCCGGTAGCTCCAGGTACGGGTCCCGTCGACCAGGGCGGGGGCCTCGGGACTGCGACGCACCCATTCCTCGTAGCGACAGAGCACTCCGGCGGTGGCTTCGGGAAGGGGAGTGCCGTGTACGACGCTCGGCAGGGCGCCCTGACGGTCGTTCATCAGCTCGGAGGTCTGCTCGGCCGTCTTCTCGGCAGACCGCCCGGTCATCGGCGCGGCCCCCGTCGGCGTGTCACTCAGGATCTCGGTCATCACGACTCCGTCGGCGTGGTCGTAGCGGTGTGGGCAGCAGCGGTCTGCGTGGCGGCAGCGGTCGGCGTGTCGAAAGCGCCAAGGGCGCGCGCCTGGTCGGACAGGACCGGGTTCCGGAAGAGCAGCTGCATCGGCGGCCGTGCGCCGATGCGGGGTTCCAGCCAGGCCGCAAGCTGCGCGGCGAGCAGCGAGTGCCCGCCGGTCCGGAAGAAGTGGGAGGCATCGGTGAACCGACTGTGTCCCAGCACCTCGCGCCAGCCCTCGGCGAGCAGAGCCAGCGTCGGATCGGCGAATGCCGCGGGGTCGGTTTCGGCCGTGGCGCTCTCCTCGGCCGGTGCGGTGGGCTCGAGTTCGGCGGCCAGCCGGGCCAGCGCCACTCGGTTCGGCTTGCCGCCGGCCAGTGTCGGCATGGCGTCCAGCAGCGCCCAGCGGCCGGGTACGAGGGCACCCGGCAGCCGCCG
Source organism: Streptomyces sp. NPDC002870 (assembly GCF_042888505.1). NCBI lineage: Bacteria > Bacillati > Actinomycetota > Actinomycetes > Kitasatosporales > Streptomycetaceae > Streptomyces > Streptomyces sp. NPDC002870. The sequence goes on from NZ_JBIAPW010000008.1 coordinate 262,809, forward strand.
GCTCAGTTCGATGTGCATCGCCTGCTCGTCCCACGGCTGCTGTTCGCCGGAGTTCTCCAGGAAGCCGACCAGGCGCGGTCCGCCGGCCGCTTCCCGGTCCAGTACGACGGCGCAGGAACGACCGCCGAGCACGGCCGATGCGGCGGCCTCCACCTCCTCCAGTTCGATGCGGTAACCCCGCAGTTTGATCTGGTTGTCGCGGCGCCCCAGGAAGTGCAACAGCCCGTCGCGATCTCGGTAGCCGAGGTCGCCGGTGAGATAGACCCGCTCGCCGTTCAGTGCCTCGATCCGTACGAATCGTGCCGCAGTGGCTTCCGGATTGCCGACGTACCCCTCGGCCAGACCGGCGCCGGCGATGGCCAGTTCACCGACTGCACCGTCCGGCAGCGGACGCAGCGCCGCGTCCAGGACGTGGATCCGCTCGCCGGGCAGTTCGGTGCCCAGGGGGATTTCCGCCCCGTCCGCGAGGTTCTCGCCGGTGATCTCGTACACGGTCGAGCTGATCGCCGCTTCGGTCACCCCGTAGACGTTGAGCACGGCAGCGTCGGTGTCGGCGAGGAACGTGCGCATCGCCTCCGCCGGGATGCGCTCGCCGCCGAGAATCAGCAGCCTCGGCGCCCAGCGGCGCTCGCGCAGCACCGGCCGCAACTCCTCGCGGGTGGCGAGGAAGTAACTGGTCGGGAGGTTGGCGACGGTGACCCGGGCGGCGGCCAGCAGGTCGGCGAGTTCTGCTCCGGTGGGCACTTCCCGCTCCGGTACGACGAGGCAGGCGCCGGCGTACAGCGAGGGCAGGACCTCTTCCAGCGCCACGTCGAACGAGGGCTGGGCGAACAACAGCACGCGGTCACCGGCGACCAGGCCGAACCGGTCGGCCGCGCCGGTCACATGGTTCTTCAGGGCCGCCCGGCCCACCGCGACGGGCTTGGGTATGCCGGTCGAACCCGAGGTGTGGATGATGTACGCCGCACCGGCCACCACATCGGCCGGTCGCGCGGCGGGGAAGGATGTGGCATCGATCTGCGCCGTCGGAAGGTGTGCGGGCAGCGTCGCCCCCGCGTCGGCGGAGGTGAGCACGAGCGCCGGGCCGAGCCGCTCGAGCAGCAGCTCCAGACGGGAGAGAGGGTCGGACGGTGAGAGCGGGCAGTACACGGCTCCGGTCCGGAGACAGGCCAGCAGCAGTGCCACCGAGTCGGCGCCGCGCGGCAGTACGGCGGCGACCGGCTGACCGGCCGTCACACCGGCGTCCCGCATCCGCTGCGCGAGGGAGGCGACCCGCTCGTTCAGGTCGCCGTAGGTGACCCGGCGGGCCCCTATCAGCAGCGCGGGCAGCGAGGCGTCGTTGGCGGCGGCCGGGTCGAGCGCGTCCCGGCCCTGCGCGACCGCGTGCGGTTCGGGTGCGGCATCGCCGGCCGTCGCCGGAAGGGCGAGGTCGGTGAGCAGGGTGGCGGGAGCGTCCAGGTAGGCGCGCAGCAGATCCAGGAAGCGTTCGGCGAGCAGCTTCGCCACGTCCTCGCCGAAGAGATCGGCGTCGTAGTCCCAGACCAGCGTCATGCCGGGCGCCCCGTGCCGGGGGCCCACTCCACGCCGGTCGTCGGGCAGCAGGACGACATCGAGGTCGAATCGGGTGGTGCCGGTGTTGAACCCTTCGAACAGGGTGATGTCCAGGCCTGGCACCTCGATCTCGGGCAGTGCCGCGTCGTGCGCGCTGAACATGACGCTGAACAGGGGGTTGTCCGCTCCGGAGGTGTGCAGGGCCAGTGCGCGGGTCAATTCCTGGACCGGCACTTCCTGATGCGGCAGAGCGCGGATGAGGGTGTCGGTCACCTCGTCCATGGTGTCCTCGGCCGGCGCTTTCGGGTCCAGGCGAAGCCGCAGCGGGATCGTGTTGACGAACATGCCCACGGCATCTTCGAATCCCCGTGGGCGGTTGCCGACGGCGGTGCCGACGACCATCTGGGAGCGTCCGCTGTGCCGGCGCAGGAGTTCCGCGAAGAGCCCGAGCAGCGTGGAGAACGGGGTCAGGCCGCGCTCGCGGGTGTGGGCGCGCAGCCGCTGTGTCAGATCCGCGCCGATCGACTGCCGCAGCTGGCCGCCGTGGTGCCTGCGCCGGGCGCCGGGCCGGGTCAGGCCGGGCAACGGCATGTCGTGGGAGGCGTCGCGCAGTTCGTCGGCCCAGTACTCGAGGCTCGCCTGCCGCTCCATGGTTCGTCCGTCGTCGGCCCGGGCGTCGGCCTGGGCACGCACATGGTCCGCGTACGAGGTCGCGGGAGACAGGGCGACCGGCTCACCGAGGACATGGGCGCGGTAGGCGGTGAAGACATCGCCCAGCAGGATCGCGAAGGAGTGCCCGTCGTGGATCAGGTGGTGCTCGACGTGGATGAGCCGGTGCTGGTCGTCGGCGAGCCGCGCCAGGGTCCAGCGGAGCAGCGGCGCCTCGTACGTGTCGAGCGGGGTCTCTGCCTCGGTGCGCAGCAGCCTGGCGAATGCGGCCTCCGGGTCGGCCTCCCCGGTCAGATCCACGCTGCGCAGGCGGGGCGCACAGGCGTCAGCGGCCCGCTGGCCGGGCATCGCGCCGGGGACGGCCACGAGTTCGAGGCGCAGTCCGGGGTGACGGTCGAGGGCGGCGGTGAGTCCGCGGCGCAGAGCCTCGGTGTCCAGCGTCCCCCACAGGTCGAGTGAGGCGGTGAAGTTGTAGGCGCGGCTGCCGGGCTGCACTTGTTCGTGCAGCCAGACGATCTCCTGCGAGGAGGAGAGGGGAAGCATGGGCGATCCCTGAGGTAGTCGGGTCGGGGTTCTTCGGATGCGGGTCGGGGCACGGTTGTGCTCCCACCCGGGGTTCGCAGGCGGGCCCGCGGATCGCGCGGTCCGGCCGTGCTGTGCTCGTTGGCTTCGGGGCGGCTCTGGGGCTCTGCCGCTCTGTGGCTTGAGGGGTGTGCGGTGGGCGGTGCGCCGGCCGTGTACGGCTCGGCGGTGTGCCGTTTCCGTGTACGGCTGCGGCGTTCAGCCGACGGTGACGTCGGCTCGCTCCGTGGCGGGCAGGGCCGCGCAGAAGGCTCCGAACCCGTCTTCGGCCGTGTGGTCGTCGAGCATGTGTCGGTTCCACACCATGCGGATGTGGAGTTCCGGGCCGAGGGTGACGGACACGGCGAACGGGGCGCGCACGTGCCGGCCGTCGATGTGGACCTCGCGGCCTGCCACTCCGCCCAGGCTCAGCGGTGAACGGTGACGGGCGTCGTCGACGGTCAGCAGACCGTCCAGCCGGCCCGACCACGGGGACCCGGCCGACCGGGCGGCGTGCACGACTTCGTCGAAGGGGGTGTCCGCCCGGTCGAGGTCGCCCCACCAATCGGTGGCCGTCGCCTCCTCGCCGAAGGGGTCGTCGCCGGCCGGGCCGTCGGGGGCGTCATCGGTCCCGGCGGGGAAGACGACGGTGTTGAGGAAGCAGCCGACCACCGGTGCCGCGGCGGCCGGACGGCCGCCCCACGGGTACCCGATCGGTGACACATGACCGGCTCCGTACAGGACGCGGGCCGTTGCCCGACAGGCGTCGAGCAGCGAGGGGAACGGTACGCCGGAGGCCGGAGCGGGCAGCCGCAGTTCGGCCGCGCCGGTGGGCAGCGCGCCGGGGGCGGGAGCCCGCAGCCCGGGCAGCGGAGCGCGTTCGCGCACCTCGCGCAGCCGCCCGCCCCAGTACTCCAGCGCGGCGGACGACCCCGCGCGCTGCTCGGCGTCGAGCTGCATCAGGACCGCTTCCCGGTAAGCGGCCAGTTCCCCGGCCGCGTCGGCGGGCGCGAGTTCTCCGGGGCCGATCCCGTCGCGGTAGGCGCTGCTCAGCTCCTCGACGATGCGTGCCAGCGACTGGCCGTCGCAGGCGGTGTGGTCCAGTACGACGGCGAGCACCTCTTCCTCGGCATCCGGTCCGTCCTCGGCCAGGTAGAGCCGCAGCGGTGAGCCCTGAGCAGTCCAGGCCCCCAGGGCTCGACGCACGCTGGTGGCCGCGTCCTCGCCGGGCGCGCGAACGATGCGTTCCACCGGTACGTCCGGCTCCGCCAGGCGAAGCGCGGGGGTGCCGCGGAGCACCTCCGGGTGGGCGCGCAGCACCGGGTGCCGGGCGGCCAGATGGTTCGCGGCCGCTCGCAGCCGTACCGGATCCACGGTGCCGCGGGGGAAGGCGAAGAACATCGGGACGATGTCCGGCCGTCCGGCGGGGTCCAGGGAACGCACCAGGACGAAGCGCCGCTGGGCTCCGGTGACGGGCAGCAGATCGATTTCCCTGTTGTCGGCGGCGATGCGCTGGTAGCGAGCCAGGTACTGGCCCGTGATGCCGAGGTGCACGTTGTCCTCTCTGTCGTGTCTGTTCTGTCGATGTCATGGCCGCGCGTCGGACGCCGCGCCATGACGCTCGGGCGGGACGGCAGCAGGAAATGACCGGCAGGCAGGCGGAGCTGGAACGGGGGCTTCGAGTCAGCCGACGGCGACGGGCTCGGGGTGGCCGCCGGTGTCGCGCGTGTCCGGGTCTTCCCGGTCTTCCGGGGCTTGCGTGTCGTCCGGAGCGGCCGGCAGATCGCGCATGCGGCGCAGGGGCGAGAGCAGCAACGGCAGCGGTACGACAAGGAAGCCGATCGCGCAGGCCCAGAGTGCGACGCGCGGATCGAAGGCGCCCGCGACGGCGCCGCCCACGACGGCGCCGAGCGGCAGGGTGCCCCACACAAGGAAGCGCAGTGTGGCGTTCATCCGGCCGAGCAGTCGGGGCGGGCAGAGCGTCTGACGGAAGCTGACCTGGGCGACGTTGTAGACAACCGCGCCGAAGGAGACCACGCCGGAGCCGATGGCGAACAGCGCGGCGGTGGCCCCCGGTCCGGACAGCGGCCACAACAGTGCGAACGGACCGGTTGTCAGGGCGGAGAGCCAGATGATGCGGGCCTGCCCGAGGCGTCCGGCGAGCGTGCCGGCGCTCAGTGCACCGACGAGTCCGCCCACGGCGGACGCGGAGAGCATCAGACCGATGGCGACCGGCTGCAGGCCGATCACCCGTACCAGGAAGATGGTCTGAGTGGCCATCAGCATCGCGGTGAAGAAGTTGCCGAGGCCGGTCGTTGCGGCGATGACCCGCAGCAAGGGGTGGCCGAGGACGAACCGGAGGCCTTCCCCGATGTCCTTGCGCAGGGACGCGCCCGGAACAGGCTCGGGACGGCTCTCGGGCGGCCGCTTCATGGCCAGCAGGAACAGCGCGGACACGGCGTAGCCGATCGCGTCGGCCACGATCGCAAGATGGGCTCCGAGGACTTGTACGAGTCCGCCGCCGAGCCCCGGGCCGGCGATGTGGGCCGATGAGCGGACCGTCTCCAACGCACCGTTGCCCGCCATCAGCCGCTCCTTGGGCAGCAGTTCGGGCAGGTAGCTCTGGTGGGCCACGTCGAAGAAGACGGTTGCCGCTCCGGTGACCAGAGCGACGACGTACAGCTGCGCCATCGTCAGTACGTCGGCGACTGCGGCCAGCGGGATGCTCGCCATGGCCAGGGCGCGCACGGCATCGGCCCGGATCATCAGCGGGAGCTTCCGCATCCGGTCGACCCAGGCGCCCGCAGGCAGCCCTATCAGGAGGAACGCGGCGGTTTCTGCAGCCGTGAGCAGTCCCACCTGAAACGCGGGTGCCTTGAGCACGAGAACCGCCACCAGCGGGAGCGCGACCAGAGTGACCTGGGCGCCGACTTGACCGGCCGCAGCTCCGGCGAGCAGGAGACGGAAGTCGCGCATGCGCAGCAGACCGCTGGATGCGGCAGGGGGTGAGGGGGACATGAGCCAGACCTTCACCGCCGGGTCGATCAACAGTCAAAACACAAAGGACACTTTCGGTCGTTTATCTTGCATTCTCTCCGTCAGATCGGTAAATCTTCCGCCAGAATGAGGCAACTTCCGGATGAATGACACGCGTTGAGGCCTTCCGGCAAGAGGATCCGCACAGCGCTCGCCCTGGCAGGCCGCGGTCGATCTCGTACATGGCGACACGAATCGCACCTCTGACCGAAAATAGTCGCCTACTCACCCTCGGTGTCCGAGGTGTCGACTCCAGCCGCTATAGGCGGTTCGTCCATAGAGGTCTGCCGCACCGTCAGGAGCGCGCTAGGCTGCAGACGCCCCGCGGGGGAAGTCCGGTCGAAGTCCGGCGCTGACCCGCAACGGTAGGCGGAGTGACGAACCTGTACGCAGGTCGCGTCCCCGTGAGCCCGATTACCCGCGGCGGTGAAGGCTCCTGACAACTCGCCGTGGACTGCGAGAGGGTGCTGCGCCGGACGCACCGCGTCCGCGGGCTGCTCCTTGGCGCGTGGCACGGCCCGAGGCGAAGGCGATCCGCCCGTGGCCATACCCGTCGAACGCAGCAGTGCTGCGACGCCGCACGCTCCCCGAACGGGCACCGGCCCGCGCCGCCAAGACGCGTGCCACTACCCCCTCTCCTCGCCGCCCTGTGCGCCGTGCTGGTGCTCTCCCTCGCCTGCGGGGTGGGGATCGGGGCTTCCGGACTCTCCTGGGGCGAGGTGCTGCGTCATCTCTGGGCGGGGCTGACGGGGGGAGCGATAGCCCCCGAAGAGGTGTCGGCGTACACCATCGTCTGGGAACTGCGCTTCCCACGGGCCCTGCTGGCCGCAGTCATCGGCGCGGGGCTCTCGGCCATCGGCGTCGCCGTGCAGGCCATGGTCCGCAACGCGCTCGCCGACCCGTTCGTCCTCGGCATATCCTCGGGCGCGGCCGTCGGCGCCAACGCCGTCCTCCTCTTCGGTGCGCTGGGCGCGCTCGGCATCTGGGCGCTGTCCACCGCCGCCTTCCTCGCCGCGCTCCTCTCCATGGTGCTGGTGTACGCGATCGCCCGCACCGACCGCGGTCTGACCCCGATGCGGCTCGTCCTCACGGGCAGCGCGATGTATTACGGCTTCTCGGCCGTCACCACGTTCATGGTGTTCGCGGCCGAGCGCGGTGAGGCGGCCCGCTCCGCGATGATGTGGCTGCTCGGCAGCCTCGGTGGGGCCAACTGGGCCTCCCTGCCCATCGCCGCGGGTGCCGTGCTCGCCGGCCTCGTCCATCTCTCGCTGTCCGCGCGCCGACTGAACGCGCTCGCCATGGGCGACGAGACGGCGGCCGCGCTGGGCGTGGACGCGGGGCGGCTGCGCAAGGAGCTCTTCGTGGTCTGCGCGGCCGTTACCGGGGCCGTGGTCGCCGTCAGCGGTGCGATCGGCTTCGTCGGGCTGATGGTTCCCCACGCCGTACGCATGCTGGTGGGTGCCGACCACCGCCGGGTTCTGGCCGTCGCTCCGTCGGCGGGCGCAGTCCTGATGATCTGGGTGGACATCCTCTCCCGCGTCGTGATGGCACCGACTGAGCTTCCGGTGGGCGTACTGACCGCGGTCGTCGGCGTGCCGTGCTTCGTCCTGCTGATGAGCCGCCGCTCGTACACCTTTGGAGGCGCGTGATGCGGATCGACATCAACGACCTGACGGTCGAGGTCGCGGGCGCGCGGCTGGTGCGGGACGTCACCCTGCGGGTTGGCGGCGGGCAGCTCGTCGGGCTGGTGGGACCCAACGGCAGTGGCAAGTCCAGCCTGCTGCGCTGCGTCTACCGGGCGCTGCGCCCCACGGCCGGCACGGTCCGGCTCGGCGGGGAGGACCTGCACGCGATGAGCGCGCGCGAAGGTGCCCGCCGGCTGGCCGCGCTCCCTCAGGAGTCGGTCGCCGAGTTCGACTTCACGGTCGCCGAGGTCGTGGCGATGGGACGGCTGCCGCACCAGAGCGCGGCGGCCCGGACCACCGCCGAGGACCGGCGGGCGTGCGAGGCCGCACTGGCCCGGGTCGGCGCCGACCACCTCGCCGACCGCGGCTTCCTCACCCTCTCCGGCGGGGAGAAGCAACGGGTCCTGATCGCCCGCGCGCTCGCCCAGCAGCCGCAGGTGCTCGTACTCGACGAGCCCACCAACCACCTCGATATCGCACAGCAGTTGGAGGTGCTCTCCCTGGTGCGCGGCAGCCAGCTCACCGTGCTCACCGCGCTCCACGACCTCAATCTCGCCGCCGTCCACTGCGACCTGCTCTACGTCATCGAGCACGGCCGGATCGTCGCCTCCGGCGCTCCGTACGACGTGCTCACCCCAGAGCTGCTGGCCGAGGTCTTCGGCGTACGGGCGCACCGCGTGCCGCACCCCGAGTCCGGGGCGCTGCAACTTCTCTTCGACCGTCTCCCGCCCACCCAGCCCGCTTCGTAAGGAGCCACCATGCCCCCTCTCGTACGACCCGTCGCTCTTGCGCTCGCCGCGGCTCTGGCTCTCACCGGCTGCGGCGCCGAAGTCACCTCCCGCGACAGTGGGGACGGCCCGGCCAAGGCAGGCGGCCACTATCCCGTGACCATCGAGAACTGCGGTCAGAAGAGGACCTACGACACGGCCCCTGAGCGCGTAGTCACCAATGACGTCGGCATTACCGAGATCATGTTCGCGCTGGGCCTGGAGGACCGGATGGCGGGCTACGTGATGCCCGACGACAGGGGCGATCTCGACTCCGTCCCGTGGAAGGACGCCTATCAGAAGACGAAGTGGCTGTCGAAGAAGACGATCAACAAGGAGCTGGTCCTCGACGCCCGCGCGGATTTGGTCTTCGCGGGCTGGAACTACGGCTTCAACGAAGGGGAAGGCCTCACCCCCGCCGAGCTGAAGAGAGTCGGTATCGACTCCTATCTGCTGACCGAGTCCTGCCGCAACGGGCGCGGCAAGGCACGTGGCGTGATGCCGCCGCTCGAAGCGCTCTACGCCGATCTGCGGAATCTGGGAAAGCTCTTCGACGTCGAGGAGCGCGCCGAAGCCCTCATCGCGAAGTTCCGGAAGCAGGTGACCGACGCGCAGGCGAAGGCCCCGAAGGGAGCCGACCGGCCCCGCGTCTTCCTCTACGACGACGGCCGCGACAGGCCCTTTACCTCAGGTGCGTACGCGGGGCCGCACGACATCATCACCAGGGCGGGCGGCGACCACGTCATGAAGGACCTCAAGGACAGCTGGACGACCATCGGTTGGGAGACCGTCGTCGAGCGGGACCCCGAAGTGATCGTGATCAACGACTACGGGGACACCAGCGCCGAGCAGAAGAGGAAATTCCTGAAGTCCTACCCACCGCTCGCGGACGTCTCGGCGATCAAGCATGACCGCATCGTCGTCCTCGACTACGCGGAGCTGGTGGAGAGCCCGCGCAATCCGGCGGCGATCGCCTCGCTCGCCGCAGATTTGCGGAACCTGAATCGGTGACGCAAATGCGCGGAGGAGGTGCCTGACCGGGCCGATCCAGCGCCCGAGCAGGCGGGCGGCCCAGCGGTGCGGCCGATCGGGCGTCCACGGTGGACATGCCGCGCAGGGTGACCACTCGTAGCCTGAAGTGGATGCCTGCGTTCATGGCCACGGGAAGTCGGCTCACTCGGAACGCAGTGCTCGAGATTCCTGTCCGGCAGCGGGTGGAGCGGTGGGAGGTTGCCCCATGAGCAGGCGCTGGACCGCGCGTCTGGCCCTGGCGGCGGGCGCAGCGGCGCTTCTGGTGCTGGTGGTCTTCGCCGGGCTCGGAAGCCTCGTGCTCATGGGGGTGGGGTGGGCAGGACTGGCGCTCACGGCGGCCGGCGTGTGGTGGATCCTCACCCGCACCGGCTGGATCAGGGTGCTGGCCGGGCTGCTGGTGGTCGCCGCGCCGCTCGGTGTCCTGCTTCTGTACGCGGCTGCCGGGCTGCTGTGGGTCGTGCTGGTCTCGCTCGGCCTCTGGGCGCTGGCCGTCTCCGCAGGCAGGTCCGCACTTGTCGAAGACACCCCGCCAAGCATGCCGGAGCGCTCCGTCAGCCGGGCCGAGCGACCGTTTCTGATCATGAATCCGCTCTCAGGCGGCGGAAAGGTCGAGAAGTTCCACCTTGCGGAGCGAGCCAGGGCCCTTGGCGCCGAGGTCGTCGTGCTGGATCCGGCCCGGCGGCAGGATGTGGCCGAGCTGGCGCGGCGGGCCGTCCAGGGTGGAGCCGACCTGCTCGGCGTCGCGGGTGGCGACGGTACGCAGGCCTTGGTCGCCGGCGTGGCTGCACAGCACGAGATTCCCTTCATGGTGATCAGCGCCGGCACCCGCAACCACTTCGCCATGGATCTGGGCCTGGACCGGCAGGATCCCGCCAAGTGTCTGGAGGCACTGACCGACGGCGTCGAACTGCGCGTCGACCTCGGCTACCTCCATGCGGGAGAGCCTGCGGACCGGAGCGCGGAGCGCGTCTTCGTCAACAACGCCTCGCTCGGCGTGTACGCAGAAGTCGTGCAGAGTCCCGCCTATCGCGACGACAAGGCCCGCACCATCCTGGAGATGCTGCCGGATCTGCTGACCCACCACAGCGGCGCGCGGCTGAGCGTCCGTGCCGGTTCGCTGACCATGGACGGTCCCCAGGCCGTACTGGTGAGCAACAACCCCTATGAGAGGGGCGACCCGGCGGGACTGGGGCGCCGAGAGCGTCTGGACTCCGGCGAGCTGGGGGTGCTTTGTGTCGGCGTCGGCAACGCCGCCGAAGCGACGGAGCTCCTGCTGCGTGGCGGGCAGGGCCGCGGGCTGACCGAGGCCACCGCCCGAGAGGTCGTCGTCGACGCCGACGCTCCCGTCATCGCGGTCGGTGTCGACGGCGAGGCCTTGACGTTGCCCACTCCGGTGCACTGTCGTCTCGCGTCCGGCGCTCTGCGCGTGCGCGTGCCCCGGCACCGGCCCGGCGTGCCGCACGTCGCGCCGCCGATGGACTGGCGCCGGGTGCGGCGTCTGGCGCTGACGATGGGGCGGGTCGCCGCAGGACGCGATGCCGTCTGATCAACGGCATCCTGCGCGACTCCCTGCCGCCCGGGGCGGGGGCTCCGGCCTCGTCCGTACGGGACCGGGCCGGCCGTTCGCGCACGGACCACCGGTGCCTGCCGTTCGCGGAGGGCACGGTTCACTGTCTGTGATGCCCTGAATCGCGGCATGTCCGGTGTATGGGTAATTTCTTGATCAGGCGCCCTCTTGCGCGGATGCCCGTGACGGCATTTCACCCGTCGCGGGTGAGGCATCGCAGCGGGCGCTCCCGGCATCCTCCGAGCAGGATCGCCAACGCTGCGTGGCCCACCCAGCGCCGGACCACCGTCGCCAGGCGCACCGGTCGGCGGACCGACCTGAGCCCACCGAGAGGGGGGAACGCTCATGACCGACCTGGACACGCTGTCGGTGAACACCGTCCGCGGTCTCTGCATGGACGCCGTCCAGAAGGCCCAGTCAGGCCACCCGGGCACGCCCATGGGGATCGCGCCCGTTGCCTACACCCTCTGGCAGCGGTTCCTGCGGTTCGATCCCCAGGACCCGATCTGGCCCAACCGCGACCGCTTCGTGCTCTCCGAGGGGCACGCCTCGACGCTGCTGTGGTCCCTGCTCCATCTGAGCGGCGTCCGTGCCGTCGACCCGGACTACGAGGTGCTGGGACGGCCGGCGGTGACGCTCGACGATCTGAAGTCGTTCCGTCAGCTCGGCTCCCGCTGCCCCGGTCACCCCGAGTACCGCTGGACGAGTGGTGTCGAGGCCACGACCGGGCCGCTCGGCCAGGGGGTGGCGGACTCCGTCGGGATGGCGATGGCCGGCAGGTGGCTCGCCGCGCGGTACAACCGGGAGGACTTCCCCCTCTTCGACTTCGACGTGTACGCGCTCGCCGGGGACGGCTGCATGATGGAGGGCGTCGCCTCGGAGGCCGCCTCGCTCGCAGGGCATCAACGGCTGTCCAACCTGTGCTGGATCTACGACTCGAACCGGGTCACCATCGAGGGCCACACCAGCATCACCTTCACCGAGGACGTCGCCGCCCGGTTCCTCGCGTACGGCTGGAACGTGGCCACCGTCGCCGATGCCAACGACCTCGACGCCGTCGCTCGCGCCTTCCACACCTTCCTGGCCGAGACCGAGCGCCCCACCCTGGTCCTGGTTCACAGCCACATCGGCTACGGCTCACCCGCCGAGGACTCACCGAAGGCCCACGGAGCACCGTTCGGACCGGACGGCGTCCGGGCGACCAAGAGCTTCCTCGGCATACCCGAGAACGAGCAGTTCTGGATTCCCGAGGAGGTCCGTGACTGGTTCGGTCAGGGCATCGGTGCGCGTGGTGCACAACTGCGCACCGCCTGGGAGAAACGGTTCGACGCATACCGCGCCGCCTGGCCCGAACTCGCCGACGAGCTGGAGCGCATGCAGCGCCGTGAACTCCCGGACGGATGGGACAGCAAGCTCCCCGACTTCCCCGCCGACCCCAAGGGTCTGGCCACCAGGGACTCCTCGGCCCAGGTGCTCAACGCCCTCGCGCAGAGCATTCCCTGGCTCCTCGGCGGCTCCGCCGACCTCGCACCGTCGACCAAGACCCATCTCACCTTCGACGGCGCGGGAGACATGCAGCCGCAGAGCCCGTCCGGGCGCAACCTCCACCTCGGCATCCGGGAGCACGCCGCAGCGGCCGTGGCCAACGGTATGGCCCTGACCAAGCTGCGGCCGTACTGGTCGGGATTCCTCATCTTCTCCGACTACGCCAAGGCGGCCATCCGGCTGTCCGCGCTGATGGAGATTCCGGTCGTTCACATCTTCACGCACGACTCCATCGGCGTCGGCGAGGACGGACCCACCCACCAGCCGGTCGAACAGCTTGCGGGCCTGCGGGCGATGCCGGGACTGCTGGTGTTCCGCCCCGGCGACGCGGGCGAAGTCGTCGAGACCTGGCGGCTGGTCGCCGGCCTGCGCCACGAGCCGGCGGCACTGGTCCTCTCCCGCCAGGCGCTGCCCACGCTCGACCGAACGCGGCTGGCCGCCGCCTCGGGTGTCGCACACGGTGCCTATGTGCTGGCGGACCCGCCCTCCGGCGAGCCACAGGTGATCCTGCTCGCCACCGGATCCGAAGTGTCCCTGGCGCTGGCCGCCCGGGACGAACTCGCAGCCGACGGCATCGGGGCCCGGGTGGTCAGCATGCCGTGCTGGGAGCTGTTCGACCGTCAGCCGCGGGAGTACCGCGACCAGGTCCTGCCGCCGACGGTGACCGCGCGGGTCGGCATCGAGCAGGCATCGACGTTCGGCTGGGACCGCTACGTGGGAGACGGGGGCGCTCTCGTCGGCATGCACACCTACGGTGCCTCGGCGCCCCTGAAACAACTGCTCACGAAGTTCGGGTTCACCCCGCAGCGGGTGGCCGAGGTCGCACGGGAGCTGGTGGAGTCCCGGCGGGAGGCGAGGGAATGAGCCGGACCTCGGCCACGAGCCGTCCGCCAACGCCCACATACGTCATTACCGACGCTCTGAAGAACGGGGAAGCCGGACATGACCACTGACACACCCATGCAGCTCGGCATGATCGGGCTCGGCCGGATGGGTGCCAATCTCGTGCGCCGGCTGATGCGTGACGGCCACCGATGCGTCGTCTACGACCTCGACCGGGAGGCCCTGCAGGAGCTGGAGAAGGAGGGGGCGACGGCCGCCACCTCGCTCCATGACTTCGTGGACAAGCTGGAAGTGCCCAGGAACGTCTGGCTGATGCTTCCCGCCGGGGTGGTGCAGGCGACACTGGACCAGCTGGCCGCGCTGCTGGACCCCGATGACACCGTCGTCGACGGCGGCAACTCGTACTACCGGGACGACATCGCCCGGGCGAAGCAGCTCGCTCCCCGCGGAATCCACTACGTCGACTGCGGGACCTCGGGCGGCGTCTGGGGTCTCGAAAGGGGCTACTGCCTGATGATCGGCGGCGAGGACGACGTGGTGGCACGGCTGAACCCGATCTTCCGCACCATCGCCCCCGGCGCCGGGGGCGTCGAGCCCACCCCGGGCAGGACCCGCGCCGACGGGACCGCGCCCGAGGGCTATCTGCACTGCGGCCCGAGCGGCGCGGGCCACTTCGTGAAGATGGTGCACAACGGAGTCGAGTACGGGATGATGGCCGCCGTCGCCGAGGGGCTCAGCATCATCAAGCACGCGGACGCGGGCCTGCGCCGCAGGGCCGTCAACGCCGAGACCGCCCCGCTGCGCGAGCCGGAGGCCTACCAGTACGAGATCGACGTCGCCGAGGTCGCCGAGGTGTGGCGCCGAGGCTCGGTCGTCAGTTCATGGCTTGTCGACCTGGCCGCCGACGCGCTGGCGCGCTCGCCCGAGCTCGACACGTTCACCGGCCGCGTCTCGGACTCGGGGGAGGGCCGCTGGACGGTCCTGGCGGCGGTCGACGAGAGCGTGCCCGCCCCGGTCATCATCTCTGCGCTGACGCAGCGGTACGAATCGCGCGGGCTGGGCGAGTTCACCGACAAGGTGCTGTCCGCGATGCGCGGCGAGTTCGGCGGTCACGCCGAGAAGGCGGGGTGAACCGTGGCCGGCCCTTCCCAGCCGGAAAGCCGTCCCCCGGTCCCGGAGGACCATGTCATCGTGCTCTTCGGCGCGACCGGCGACCTGGCCAGGCGCAAGCTCCTGCCGGGGCTTTTCCACCTGGCCAAGGCGGGGCTGATGCCGCCCCGCTTCCGTGTCATCGGCTCGGCCCCCTCCCAGGTCGCGCTCAGCGACGACGAATTCCGCAAGCAGGCACGGGAGTCGGTCACCGAGTTCGGTAGGTCGAAGCCCGAGGGCAAGGCGTGGCAGGAGTTCGAGGACGCGCTGTCCTTCGGCGCGGCCGACCCCGACGCCCCCGAGCCGCTCCTGGAGGCCGTACGGGAGGCCGAGCGGGCCGTCGGCGGCAACCCCCGCCGCCTGTTCCACCTCGCCGTGCCGCCCAAGGCCTTCGGCTCCGTCGTGGAGCTGCTCGGCACGACGGGCCTCGCCGACAACGCCCGTGTCATCGTGGAGAAACCCTTCGGCACGGACCTCCCCTCGGCCCATGCCCTCAACGCGACGATCCACGCGGTCTTCGACGAGTCCCGCGTCTTCCGCATCGACCACTTCCTCGGCAAGGAGTCCGTCGACAACATCCTCGCCCTCCGCTTCGCCAACGGCCTCCTCGAGCCCGTGTGGAACCGCGACCACATCAGCCATGTGCAGATCGACGTGCCCGAGAAGATCGGCATCGAGGGCCGCGCACAGTTCTTCGAAGGGACCGGCACCTTCCGGGACATGATCGTCACTCACCTCTTCCAGCTCATGGGGTTCGTGGCGATGGAACCCCCGACCGCCCTTGCGGCGAAGCCCCTGCGGGACGAGAAGGAGAAGGTCTTCGAGAGCATGCGGCCGCTGGATCCGGCACAGGTCGTCCGCGGCCAGTACGAGGGCTATCGCGACGAGCCGGGCGTTGACCCCCGGTCGGACACCGAGACCTTCGTCGCACTGCGCGTCGAACTCGACAACTGGCGGTGGGCCGGCGTGCCCTTCTACCTGCGCTCGGGAAAGGCGCTCGGTCAGGGGCGGCACCTCGTGACGCTCGGCTTCCGGGAACCAGCGCTTCGCATGTTCCCTCTGGCCGCGCAGAGCGGCACGGAATCCCGGAACAATGAACTTGTGATCGATTTCGATGACCCTGGCCGGATCGCCGCCCGTTTCCTGGTGAAGGAGCCAGGACCCGCCATGCGCCTGAGCGAGGCCGAGATGGTCTTCAACTACGCGGACTCCGTCGACTCGATGTACGCGCTGGAGGGATACGAGCGCCTCATCCTGGACGCGATGCTCGGGGACCAGTCCCTGTTCACCCGCTCCGACGGGATCGAGCGGCTCTGGGAGGCATCCGCCCCGCTGCTTCAGAACCCGCCGCCGGTCGAGCCCTACGCACCGGGCTCCTGGGGCCCCGAGTCGGTCGACCGGCTGATCGCGCCCTACCGGTGGAGCCTGCCGGACGCTCACTGACACCCGCGAGTGACCGTTCCTAATCAGTGAGCAGGAGTGGGTCTTGGACCCACGTCCCGGCACTGCGCGCATCCCGAACGGTTTTGGGTGCGCTGGTCGCCCGCGTTCTTTGAGTAGTCCCTGTCCGGCCAGGTGCATCGTGTGCACGCTCCGTGACGGGGCGGCGGGTTTCCTTACGTCCTCGGGTACCGCGATCGGCCTGGACGGTCCGATGCCCTGCGTCATCGCTCTGGTGATACAGGGGCGGTGCCGTCCGTCGCCGGATCGGGTGCCCGAGGGCGCGTCGTCCGATCGCGATGCTTGCCGCATCGTGTCGGGTGGTGGTGCGGTGAGGCGCTGTCATGGGTTTTTGCCAGTGCTGCGCGCCCCACTGGGAGGTGTAGGCCGGATCGACGGCCACGATGATCAGGTCCGTCTCGGCGGCCATCGAAACGAGCCGTGCCTTGAGTCTGCCGGTGGGGATGCCGGAGATGAGCTGCCGGAACCGCTTCCTGCGGCCGTGCTTCTCGCGGGTCTTCTCGGCGGTGAAGTCCAGGTCCTCAATGCCGATCGCGATGACGCCGGATCGTTTGGCCCAGTGCAGGAGTTGGGTAATGGCGTGCCGGATCTGTGCATCCCGATGGTTCGCGGTGCCCGACAGGTCGTAATGAAAGCGGTGCGGGTCGCCGACCGGGTTGCCGTGCGCGTCGAGCTGGTAGGCGGCGAAGTGGTCAGCGTTCGTGTCCACGCCGATCATGCCCTGGGCGCGGGCTGTCTCCAGCGGGATGGTCGTGACGACGGGGCGTTGCCAGGAGGCGGTCAGGTACCAGCGCCCGCGCTGCACGTCGTAGTGGATACGGTAGGCAACCGCCCGGTTCACCTCGATGCGGTCGCGCCATTCCTCGCCTCGGTGGGCGAAGGTCACGGTGGCGGCGAGGACGTAGCGGCCGTGCTTGGTGTTCGCCAGATGCGCGAGCGGTGCCGGGAGTTTGATGGACACCTCGCCGTCCGGGGTGACACGGATCGTCTCGTTCCCGAACCGCTTCCCCGATTCGCCGTCAGCGGCCAGGGACCACCGCTCCGCCCCCCAGCGTTGTCGCCACTGCTCCTCGGTGAGCTGTGCCGCAGCGAGATTGTGCCGGTTGCGTGCGAGCCGCTTCCCTCCGCGCACTACATGCACGATCCCGGCCTCGCGGTCGGCCCCCTCCTGCTCCAGCCGTGCGGTGAGTGTGTGCAGGCGGCGGGACTTGTGGAACCACTCGTGCTCGGACCGGTATCCGCCCGGTGCCCGCTTTGTGCCCTTCTCGCCGATGGGCTGGGACAGGCGGTGCACCAGCGTTCGAACACCGGCCTCAAGGCCCTGGATGTGGGCGAGCTGGCAGCGGCGGGAGAGCGCCCACTGATCGTGCGTGGCCTTCGTGATCGACCCGGCCCAGCGAGAGGAAGACTCTTCGGTCAGGTCCCGCTTGCGGGTCGCCCAGGTGTCCGTGGAGTGTTCCAGGCCGTCCGTGCACCGCTGTTTGAGGTCTCGGGAGGCCAGGCGTCCCAGGTGCTCACCCATGGCACGAAGAACCTTCTCGTCCTTGGCCGTGAGGTTTTTGAGGCGGTCGCGTGCCGCCACGCCAGATGGACCCGGGGCAACGAACGGCGCGTCGATGGAGCGGAGCTGCTTTCTCCTCGGATCAGTCACCTGCAGCCGCCGCCTCAAGAGCCTTACGGGCACGGTCCTTCGCAGAGCGACGACCGTACAGACCGGCACAGAACGAGGTCAGCACATCCACGATGTCCTGTACCAGGTCGTCATCGACTTCGCCTTCGTCCAGCACCACCAGGCGACGGCCGGTCGCGGACAGCGCGGCCTCAACGAGTTCCACGTTCATCCGGCCGAGGCGGTCCTTGTGCTCCACGACCACCGTGATCACCGCCGGATCGGCGAGTAGTCGCCTGGCCTTGGTCCGGCCGCCGTTCATCCCGGAGGCGATCTCGGACTCGATCCGCACCACCCGGTGCCCGGCCTTCGCTGCCCACTCCGACAGCCGGGCCGTCTGGCGCTCCAGATCGGCTTTCTGGTCGTGGGACGAGACTCGGGCATACAGGCCCACGCCGCCTGTCGCAGTCGGTGACGAGTTCGCCTCGACGTTCACCAGAATCGTGCGCGGCCCGACCCGCTCAGCAGGGACCGGAAGCGTGCCCTCACGGAACCAGCGATACGCCGTATGCGGGTGCACACCGTTCGCTATCGCCCATTCCTTGAGGTTCATCGAGCGACTATAACACTCACTCAGAGGCATTAACGCACACTAGAGTTGACTCAACTCCGAGCAGTTCCCGACCCCGTGCGGCCGGGCCCGGTGCCCGGCCGTGCCCGCGGCTGCTCCGGATGACACCGCCACATCATCCCCACGGGCTACGCGTGGCGCGGCGGGCGGCATCTGCCGCCCCCGGCGACCGCCTCACCCTTCTAGCCTCGACGGCATGCTGGGGCTTCCGGATCACGTACGCACTTGCCTGTTCGACCTCGACGGCGTCCTCACGCGCACCGCGAAGGTGCACGCGGCGGCATGGAAGGAGATGTTCGACGACTACCTTCGCCGGCGCGCCGAACGTGAGGGCGTTCCCTTCGAGCCGTTCGACGCCGTGCACGACTACGACGAGTACGTGGACGGCCGGCCGCGCGAGGACGGGGTGCGCACCTTCCTCGCCTCGCGGGGGATCCGGCTGCCCGAGGGTGCGCCCGACGAGGGGCCGGACAGAGAGACGGTGAACGGCCTGGGCACCCGTAAGAACGCGCTGGTGCTCCGCAAGATCCGTGAGGAGGGGGTGGAGGCCTACGAGGGCTCGGTGGCGTATGTGAGCGCCGCCAGGGACGCGGGTCTGCGGCGTGCCGTGGTCTCCTCCAGCGCCAACTGCCGCGATGTGCTGGCCGCGGCGGGCATCGAGGCTCTTTTCGAGGAGCGCATCGACGGGGTCGTCGCCAGGGAGCAGCGTTTGCGGGGCAAGCCGCAACCGGACACCTATCTGGCCGCCGCCCGTGCCCTGGGCGCCGAACCGGGTGTAGCGGCCGTCTTCGAGGACGCGCTGGCGGGCGTGGAGGCCGGCCGGGCAGGGGGGTTCGGGCTTGTCGTGGGCATCGACAGGACTGGGCAGGCCGCGGAGCTCCGGCGTCACGGCGCGGACATCGTGGTGAACGATCTCGCCGAACTGCTGGAGTCACGATGATCACCCATCCCAGCTATGCGGTCGAACCGTGGTGCCTGCGCGAGACCGAGCTGAACCTCGACGTCCTCGCCCAGAGCGAGTCCGTGTTCGCGCTTGCCAACGGCCACATCGGATGGCGCGGCAATCTCGACGAGGGCGAACCGCACGGGCTGCCCGGCGCCTATCTCAACGGTGTCCACGAACTGCATCCGCTGCCGTACGCCGAGGCCGGCTACGGCTATCCGGAGTCCGGTCAGACGATGATCAACGTCACCGACGGGAAGATCATCCGGCTGCTGGTGGACGACCACCCCTACGACCTGCGGTATGGCGAACTGACGGCACACGAGCGGGTACTGGACTTCCGCACAGGAGTCCTCCGCCGCACCGCGGAGTGGACCTCCCCGGGCGGCCGCGCCGTCCGCATCACCTCGTACCGGCTGGTGTCGTTCACCCAGCGCGCCATCGCGGCGATTGCGTACGAGGTGGAGCCGCTGGACGCTGGGGCCACCGTGGCCGTTCAGTCCGAGCTGGTCGCCAACGAGCAGATGCCGCACGACACCGGCGATCCGCGGGTCGCGGCCGCGGTCGAGTCCCCGCTCGAGGCGGAGGAGGACTTCGCCCAGGGCACGCGGCTGCGCCTGGTGCACCGCACCAGGAAGAGCGGCCAGCGGGTGGCGGCCGCGGCCGAGCACATCGTCGAGGGCCCCGAGGGGACGGCCTGGTCGGCCGAGAGCGAGCCCGACGTCAGCAGACTCACGGTCACCGCCGCCCTGGCGCCCGGCGAGCGGCTGCGGCTGGTGAAGTTCGTGGCGTACGGGTGGTCCGCGGAGAGGTCGCTGCCCGCCGTCCACGACCAGGTCGACGGCGCGGTCGCCGCCGCCCGCAGCACCGGCTGGGACGGGCTGCTCGCCGAGCAGCGGGCCTATCTGGACGACTTCTGGTCCGGCGCGGACGTCGAGGTGGACGGGGACGCGGAGATCCAGCAGGCCGTGCGCTTCGGGCTGTTCCATGTGCTGCAGGCCGCGGCCCGCGGCGAGGAACGGGCGATCCCCGCCAAGGGGCTGACGGGGACGGGCTACGACGGGCACTCGTTCTGGGACGTGGAGTCCTTCGTCCTCCCGGTGCTCACCTACACGGCCCCCCAGTCCGTCGCTTCGGTCCTGCGCTGGCGGCACACGACCCTGCCCGCGGCCCGGGACCGCGCCCATCAGCTCGGGCTGGCCGGAGCGGCGTTCCCGTGGCGGACCATCACCGGCGCGGAATGCTCGGCGTACTGGCCGGCGGGCACGGCCGCGTTTCATGTCAACGCCGATATCGCCGACGCCGTGCTGCGGTACGTGACCGCCACCGGCGACGAGGCGTTCGAGCGGGGGCCGGGACTGGAACTGCTGGTGCACACCGCGCGGCTCTGGCACTCGCTCGGCCACCACGACGCGGAGGGCGTCTTCCATATCGACGGCGTCACGGGCCCCGACGAGTACAGCGCCATCGCTCGCGACAACCTCTACACCAACCTGATGGCGCGCCGGAATCTGGTGGCTGCCGCGGAGGCGGCGGTGCGCCACGTGGAACACGCGGAGGAACTGGGGGTCGACGACGAGGAGACCGCCGCATGGCGGGACGCCGCCGCCCGGATCGCCGTGCCGTACAACGAGACGCTCGGTGTGCACGAGCAGTCGGCCGGGTTCACGGGCTTCCAGCGGTGGGACTTCGACCACACCTCCCCGCAGCAGTACCCGCTGATGCTGCATTTCCCGTACTTCGACCTCTACCGCAAACAGGTCGTAAAACAGGCGGACCTGGTCCTCGCCATGCTGACCTGCGGCGACGCCTTCACCACCGAGGAGAAGGCCCGCAACTTCGCCTACTACGAGCAGCTGACCGTACGGGACTCCTCGCTGTCGGCGTGCTGCCAGGCCGTCATGGCCGCCGAGACGGGACACCTCCGGCTGGCCTATGCCTATCTGGGCGAGGCGGCCCTGATGGACCTGGAGAACCTGGAGCACAACACCCGCGACGGCCTGCACATCGCCTCCCTTGCGGGCACCTGGATGGCGCTGGTGCTCGGGCTTGGAGGAATGCGCCAGTGCGACGGGGAGGGCGGTGCGGGCGGTCTGGGGTTCGCCCCGCGGCTGCCCGAGCATCTCTCCGGCCTTCGGTTCACCGTGCTGGTGCGGGGGCGCAGGCTGCGTGTGGACATCCGCAGCTCCGCAGCCGTCTACACCCTGGTGGAGGGGGACCCGCTGAAGGTCCTGCACCACGGCGAGCCGTTCACCGTCACGGTGTCCCGGCCCGTGGAGCGTCCCCTGACGCCGGTGCCCGTAAAACCGGAACCGCTGCAGCCCAGGGGCCGTCGCCCTGCCGACCGCATGGGCGCCGCGGCGATGACCGGCGGGGAGGCGGTCGGCTGACCTGTCAGCCGCTGAGGTCCGCGCGGCGAGCGGCGGAATGGGCAGCGTGACGGGCCGTGGCGCCGTTGTGCGATCACGGCCCGTCACATAGCGGCGAGGTCCGACAGTCCGGGGGGGCCTTTCCGACCCGCCGCGGCGTCAGGTGGACCAGATGACTCCGCCGTTGTGAAGAATGACGACCTTGCCGTCCGCCCGCAGGGCCAGCTGGGCGTTCTCGTGGCCGTGGCTCTTGGAGGCCCAGATGGGGCGGTCGTCGGCGTTGTGGATGACGAGGTTGCCGTCCTGCTGGAAGATTGCCCGGTGGTTGGCGCCGAACGTCATGGCCGCCCAGATGGGCTTGCCCTTCTCGTTGTAGACGACGAGGTTGCCGTCGCTCTGCATGACCATGCGGATGCGGTTGGTGGACCAGGCCTGTCCGACCTGCAGGACACTGGTCGCGTAGACGGTCTTGGTGCCCCAGTTCGGCTTCGGGGTCGACTTTGGCTTGGGCTTCGCCTCGGCCTTCTTCTCGGGCGAGCTGCTCGCCTTGGGGCTCGGCGAGGGCGCGGCAGGCTGGACGACGGCGACTTTCGGAGCCTCGCTCTTCTTGGGCTTCGCCTTGCCCGGGGACGAACTGGGCTTCTCGGCCACGTAGTCGTCGAGCACGGCGGGGGCGGAGCTCGCGTTCAGGACGGTGTCGGAGTCCGCGGCCAGCCCCTTGGCGGAGTCGGGTCGCTCGTCGTTCGCGCTCCCCGCCAGCAGCAGGGGTATGGCGACCAGGACGGCGCCGGCGATCGCGGCCCCCGCCAGGATCGGCTTGCGGGGGCGTCCTGTGTCGGTACCGGTGTCGGCGTTGACGTCCGGCGGTGCCGTTCCGACGGCCGCCGCCACGGCGACGCCCTCCTCGGGCTCCTCGGCGGGCTTGGCGGCGGCCGGGGGCGGGGCGGCGGCGGTGGCGGTCACGGCAGCGGTCTCCCCGCTCGGGGCAGTGCCTGACTCCGCCTTGGGGGCCGCGGCGGGGCTCGGGGCCTGCTCGTCCGGTGCCGAGGACGGGGGTGGCGACCCGGCCTCCTCTGCGCGGGCGGCGGCCGCCTCCGCGTTCGCGCCGGGGGTGTGGTGCTGGGGGGACATGCGGTACTCCTCCTCGGTGGCGGAGCTGTCGGTGGTGGGCACGGGCCCGCACAGCGGCCGGGCCGGACGAACGGCGGTCGGCGCGGCGGGCTTGGGCAAGTGCCGCGTCGAGTGAGCCGGTTCGGCTCTCGGTCCTGGTCGTCGAGTTCCGCGTGACCCTCCACGGCGGCGGCCGCGGACCCGGTCCGAGCCTTTCCGGGCTGCGAACCTTTCCGAGCCGCGAAGTCCTCCCGTACAGCCCTGGCTTGGACGTCCGGGCGGAAGGCATGTGTACGTCGACGGGTCCGATGGCACACCCAACTTAGCCCGTCACAGGGGCGACAGCAGCACCCCCAGCCCCAACCGCCCCCCGGCTTTTGTCCACCCACGCCTCACTGGTCCCAAAAGTTCACCACCCGGGCAGCAAACGGGCACGCGGGCCCCTGATACGGACATGACCCGGTCGCCCACGGGCGGGGCGCGTGTGGCATCCTGTTGGCTCCCCGATCTGATCAACGTCGAGGTGCGCGCATGGCGCGCGGCACCCAAGAATTCGTACGGACCGAAGAGTTCAGGTGAAAATGCGGCCCGGAGAACGGCAAGAGGTCAGGCATGATGCCTTGTCCGTGGTGCCTGACGGCTCCGGCCCGACCGCCGCTTCCGAGCCAGTCGTTGCCGACGTCACCGAGATCACCGAATTAGCGGACACGCCCGAGATACCCGAGGCCGTGCGGGCCGCCGCCCGCCGGGCGCCGGGGCACTGGATCGGCGTGGTCGACCCGGAGTGGACCGAGGAGCGGACGCCGCCGGAGTGGGCGGTGCTGGGGGAGTGGCAGTCGGACGAGGACGGGGGCGTGGGGGACTACCGCGCCAACCCGGCGTACCGGCCCTCGGCCCGGGTGCTCGGCTGGCCGGAGCCCAGCGACCCGGTGGACGCGGCGGCGCAGCGTGCCGCCACCGGTTACGGCTCGGTGGACGAGGCGCTCGCGGCGCTCGCGGAGGCGGAGATCACAGTGGTGCGCGGGCCGGACGGCGGGCCGCTCACGGCCACCGGCCTGGACGGGGCACCGGTGGTGCTGTTGTTCACCTCGCCGGTACACGAGTTCATGTCCGCGGCACTTCGACATGACACGCTTCCCGCAAGCGAGTTGGCCCGTTCACTGAGTGATTCGGGCACCCGGTTGCTGGCGAACGCCGGAGCCGCGGCCCCCTTGCTCGTCCCGGCGGACAGTCTTCTCGATCCCGTACGTGTGCCGGGTGCCGAGGGGGCGCCCGCAGCAGAGGCCGTGACGGTGGAGAGCTCCGGCGGCCTCTCCGGCTCGGCGGACCGTACCGGCTCGGCGGACCGTACCGGCCCTGCGGACCGTACCGGCCCTGCGGACCGTACCGGCCCTGCGGCCGCCGCCCGGACCGACAGCTCTCCTGAACCCTGGCCCCACACCTCAGGGAGGACCACGTGACACGTTCGGCCCCACAACCCCCCACCTCCCCGCCTGCCGAGCCCGGTTCCGACGGCCTGGAGACGGCCGCGACCGCAGCCGTCGCCGAGCCCGCACCCGCACCCAATACCGAGCCCAACTCTGAGCCCGCGGAGGCGAAGAGCGGAGCCGAGGCCGGTACGAAACTTGCCGCGGCCGAGGAGACGGCCGCACAGGGCAGCACCACAGAGCCCGAAGGTGGCGCCGGCTCCGAGACCGGCACCAACTCCGAGAGCCGGGCCGGCTCCGAGACCGGCACCGGCTCCGAGAGCGGTGCGGCCTCCGGCAGTCAGTCCGAAGCCGAAGGCGACCCCGGTGCCGCCGCGGCCGCCAAGAGCCGGCTGCCGGCGTTCGTACGGACCATGACCGTGACCGCGATCGACCGGCCGCAGCAGCAGGCCGGACCGGTGGGGCGGCCGGGTAGGGCGGTGCTGGCCGGGGCCGCGGTCGCGGGGGCGCTGCTCGTGTCGGTGCCGTTCATGATGCTCGGCGGGAGCGACGAAAAGGACCGCAGGGGGCCGGCGTCGGAGGGAACAGTGCTCGGCGGGAACGCGCAGGACGCACCGGGCGAGTTCGCTGCGACCACGCCCGATACCGGTTCCTCTGGCGACGGCAAGAAGGACCCCGACCAGCAGGGCAAGCAGAAGGAGCCGGTGAAAGAGGCTTCCGCGTCCGCCCCGGTGAAGGGCGGGGACAAGGGCGAGGGCCGGCCGAAGGACGCCGGTAACAAGGACCAGCCGGAGCAACAGAGCGGCGGGGAGAAGTCCGACGGCAGCAAGGACCAGCCCGCGAAGGCCGGTTCGGGCGTGACTCTCAGTGCCCCCGTCTCCCTGCGCAGTCACCTCTCGGGCCGTTGCATCGACGTACCGGGCGGCGACTTCAGCGACGGCAAGAAGCTGTTCGTGTGGGACTGCAACAACGGCCCCGCGCAGAAGTGGCAGTTCGCCTCCGACGGCACCGTCCGCATCAAGGGCATGTGCCTGGACGTGGCCAACGCGAACTACAACGACGGCACCCCCATCCAGATCGCCTGGTGCAGTGGCAACGCCGCCCAGAAATTCGTCCTGAACGCCAGCCACGACCTGGTCAACACTGTTGTCGGCAAGTGCGTCGACATCAAGGACAACAACCGGGGCAGCGGGGCCTGGCTGCAGCTGTGGAGCTGCGCGGGGACCGACAACCAGAAGTGGAGCGTCTGACAGGACGCCCGCAGACCGGGTACACCGCTCTCGGCACTCGCCCGCCCCCAGGGCGAGGCATGATGGCACCGTCGGCTCGCCGACACGCGCCCCCGGACGAGGGGGCGCCCACTGCAGACGCCCCCGTGGCAAGGAGGTTGGTGCGTGTCGCGCCAGGTACTGACCGTCGGTCCGGGGGACCGGGACCGCTACCGGACGATCGGTGAGGCACTCGCGGCCGCCCGTACCGGCGCACTCATCAGCGTCCGGCCCGGGACATACGCGGAGAACCTGGTGATCAACACCAGGGTCACCCTCACCGCCGCCGAAGGGCGGGGGACGGTGGAGATCCGCCCGCGCTCGGGCAGCGTGATCGCGCTGCGCGCCGACGCCGTGATGCTCTCCGAACTGACTCTGCGCGGCGGCGACGCCGAACTGCCGGCCGTGGACGTGCGGCGTGGGCAGGCCGCCCTCGACGGCTGTGAGGTCGTCGGCGCCGCCTGGACCGCGATGCTGGCCGGCGGAACGGGTTCACTCGCGCTGCGGGAGTGCCGGGTGAGCAACCCGCAGGGCGCGGGCATCGTGGTCACCTCGACCACGCCAACCACCGTGGAGTCCTGCACCTTCGAACACCTCGGCACCAGCGGCCTGGTCATCGCCGAGCAGGGCGAGGCACGCATCCGCGGTTGCACGGTCCGCGACGCCCGCGGCAACGGCCTGCTCGCCAACGGCGAGGCCCGCGGCACCGTCGAGGACTGCGACATCTCCTCCACCGACAAACCCTCCATCGCCCTGGAGCAGAACTGCTCCCTCTCGGTGGTCCGCACCGTGGTGCACGACACCAGCACCGGCGTGCACCTGAGCAGCGGTGGCCGTACGACGCTGGAGGACGTCCGCGTCACCGGAGCGTCCGGGAACGGCATCACACTGGCCCAGGGAACCGACCCGGTACTGCGCCGCTGCCGCGTCTCGCGTACGCGCGGCCACGGAGTGCTCGTCACCGACCGCGCGCGCGGCACCTTCGAGGACTGCTGGGTGGACGGCGCGCAGGGCGCGGCGCTGCGGGTCGCGGGAGCCGCCTCCCCGGCCCTGACCGGCCTGACAGTCCGCGACTGCGACCAGACCGGGCTGCTCCTGGAGGAGGACTCGGCGCCGGAGCTGGACCACCTCGAGGTGATCGGCGGCTCGCCCGCGATCGCGGTGCACGGCGGTGCCAACCCGCTGCTGCGACGGGCCCGGCTGGTGGAACCCTCCGGTGACGGCATCTCAACCGCCAAGGACGCCCGCGGCCGCGTAGAGGACTGCGAGATCGTCCGGCCGAAGGGCGCGGGTGTACGCGTCGCCTCCGGCAGCACCCTCTACCTGGCCGGTGGCGGAGTCTCCGACACGGCCACCAGCGGTCTGGTCGTGGAGGACGGCGGCAACGTCACCGTCCGCGACTTCCGCGTCGAGATATCCGGCGAGGAGGGTGTGGTCGTCGCAACGGGCGGCGAGCTGACCGCCAACCGCACCGCGGTGCACGCCCCCAAGGGCCACGGTTTCCTCCTCCGCGAGGGCGCGCTCGCCTCGCTCAGCGGCTGCGAGGTCTCCGGCGGCGCCCAGGACGGCTTCCGGGTGGAGTCCACCGCGCCGGTGTCCCTGGTGAACTGCCTCGCCCGGGAGAACGAAGGCGGCGGCCTGGTGCAGACCGCGCCCGGCGACCGGCTGGCCGTTGAGGGACTGAACAGCACCGGCAACGGCAAGCGGGACGCGTGGGGCAGCGGCAGCGCAGAGAACACCGACCCGGCCGGCTCCGGCGCCGCGGACGCACCCCCGCCGGACCGCGCGGACGGCCCGCTCGGCGCCCTGAACGCGCTGATCGGCCTGGAGAACGTCAAGCAGCAGGTGCGCACCCTGGTCAACCTGACGCAGCTCGCCCAGCGCCGCGAACAACTCGGCATGTCGGCCCCGCCGATGAGCCGGCATCTGATCTTCGCCGGTCCGCCCGGCACCGGTAAGACCACCGTCGCCCGCCTGTACGGGGCGATCCTCGCCGAACTGGGTTCGCTGCGCAGCGGGCACCTGGTGGAGGTCTCCCGAGCCGACCTGGTCGCGCAGGTCGTCGGCGGTACCGCGATCAAGACCACCGATACCTTCCAACGGGCGCTCGGCGGTGTGCTGTTCATCGACGAGGCGTACACGCTCGCCTCGGACAGCGGCAACGGCGGCGCCGACTTCGGCCGTGAGGCGGTGGACACCCTGCTGAAGCTGATGGAGGACCACCGCGACGACGTGGTGGTGGTCGCGGCCGGCTACTCCCGCGAGATGGAGTCCTTCCTCGGCTCCAACCCCGGCTTGGCTTCCCGCTTTTCGCGGACCGTCGAGTTCGAGAACTACTCGGTGCCCGAACTGGTCGCGATCATGGAGAACATGTGCGCCCAGCACCAGTACGAGCTGGGCGAGGGCACCGCGGCCGCGCTGGCCGCGCACTTCGAGGCGATGCCTCGGGACAGCGGCTTCGGCAACGGCCGTGCCGCACGCGGGGTGTTCGAGGAGATGGTGGACAGACAGGCGGTCCGGCTCGCCACCCTGCAGCAGGTCGGTGAGCACGACCTGCGGCTGCTGCTGCCGGAGGACGTCTCCGCCACCGCCGGCGCGTTGGCCGCCGAGACCGCGGCCCCGGCCGACGACCCGCTGACCCGCCTCGGCGACATGATCGGCCTGGCCGAGGTGAAGCGCGAGGTCGCGGACCTGGTCAACCTCATCACCACCGCCCGCCACCGTGCCGCCGCCGGGCTGCCGGTGCCCTCCCTCAGCAACCACCTGGTCTTCACCGGCCCGCCCGGTACGGGCAAGACCACCGTCGCCCGCCTCTACGGGGAGATCCTGACCCAGCTCGGCATCCTCGACCGGGGCCAGCTGATCGAGGCGGCCCGCGCCGACCTGGTCGGCCGCTACATCGGCCACACCGCCCAGCTGACCCGCGAGGTCTTCGAACGGGCCCGCGGCGGCGTGCTGTTCATCGACGAGGCGTACACCCTCACCCCGCGCGGCGGCGGCGCCGACTTCGGCCAGGAGGCCGTGGACACCCTGCTGAAGCTGATGGAGGACCACCGCGACGAGGTGGTCGTCATCGTCGCCGGCTACACGGACGAGATGGAGCGCTTCCTCGCCTCCAACCCGGGCCTGTCCTCCCGCTTCCCGCGCCGGATCTCCTTCGCGGACTACTCCTCCGAGGAACTGGTCACCATCGTGCGGGCCCAGGCCTCGAGCATGGGCTACGAGTGCGGAGCCGGCACCGGCCCGCTGCTCAAGGAGTACTTCGACTCGCTGCCCCGGGACCGCTCCTTCGGCAACGCCCGCCTGGCCCGTCAGGTGGTCGAGTCGATGGTCACCCGCCAGGCGGGGCGGCTCAGTTCACTGGCCACACCCACTCTGGACGACCTGCGCATCCTGCTCCCCGAGGACGTCGTGTCCGCGGCACCGAAGGCGGCCCCCCGATGACGATGCCCGCCCGCGGGGTGGCCCGCCTGCTGTCCGGCACCGGACTCGCCGCCGCGCTGCTGCTGCCCGCGGCCGTCCCGGCCCAGGCGGCACCCCCGTCGCGCCTGCCGGCGGCCGACGGGAAGAAGGGCCAGGAACTGCCCGGCATGCCCTCCGCGCTCGATCCGGACGCGGATGCGGTCACCTGCACCCCCGCGTCCCGCGAGAAGGCGAAGAAGCAGGACTGGTCGCGCCAGCGCCTCGACCTGGACCGGCTGCACCAGTACAGCACCGGCGCGGGCGTGACCGTCGCCCTGATCGATACCGGTGTCGTCCCGGGCGCCGCCGGGCTCAGCGGCAGGGTCACCGCCGAGGGCACGGCCGGCGACGACTGCGTCGGCCACGGAACCTTCATGGCCGGGCTGATCGCCGGGACCGGCGACGGCGGCTCGCGTCTGACCGGTGTCGCCCCGGGCGCGAAGATCCTGGCCCTGCGCGGTACCGACCAGCGCGGTCAGGCGAGCGCCGACCTCGTCACGCAGGCGCTGCGCGAGGCGACCGAGGCCGGAGCCGACGTCATCGCAGTCGCGGCCGCCCTGCCGCGTCGTGACGCGGAACTGACCCGTGCGGTCGCCGACGCCCGCCGTGAGGGCGCGCTGGTGGTCGCCGCGGCCACCCCGGACCCGCCCCGGGGCGGCACCGACGAAATCCCGTCGCGCACCTACTGGCCGGCCGGTGAACCCGGGGTCCTTTCGGTCGCCGACATGCTTCCCGGCGGTGTCCGCCCGGACAACTCCCTGGCCACCAGCGGCATCGACCTGGCCGCCCCCGGCGCCGGGGTGGTCTCCGGCGGCCCGCGCGGCGACGGCCACTACCTCGGCGCCGGCGCCTCGGTGGCCACCGCCTACGCCGCAGGGGCCGCCGCGGCAGTCCGCGCCGTCCGGCCCGACGACTCGCCCGACGCCGTCGCGCGCCGTCTCACCGCCACCGCCTACCCCGCCGACATCCCCCAGCTGGACCCGTACGCCGCCGTCACCACGGTCCTCGGCGACTCGGGTACGGCTGCCGGCGCCGAGCGTGCCGCGGCCCCCGTGGCCGTCCGCGACACCTCGGCGGCCGACCGCGCCACCGACCGAGCCACGCTTTTCGTCCTCCTCGGCACCGCAGGCGTCCTCGCCATCCTGTGGGCGGCCTTCGCCCTCCCCAGGGCCCGCGCCCGGGGCTGGCGTCCGGCGGGTGCGGGCGGCACGGACAAGGACTGAACGGAGCTGCGGGTGGGGTGCCCCTTGGCGCCCCACCCGCAGGCCCGTACGGCCGGCCCCGGCAACTCGCCGGCGTCGGCCGTACGTTGTTCCCGACCAGTTGCCGACGCCGAAACGCCCGGCTCGAGAACTCGCCGGTCACCCATCGGTCGCGGCCGGACACCAGCGCCGTACAGCCGACCCGGAACCGGTAGCGGGGGGCCCCGGGGGGGGGCCCCCCCCCCCGGGGGGGGCGGGCCCCCGGGGGGGGGGGGGGCCCCCGGCGCCCGGGCCCGGGGGGGCGCCCCCCCCGGCCGGGGGCGAACCCTAGGCCCCG